>NZ_JAIZBG010000001.1:3282500-3620328 GCF_022267325.1 Leptospira sanjuanensis
TTTATATGTTCCGGATTTCAATTCAAACTGGGGACAAAATCAAAGAGCGGTACGAACGCGTATTTAAATAAAAACGAAGCGTCAAAAACCGTAACCGATTTTCAAAATTGAATCGTCTTTTCGAAAAGAAAATCGAAGATGAACTTCGATGAAGCGCGTTTCCGTAATCATTCCAGTTCGGCAGGGAGAAACGGAAACCGCTTCGCTTTTAAAAGAACTATCTCCTCGCCTGCCCGCCGACTGGGAAATCATCGTATCACAAAGCGCGACGGGCCTAAACCGGGCGCAAACCTTGAACCGAGGCGCCGAACAATCCCAAGGTGAATTTCTGTGGTTTCTTCACGGAGACAGCCGCCTCACTTCCGAGACGATTCCCGCGCTTGAAAAAGCGATCTCCGAAAAACCGAACGCATTCCATTACTTTAAACTGCAATTTTATCCTACTCGCAAACGGATGAAGATCAATGCGATCGGCGCCAACCTACGATCGCAAATTTTACGCTCCCCGTTCGGAGACCAAGGCCTTTGTATTCAAAAGGATAAATTTTTGAGCCTCGGCGGATTCGACGAATCAACCGCCTACGGCGAGGATCTTCTGTTTGTATGGAAGGCGCAACAAAAGGGAATTCACTTAAACCGAATCCCCTCCTATCTTTATACGAGCGATCGTAAATATCGGAAGCAAGGCTGGATCAAAATCACGCTTTTGCATCAGTATCTTTATTGGAAGCTGGCAATCCGTCATTTCGGCTTATAAAACATTCAAATATCAGGATATTATTATATTTTTAAAACATATTTCTCCATTTCGAATCGTATCGAATTCTTCCGCTATAAACTTTGTCTAAAACGGGGATTTTAACCTTGAAATCCGTTCTTCTTGTGCGTTCCGTCACAATACGGTTTGTTTGAAGATCCTCCGCATCGGCAAAGAAATGCCTCCGTCAAACGATTGACGGTTCTTCCCGTGCCGGAACAGACTTCAAGATTCCCGCTCACTTTTAAGGGACCGTTGTGAATCGGTTTGATTGTTACTTTTCCGTTCCTAACTTCCAACGGAAAAGATTCTTCCGTTAAAGGTTCGCCGGTAGCAGCGAATCCTATCCCGTTATGACTGGAATCGCAGAACGGTTTGTTTTTGGAGGCGCCGCAACGACATAACGTTACGCGAAACCCTGAATCCGTTTGTCCTATGATTTCCAAGTCGGCATGGAACGCAAGCGGACCGTTTTCGCGGACTCGAACTACGTTTACAAGAGGAGCTTTTTCGTTTTCCGATTCGATCTTACTCGTAAAACGAATCGCACCGGAAGGACAGTTCAGCGCAAGATTTTGAATTTCACCCGAAGTTGCGCGATCGGGATAAATCCATTCTCCCTTTACGTTCGGAACAAAAACATCCGGACGATTGAGAACGCAATTTCTTGAGTGGATGCACTTTTTTCCGTCGAACTGAATCGTGATATTCTTACCGGAAACCGTTTCCATGTTTTACTCCTGAATCGAATAAAAACTATATCCTAAAAGAAAAATAAACCAAGTAGAATCGCGTAAAGACGTCCGAAGGTTCGCCGATTCGTAGAATACTCCCGAATAAAAAACGGAGAATTTCGATTCTTCTTAAACCTCCGGTTTCATTCCGTGCGAAAAATCGTCGGTAAGAATTTCGAATGCGGCTTTGCGATTCGAAGTTAATTTCAAAAAAGCAGGATCCTTTTTTCTTTTTACGTAAAGTTCCGCGCTCGCTATCTTACTGTTAAGACAATGTTTCCAACCGCCGGGCGGGTTCCAATATTGAAGACAAGCGAAGTCGTTCGGTTCCGCGTAGATTCTTCCTTTGAGTTGAATCTCGTTCGAACTCGCGGAAAAATTCCAATCGAAGTAGCGATAGTTCGCTCTTCCGAAGCCGCCGAGAGGGTGATTGAGTTTATAATCCTTACCGCGAAAACGAAACACGATCGGCGTGATCGCCGGAGTCCAAATCGGTCCGATCTTCAACTTAGCCGTTGCAAGTTCCAAAAAAGAATCCGGCTCTTCCGCAAAGCCGACGACCTGCCCCCAAGCATATTGATCGGTGTGCTTCGATCCCCAGTTATGATTGTGACTTCCGATCCAATCTTCGATCGAAACTTCATCGGAGCCGAGTTTTAAGGTTCCGGAAAGTTTGATCCGAGGATTTCCGACCAACACCTTCGCTTTCGGAAAACCTCCTTCGTACAGATTTTCCGGAAAAAGAAAAAGCGGAGGACTGCCTCCCGAAATTTTCAAATCCCAGAAAAAATTCTCCGGACCTTTTTTATTTCCGGCCTTTCCGATTAAATAAGAATCCGTCAGTTCCGATCCGCCGATCACAATGGAAAGCGGAGCGGATTGAAACTTGCATTGATCGATCGGGAACTCTGACTTGGAAACGAAGTGGCTTTTTTTGTCCCCGTCGAAATAGATCGCCCAAAGTTCGCCGATCGCTTTTTCGGGATGTTTTTTCGGAGAAAAAATCGTATAACGAATCCATAATGCTCGATGCGAATTCGGATCGTTTGCTCGGACGAACCAGCTTTCATAGTGACCGTTCGGATCGTTCGGCTTAAATCTAGGATGATTGAAATTGGAAAGAATCCCGTTCATATCGTAGTCTGATCTCCTTTTACCGATGAAAATATCGAATCCGCTTAGCATAAAGATCGGATCAAAATCCTTTTTGCCGTTAGAACAATCGGATCTTTTTCGTTTTTTTGGGATACAAAACCCTCGATTCTAGATTCAAAGTCGACTCGTTGTCTCATTTTTAACCGATCCAATCGACCTCGACAACAAAAAAAGAAACAACACATTATACAATAATAATATATCTACGGAACGCAAGATTGTCCAATACCCTTCTCGCTCGATGTTCCACTCAATTCAAGATTTTCAGAATAGAATTTACACTTTACAGGATCTTATCGTTTTGTATTCTTTTCACAAGCGAATCGAAAACTTTACAGCGTGTCCCAAAACCTAATTTTACTTTACCGGAAAGATCAGCTGCAAGGTTCTGTCCCGATTTTGGGACAGGTTCTTAGAAGAACATTCTCTTTTAAAAATTTTCGAAAAAGGTTCTTGTCATGACGTTTAAAGGAACGAAGTCCCCCTCATTCTCGACGATTTTTCGACAATTCGTGGATTATACTGTCGATCTATTTCACATCGTGGATGATACGGATCAAAAGGGAACCGTCGATGCGATAAAAAAGGGGGTAGAATTTAAGGGTGTAAACGTCTGGACTTTGATTATCGCGATCTTCATCGCTTCCATTGGATTAAATACGAATTCGACCGCGGTCATTATCGGCGCAATGCTGATCTCGCCTCTAATGGGACCGATTTTAGGCGCCGGTCTTGCATTAGGAATTTATGATTTTTCTTTGCTGAATAAGTCTCTCAAAAACGTAGCCGTAATGACCGTTTTGAGTTTGGGAGCTTCCGCGATTTATTTTTGGCTTTCGCCGCTGTCCGATGCTCAATCGGAACTTTTAGCGAGAACGTATCCTACGATTTACGACGTCTTGATCGCCTCGCTCGGCGGATTGGCCGGAATTATCGCCGCCTCACGGAAAGATAAAACTTCAAACGCGATCCCCGGAGTTGCAATCGCAACGGCTTTGATGCCCCCTCTCTGCACTGCGGGATACGGCCTTGCCAATCTAAATCTCAAATATTTCTTAGGAGCGATTTATCTTTACTTGATTAACTGTGTTTTTATTGGAATCAGCACGTTAATCGCCGTTCGTTATTTAAAATTTAAGAAAATTACGTATCCGGACAAGGAAACGGAAAAGAGGATCGCGAGATATGTCTATGCAATTTCTTTAATACTTCTGCTTCCAAGCTTGATTTTGGCCTACGACTTAATCAAAGAATCCACATTTAAAAAGAACGCGCGAATATTTATCGATAGTAATTTTAAATCGGAAAAAAGCAGGATCTTGAGCGTAAATTTCCGTTCAAGCGGAGGTTCAAAACAAATCGAGATTTCCATTATCGGCGAACCTCTTTCCGAATCCGTGATTTCACATCTCGAATCGAGTTTACCTCAATTCGGATTGGAAGAAACAGAATTAAAAATTATTCAACCGTTTTCTTCGGAAGAAAAGCAGGAGACTTTTTCGAAGGATCTTGGACTCGGAATCAACTCCCGCTTTAAGACGAAAGACGAGAAAATCATTTTTTTAGAGAACGAAATCCGATCCATGAACAACCCGAACAATTTGATTCCCAAAATCACCAAGGAAATAAATATCCTTTTTCCAAATGTAAGGTCTTTTTCGTTCGGAGACTTACTTGTTCAAAACGTTCAAGACTTAAGTTCAACGAAGGAGAATACGATCCTTGTGGAATGGAAACCCGCAACAAATAAAACCGATAAGAAAAGACTCGAATTGTATCTGAAATCAAGGTTGAATATTGAAACTATAAAAGTGTTGGAGATTCATTGAGTCTTGAACTTTCGATATTAAAGTGGATACGAATTCCATTTTTATTTTTCGATAGAAACGTTACAAAAATTTGATATGGATAATGCGGCAAATCGACTGATCATAGTTTCCAATCGTCTGCCTTTGAATTTTTCTTTCGAAGAGGGAGTTCCTCATATCGAAAGAAGTGTAGGCGGGTTGGCTACCGGACTCAGTTCGTTTTTGGAATCGGTCGGAAGCGAGAATTCGGATTTTTCGGAATATCTTTGGGTAGGCCGCTATTTCATTATTTTCCATCCTACGCGATTTACGAAGAGGAGCACTGGAAAACATACAAAGACGTTAACGAAAAATTTTCGAACGCCATCGGCGAAATTTACCGGCCGGGTGATACTATATGGATCCACGATTATCATCTGTTCCTTTTACCTGCGTCGATTAAGAAAAAGTTTCCAGATTCTAAAGTCGGCTTTTTTCTACACATTCCGTTTCCTCACTTCGAAGTTTATAGACTATTGCCGATGAACTGGCGAAAAGAATTGCTCGAAGGAATTCTCGGATCGGATCTGGTCGGATTTCACACACACGATTATACTCAGTATTTTTTACGATGTGTTCTCCGAATCTTAGGCTTTGATAATAGCCTGGGGTTACTGCACTACAACGATCGATTGGTAAAAGTCGAAACGTTTCCGATGGGAATTCATTATTCTAAATTTAGAAACTATTCTCTAACGGAAGAATGCGCTATAAAGAGAAACGAATTCAAGCTCGGTTTTTCGGGAAAAAAAATCGTATTATCGGTGGATCGGCTTGATTATTCCAAAGGAGTTCATAAACGACTCGAAGCATTTCAATGGTTTTTGAATAAATATCCGGAATGGTCTGAAAAAGTCATTCTTCTTATGATCGTCGTTCCTTCCAGGGAAAACGTGGAAAAATATTCGGAAATGCGTGATCAGATCGAAGGAATGATCGGACGTATCAATGGACTTTTCGGAACTTTAGATTGGAATCCAATCGTATATCTTTATAAATCCTTTTCTTTCGAAGATCTTGTCGCCTTATACGGCGCAAGCGACGTCGGCTTGGTGACCCCTCTCCGCGACGGTATGAATTTGGTAGCCAAAGAATATCTTGCAAGTCAAGTCGATAACGAAGGCGTTTTAATTCTTTCAGAAATGGCGGGTGCGGCTAAAGAATTAGGCGAAGCTATTTTAATTAACCCTAATAATCCGGACGACGTAGCGAACGCGATACATCAGGCCTTTTTACTCAGTTCGGCCAAAAAACAAGAATGTCTCAAACATATGATCAAAAGAATCGCTCGTTACGACGTGACTAAGTGGGCTGCGGATTTTTTAGAACGTCTTGAAGAGACTCATAAAAAGGAAAAGGATCTTTCCGCAAAGGTGTTGGAGGGAACGATTCGCGCGCAAATTCTGAACGATTATCAAAATTCGAAAAAAAGAATACTATTCCTTGATTATGACGGAACTTTAGTTCCGTTTAATAATGAGCCGAAATCGGCTCTGCCCGATCCTGAAGTATTAAACTTATTGAATACAATCTCTTCTGAAGAAAATAACAAAATTTATATAGTGAGCGGAAGAAGCAAGGACTGGCTCGATTCCGTCTTCGGGGATCTAAATTTGGGATACATAGCTGAACACGGCGTATGGTTTCGTGAAGGGAAAAACTGGGAACTCTTTCGGGAAATTTCCGGTTCTTGGAAATCGGAATTGTTTCCGATTTTGGAACAGTACGCAGACCGGCTGCCAGGTTCCTTTGTGGAGGAAAAAGAATATTCTCTCGTATGGCATTATCGAGCTTCCGATTCGGATGCAGGAAACTTAAGAGCAAGGGAATTGTTGAACGACTTAGTAAATTACACATCCAACATAGACGTTCAGGTTCTACCAGGAAACAAGGTTGTCGAAGTAAAATGTGCAGGCGTCAATAAAGGTCTTGCAGTCAAAAAGGTCACGTCCGAATCGGATTGGGACTTTATCGTTGCGATCGGCGACGATTGGACGGACGAAGATATGTTTCGGGAATTACCCGATGGTTCCAATACGATCAAAGTCGGATTAGGAACGACGGCCGCGAACTATTATTTACGCAGACAGCCCGACGTGAGCCGTTTTCTAAAGGATCTTTCAGATCTAAGGAAAAAAGTTTGAACAAACACTTTTATAAAATGGGTTTAATTGGTAACTGTTCCTTCATTGCACAGATATCGGAGGATACCAATGTCGAATGGCTTTGTTGGCCGAAATTCGATTCTTCATTTATATTCGGCTCTTTATTGGATAAAAAAAAAGGAGGGGAATTCAGGATTCTACCTAAAGATGAACGGGCGCATTATAATCAAAGCTATTTAGAAAATACGAATATTCTAAAATCGAACGTAAAAACGGAAGACGGAGAATTTGAAGTCGTCGATTTTGCACCCAGATTTTTCGAACACGAAAGATATTATAAACCCTTAATGTTAGTCCGCAAAATTAAACCGTTACGCGGATCTCCGAAAATCAGGATAATATGCGACCCCAAAGGAGACTACGGACGAATTGATCCGGTAATGCAGATAGGGAGTAATCACATTCGATATAGCGGTTTGGATTCGGATGTTCGCCTCACTTCCAATATTCCGATTCAATATATCCTGAACCGGTCGGAATTCTTACTGAACGAAACGAAGTATCTTGTCTTAACTTACGGTGAACCGCTTGAAAGTTCTTTGGAAAAAACTTCCGAAACACTTCTTGCGCGATCGAAGGAATATTGGCAAAGCTGGGTAAAACACTGTTCCATCGGCGAATTTAGACAAAGTTCCGTAATCCGTTCCGCGTTGGCATTGAAACTTCATCAATATCAGGATACAGGTGCGATCATCGCAGCATCCACGACGAGTCTTCCTGAATCGCCGGGAAGCGAAAGAAACTGGGACTATAGGTATTGTTGGATTAGAGACGCTTTTTATACGTTAAACGCTTTCAGTAATGTTGGCCATTTCGAGGAGATGGAGAAATACTCTTATTTTTTGGAGAACATCGCTTCCCGAAATAAGGAAAGAATTCAACCTTTGTTTTCGATTACCGGCGAAGAAAGGATCGAAGAGAAAATAATTGAGCTGGCAGGATACCTCGATAACAAACCCGTGCGTGTCGGAAACCAAGCTTATACGCACATTCAAAACGATGTATACGGTCAGATGCTTTTATCCATCGCGCCTTTATATTTAGATTATCGATTTTCTCACAAAAAAATTCCTTCCTCCGCGATTATCGTAAAGGAACTATTAGAGCATATTAAAAACACAATGGACCAACCGGACGCAGGTCTTTGGGAATTCAGAAATCTTTCCCAAAAACACTGTTATACGTTCTTATTTCACTGGGCGGGTTGTACCGCTGCGGAGAAGATCGGGAGAAAAATCGGCGATCGAAAAATTTGGAGTATTGCCGCCGAATTGAAACAACAAGCCGCGGAGCGAATCGAAACCTGTTACGATTCAACAAGAGGAGTCTATACTCAGGCGGAAGGTGTCTCGAACTTAGACGCGAGTCTATTACAACTGATCAGCATGGGTTATCTGGATAGAAATTCATCCAAGGCCGCCCAACATTTAAAGGTCTTAGAATCCGAATTGAGAACTCCGGAAGGTCTATTCTACAGATATAAACATTCGGATGATTTCGGCGTTCCGAAAACCACGTTTCTTGTCTGTGCATTCTGGTACGTAGATGCTTTAACGTGCGTCGGTCGAGTTCGCGATGCGATAGAAGTCTTCGACACGTTGACTAATTTTTCGAATCACTTAGGACTATTCTCGGAAGATATCGATCCCGTAGACGGGTCGCAATGGGGAAATTTTCCGCAAACGTACAGTCATGTCGGTTTAATGAATTCCGCCTTTCGGATTTCCAGAAAATTGGACAAACCGCTCTTTTTATCATAAAAAGTCTCTCTTAAGAATTTAGATAAACATGACTTAAGCTATTTTAAATCGTGCTATTAGTTATCACCTACCCGTTTTTAAGAACGCACAATATCCGATCGAATCCTAATCTTTACGAATGAAAAATTATTCCGACTTCGGATTATCGCCCGCTTACATTCCGAGTATATTATAAATTCTTAAACCGAAAAAGTCGTTCGAAAGAAAACACATCGTCGTTTTCTTTTTTATCGAACGCTTGAATTTTACGCCTAATTATAATTTTTGTTTGACCTTCTTTGAATTTCGGATACGCCTCCAAGAGTTCGGAGGAAATAAAAATGAAAAAAGAGAATTGGAAAATCGCATTTATACTACTAATCTGCTCTGCATTTGCGGAATGTTCCGAAAAGAAAAACGACAACGACGCAATCTTATCGTTGCTAAACGAAGAAATCGCTTCCACAAATCTAAACGGTCACAAGCCTAACAACGGACAGACACTTCTTACGTCGACTGCGCCTGACGTATTTCTAATCGGAGCGGGAAAGGCGGACATTACCGGTCCGTTTGTTCAATCAAGCACCGGCTACAATAGTCCCGGAGATCAAATGTCCGGTCTGGCGATGCGTCTGTTTTCAAGAGCCTTTGTCATCGAACGCCCGGGAGGAAACACGGTCGCAATCGTTACGAACGACATGCTTCACATGTATCAAAGCGTAAAAAAGGATACGCTTCTTATCTTGTGGAAACTTCGATGGGAAACAATTTTGTCGCGGCGTTCCCCCAAGGTCCGATGGGAGATTCAAGTCCGAATCAGCCGAATCCCGCGGACATCACGAAACCGTTTCTAAGACCGAACGACTTAGATCCGAATCTCGACGCTCTGGAAAATCCGATCGTTCACGGAACCCAATGGACTACGATCGCTACGGATAACAACCCTTATACGGCGTTCGATTGGGTAAGAACGGGAGGAGATCTTTCGCCTACTTCGGAAGTTACGATCACTTGGCTGATTCGGAATCAAAGTCCGGGAACATACAGAATCGTCTACAACGGTCTTGCAAAACAATTCTGGGTATTCTTTTGGACCTATAAAAAAGTCACGGGTATATCCAAAGAATTCATATTGCAGTAAATCGGATTTCCGTTTCAAAAAGAAGCCGCGATGTCCGCCCCGAGGCCGCTGTTTTTTTTCCGATAATCCGCCTAATACGGAAGACGGAACAATGGAAGGGATAAATTAAAACGTACCGCCACGATTCGGATCGTCACGACTAAAAGAACGGAAAGTCCCATGTTCCAGTCGGAATTCACATTCAAATATCCTAATAGAATATAGAGCGTAGCGCCCGCAAGACAAGCGGTCGCGTAAATTTCCTTTCGAAAGATCAAGGGGACTTCGTTGATCAAAGTGTCTCGAATCACTCCTCCGAAAATCGCTGAGATCATTCCGAGAATGACCGATCCGAACGGATTGACTCCGGTTGCAAGTGAGATCTTCGTTCCGATCACCGTATAAATGCCGATTCCGATGGAATCGAAGAGAAACATCTCCCTCCGAAATCTTCCCCAATAGCGAGCGAACAAAAGAGTGACGATAAAGCCGATAAAGATCGCCCAGAGTACGTTTTCATCCCGAACCCAAGCGACCGGATAATTGCCGAGGGTGATGTCTCTCAGAGTTCCTCCTCCGATCGCGGTGATAAAGCCCGTAAAAAACGCGCTGAAAATATCGTGATGATGTCCCTTCTTTTCGGCCGCGGCCAACGCGCCCGAAATCGCAAAAAAACCGACTCCGGTCAGTTCGATATAATATGATAAATCCATAATATTTAAGATTTTTTTGAAATTTTTCCGACTTTTATAAATGTTCTATCAATTCGGAAAGCGTTTGAATATCTCCGTCTTTCTTTTTCAAATACGACCTCCAACCGAGCGATTTCGGAACGGCGACGTCGAGATCGTATTTATCTCCGCAATATACGAGGGATTCTCCCGGAAGTTCCACAAGACGCATCGCTTCCTCAAAAATCTTCGGAGACGGCTTTTCGTAACCGAACTCGGCGCTTACGATTACCGGATTCAAATATTCTAATATTCCTTTCGCTTCCAGAAGCGCTTTGAGTCTGTGATCCCAATTCGAAATCACGCCGAGTCCCCAATTCTCATTTTTACAATGATCCTTGAGATCCCAAAATCCAGGATCGACGGTCCAAAGCTCCGGGTCCGCAAATCTATGATAGATGATCGGAAAGGCTTTTTCAATCGATACACGATCCGGAATTCTTTCCAAAAAATCCTCGAGCAGTTCCTTCCACCAACCCGGCGTCCCTCCCGGATGATGTTGGTATTTGTCGCGATGTTCAGGCGGTGCATTCTCATTCATCCTATGCCAAGATTCGGAAAAAGCCTTCCGATAGACTTCTCCCGCATTCTTTTCTTTTTTTAAACCGGCTTCCAAAAGGACTTCAAGATAAGTCTCACCCGCCGATTTTTTCAGATGAAGAATCGTGTCACCCACGTCCAAGAACAGATATTTATGATAACGCACGGACTTACTTTTATCGACCCCGAAGTTTTTGCATCAAGGTTTCGATCGTATTTTCAAATTCAAAAATGACTTGTAAGTCGCGTTCCAAGATTCATGCTCTGGGTATGCCCGCGAACTTCTCTATCGGAATCTTTATCTTTTCCGGCGTCACACAACTCGACTTCACCGGACCTTACGAAGTGTTTTCGAGAATCCCGAACGCTAAGGTTTTTCTTTTTGCGCAAACGAAAGGGGCGATCACTACGGAATCGGGAATGAAGTTCATCCCCGATTATGATTTTTCGGATTGTCCCGATCTGGACATTCTTCTCGTTCCGGGCGGCTCCGGCACGACGATCTTAATGGAAGAATTCGAGGTTCTTGATTTTTTAAAAGAGAAAGCGGAGAAGTCCAAGTTCATCACTTCCGTCTGCACGGGTTCCTTGGTTCTCGCGGCGGCGGGTCTTCTCGACGGTTACAAAGCGACCACACACTGGCTTTCTTTGGATGTTTTAAAATTATTTCCGGTCCAGATCTCGGGAGAACGTTTCGTAAAGGATCGAAACAGAATCACCGGCGGCGGCGTTACCGCAGGAATCGACTTTGCGCTTTTCCTAACCGCCGAATTTTTCGGAACCGATCTTGCGGAAGAAATTCAATTGATGATCGAATACAATCCGGCCCCTCCGTTTACTTCCGGCCATCCTACGACGGCGACTTCTCATTTGGTTGAGAAGGTGAAGTCAAGTCGGGAGACCGCTCAGAATCGTCGGAAGGCCGCCGCGATCCGAGTCTTAGAAGCGCGACCGAGAAATTAACGAACCGACGGACGCGGATTCGTCCGAGCATTCGGAGATGGTGTGGGAACTCCTGCGTTTTTCCGATTGTTCGGAAATATGTAGGAACTCCTTCCTATTTTTGAAAACGGAGACGATGTAGGATCTCCTACTCAGACGTTCAGAACTGAGAACAAAATTTACAGAAGTTCCTTCGTTTTTGTGGGAACTCCCCCATTTCACAAAAAAAATTCGACCCACGGGAGAATTCTCCCCTATTCCTAAATTGAATCAAAACCTACGTTTCTTCTTTAATGAGACAGAATCCAGGGACGAAAGTCCCATCGAACGATCCGGTTGTAAGAGTTCCCACATTCCTGGAACCACAGTAAATTCTTGACCTTTAGTTACAAATTACATATTTTGTTATTTGTAACTAAAGGTATTCCAGGAGAAATTCAAATGATGAAGCAAAGAAAGTTAGGAGCACAAGGACCGCTCGTTTCCGAAATCGGTCTCGGTTGTATGGGAATGTCGGACTTTTACGGCACAAAGGAGACTCGAGACCGGGGCGAAAGCATTCGCACGATTCACGCCGCTCTGGATGCGGGGATCAGTCTTCTGAACACGGGGGATTTTTACGGGATCGGGCACAACGAGTTGTTGATTGCGGAGGCATTGAAGTCGGTCTCGAACCGACCGCTGATCAGCGTAAAGTTCGGGGCGATGAGAACTCCGCAAGGAGGGTTTACGGGTTACGACGCAAGACCCGCCGCGGTCAAAAATTTCGCCGCGTACTCTCTAACCCGACTTGGAGCGGAAGCGATCGACATCTATCAACCGTCCCGCGTGGATCCGACCATACCGATCGAAGAAACGGTGGGCGCGATCAAAGAGCTGATCGAGGAAGGAAAAGTGCGTTATCTCGGATTATCGGAGGCTTCTCCCGAAAATATACGACGTGCGCATAAAATTCATCCCGTGACCGCGTTGGAGATCGAATACTCGTTGGCTACGAGGTTGATCGAAAAGGAAATTCTTTCCACAGCAAGAGAACTCGGAATCGGCATCGTCGCGTACGGAGTTCTGTCCAGAGGGCTTCTTACCGGAAAAATTTCGGGCCAACTGGAAAACGGAGATTTTAGAAATCATTCCCCTCGCTTTATGGGAAAAAACCTTGAATCCAATCTGGAGCGGGTCAATCTGCTTCAAGAACTCGCAAAGGAAAAAGGCTGTAGTCCCGCACAACTCGCGATCGCTTGGGTGCTTCATCAAGGAAACGATATCGTTCCTTTGATCGGTTCCACAAAGACGGGAAGTCTGAAAGAAAACTTAGGAGCGCTGAACGTATCTCTCAATCGCGAAGAATTGAATCGAATCTCGGAAGCGTTTCCGGACGGTTCCTTCCAAGGAGAAAGATATCCCGCGCTTCAGATGCAGACCGTAGCCAAATGATGTATGCCCAGAACAGGCTTAACGCCGGACGAACTTTATAACAAGGCGCTCGATTCGACGGAGGAAGAAATCCGACGCAACGGAGTCGAACGTCTCAAGCTGACCGACATTGCAAGAGAGCTCAATGTCAGTCACGCGGCTCTCTATAAATTTTTTTCGGACAAACAGTCTCTTCTGGACGAGGTTTCCAAACGGTGGTTGGATAGAATCGATCGGGAATTGGAAAGAATTTCGAAACAGAATTCTCCGGTCGAAACGATCCTCACCGAATGGTTCACAACCTTACACACGATGAAACGTGAAAAGGTTCTTTCCGATCCGCGCCTTTTCGGCGCGTTCAACCTCTCCGCCGAAAAAACGAGACCTTTTGTGGTTTCCCACCTCGACCACATGGCAAAGCTGCTTGAAGACTTAGTACAAACGGGAATTTCAAACGGAACGTTTCATTGTTCGAACGCGAAAGAAGGAGCGAGAATTCTCTTCGAAGGAACCGCGTCTTTTCACCATCCTCGTTTGGTTTTGGAATCGATCGAAGAGGATCGCAGACAGGCGTTAGACGCTCTTTTGAAAACCTTGATTGCGGGTTTGAAATCGAAATCTTGATCCGTTATTTACACAGACATCCCCGCGACCGAAAATCCTCGCTCGAACACGAAGCGGAAAAATCCCCGCACTCGATTGACGCCGCAGGATTTTCCGTTTACTCCATTTGAACTTTAGAATATATCACTATTTTAATGTTTATGATGAATCAGATGCGGTTCGTCCAAGTCCTTCCATAACGCCGAATTTCCGATCGTAATCGAAGCCTCGTGAATTTCCCTTAAGAATGCTTCTTCCTTTTCCGGATTTTTTTTCTTATCTTTCGAATCCAAAGATTCCTTTACGCCCGCAAGAATCTTATCCAGAAGAAACGAAATCGGTTTGTCCCAAATCGCCGAAGTGGCCACGATCACCATTCTTCGGTGAGGAATCACATACACGAACTGACTTCCCTTTCCGTTCGCCATAAACGTTTTTTTGCCTTCGAACTGGTGCATCCACAATTGATAACCGTAATTCTGCGACGCCCCCGGTCGAATCGCCTGTTTGATCCAGTCGGACTTGAGGATTTTTTTACCTCGGTAAATTCCGTTATCCAAATACAGAACGCCTAACTTCAACATGTCGATCGGCTTGAGTCTTAAACCGAAACCCGCGGTTTGTCTTCCCGACGGAGAAGTATACCATTCATATCCTTTGAAATCGAGCCAAGCGAACAAAGTCTTTTCCGCAAACTGGAGCAAGGTCATACCCGCTTTGTTTTCCAAAACCGCGGCGGCAAGTTGAGAATCTCCGTTGCTGTAATCGAACTTCGTACCGGGTTTATCCTTCACTTCGGGAAGCAATGCGATGACGAGAGGATCTTCCGCGGTGCGAATGTCTTCCCGTTCGGGAAACTCGGACCAACGCATTCCGGAAGCCATGTGAAGAACGTCTCTGAGTTTTAAGGATTCTTTTCCATCCAAAAGAGGAAAGGGAAGATTGCCGAGAGAACGCAAAGAATTCATCACTGGTTCGTCCACGTTTTTCAGAACGCCTTCCAAGTTGAGAATTCCGAGTAAGGTGGAAGTGACAGTTTTCGTCACGGAATAAACGCTGTGATTGTGGTCGCGTGTCACACCTCCCGCGTAACGTTCCATCACGAGTTTGCCGTCTTTAAAGACCAGAAGAGAGCGGACTTCGATTCCTTCGTCGCGTATCGATTTTGATAAGCGAAGTAGCGGGGCTGAATCCAAACCGGCTTCTTCGGGAAGGCCGATCGGAAATCCTTCGAAAGGAGTTCGATTCAATTGTTTCGGAGCGAACGAACGGGCCGCGCTCCGCAAAGCGACTTCTCCCTCGGGCTGGGTGGAGGCGCAGGAAAGAACAAATCCGATCCAAATCAAAAAAAGCCAAATTCTCATACAACACTCACTCTTTCTAATAAAACAACCAAATCGATTCTTTTTCTTTTCGATTTCCTCATTTTGAAATTTATTGAGCGATCGAAGTTGCGCCCCATAGGAAGCAGCTTGCCGAGTTCAGAATACGAGATTTGAATCGCTTTTTTTCGGATCTTCTGCGAAACTTCAGAAAGGCCTTTTCGATGAACCGTACATTCGTTCTTCATTCTTTATTGATTTTCTTTTTATGCGTCGCTGTTCCGAACCTGGGTTGTCTCGTTCGAGTGGATTGGGACGCAAACGAGAAGAATGTCAAAAAATCCCCTTCTCCCGATGCGTTTCCGACGGCGGAGGACGCAAACCTTACGCAGGCGGAACGAGCGAAGCTGATAAGGGAAGGAAAGCTGACGCCTCTTTCTCCGGACGGCCTCTCATTGATTCACGGCCGAGATTCCGGTTTTTCCTACGAACACGCCTGCACGCAACTTCTTGCAAAGTGCCAGGGGAATTGTATGGAGGAATGGTATCCGTTCACGTCCATTTTCTTGCCGATCATCGGTTACAGAAGCGCGAAACAAAGACAATGTATGGACCGATGCAATCAATTCTGCAAACTTCCGAGTAGAATTCTTTCGGGAGAAACAAGCACAACTCCGACGACTCCCGGCCCTCAAAGTCAGTGAGGTCCAATCAAAAATCCTAATATACCTTTCACCCTCTTAAAACCCTAAAAAAACGACGTTTTTTATACCGTTCCAATTTTAATTCCGAAGAGATTCTTATAATTATCATTTCAGTTTAACGGTTAAAAATTTCTTGCCATTTCCGACAAATCGCCGATGATTTCCTACCTGGAGAAAACATGGCCGACTCAAAAGAAATCGTCGTATTTACAACGCTAAGCGATCGGGATCTCGCGGAGATTCAGATTTCAGAAATGCTTCAGGAAGGGATCATCATATCGGGAACGATTTTTCCCGAAGTTACGTTGATGTATCAGTGGGACGGAAAGATCGCGATGGATACGGAAAACAAGATCATGATTAAGGCGAGATCGGATCAATATCCTAAAATCGAAGAATTCATCATGAAACATCACCCATACCTCGCTCCGGAAATCATCCGTCTCGACGTAAGTTTCGGAAGCGAGAACTATCGTAAATTCATTAAAACGAAGATCGATAAGGCGGGTTGATCGGCTCTTAACCTTCTCCGCCGCCCGTCATATTTCTCAAAACCCTGCCGATGATTTCGGGTTCCAGTAAAAGGGCAAATGCAATTCCGCATAACGCACCCCAAAGATGCGCGTCGTGATTGATTCCATCCGACGCCGCGTTTCGCGAAGAAAAATACGTATATACGAGATAAAGAACGGCGTAGATCGCGCCGGGAATCGGGATCGGAATAAACATCATATAAAGCGACAAACCCGGATAAAACAGAATCGTAGCGAACAAAACTCCGCAAACGCCGCCCGACGCTCCGAGGGTCGCATAAAGCGGGTTATCCGAATTCTTTTTCCAGGAAATGACGCTCGTAATCAGAATCGTTCCTAAATAAAAAATCAAAAACTTGATCGGCCCCACGGTCAGCTCCAGATTCTTCCCGAAAGAATAAAACGAAACCATGTTGAAGATCAAATGCATCCAATCGGCGTGAATAAAACCGGAAGTAAGAAGCGTGTAATAATTCTTATCCCTCTCCAATCGATACGGTGTTAGAATGAATTTTCCGAGTTTTTCCTCGGAGGCAAAACACCAAACGCTCAAACCGAAAGTGACAAGACAAATCAGTATCGTAATCAAGATAAATTCCTTTGTGTTAGTTTTCTGCGGAAGAATCGCCCGTCTGAATCGACAACATCTTATCCCGTAAGATCGCGGCTCTTTCAAAGTCCAGATCCTTGGCGGCCTTCATCATCTCTTCGCGGAGTTTATCCTTCAATTCTTCCTTGTTCGGGAATTTCTTGGAATTGAATTTCTTGTCCACGTCTTCGAGAATCAGGTCTTCGGAGGTTTGTTCTTTTTCTTCCCTTTCTATGATGTCGCTGACTTCTTTTTTGATGGTGAGCGGAGTGATTCCGAACTTCAGGTTGTGTTCTTCCTGAATATGTCTCCGCCGTTTCGTTTCGTCGATCGCCTTAGCCATCGAGTCTGTCATCTTATCCGCGTAAAGAATCGCGGTTCCGTTCACGTTTCTCGCCGCACGGCCGATGGTCTGTATGAGAGATTTATAATTTCTTAAAAAACCTTCCTTGTCCGCGTCCAAAATCGCGACCAAAGAAACCTCGGGAATATCCAAACCTTCCCGTAAAAGATTGATCCCGATCAGAACGTCGTGAATCCCCTTCCGCAAATCGCGGATGATCGCGACACGATCCAAGGTTTCCACTTCGGAGTGGAGATAAGCGACCTTCAAACCGATCTCCTCGTAATAATCCGTCAAATCTTCCGACATTTTTTTCGTGAGAGTCGTCACCAAAACGCGTTCTCCCGCTTCGATCCGTTTACGGATTTCGACGAGAAGATCTTCGATCTGATTTTTAGTGGGACGCACTTCCACGATCGGATCCAAAAGTCCGGTGGGACGAATGATCTGCTCCACAACTTTGGTACTTTTTTCCAATTCGTATTCTGCCGGAGTCGCGGAAACATACAACGTTTTCGGAGTCAATGATTCGAATTCGTTGAAGTTCAAAGGACGGTTGTCGAGCGCGCTCGGAAGACGAAAACCGAAGTCGACTAACGTCTGTTTGCGGGCCTTATCCCCCGCAAACATTCCTCCTATCTGAGGAATCGTAACGTGCGACTCGTCCACGATCAAAAGGAATTCTCCCTGAAAATAGTCGATGAGGCAAGCGGGACGTTCTCCCGCTTTTCTTCCCGTTAAATGTCTGGAATAGTTTTCGATTCCGTTGCAGTATCCCATTTCCTGAAGCATTTCCATATCGTAATTCGTACGGGAAGTGATGCGTTCCGCTTCGAGAAGTTTGTTGTTCTTTCTAAAAAAATCCGCCTGCATTTCCATTTCGGAACGGATGTTTTCCACGGCTTCTTTGACCTTGGGACCGGAAGTGATGAAGTGTTTTGCGGGATATATATACGCTTTTTCTAATTTAAGAAGCGTTTGCGCCGTTACCGGATTGATTCTGCTGATCGAGTCGATCTCGTCCCCGAAAAATTCGATCCGAATTCCGTCGGTATGGTATGCAGGATAAATTTCGATCGAATCCCCTCTTACGCGGAAGTTTCCCCTCGAAAAATCGATGTCGTTGCGATTGTATTGAATATGAAGAAGTTTGCGGATCACCGCGTCGCGCTCTATCGTATCGCCCACTTTTAATGCGACAACCGAATTCGTATATTCTTCCGGCGAACCCAAACCGTAGATGCAGGAAACAGAACTAACGATGACCACGTCCTCCCGTTCCAAAAGGGAAGAAGTCGCGCGCAACCTGAGTTTATCGATCTCTTCGTTGATCGAGCTGTCCTTTTCGATAAACGTATCGGAAGAAGGGACATACGCTTCCGGTTGATAATAATCGTAATACGAAACGAAGTATTCCACCGCGTTTTCGGGAAAGAATTCCTTGAATTCACGGAAGAGCTGCGCCGCCAAAGTTTTGTTATGCGACAAGACGAGCGTAGGCAATCCTAGATTCTGAATCACCTGAGCCATCGTAAACGTTTTACCGGAACCGGTCACGCCCACGAGGGTGACTTTTTCTTCTCCTTTTTTAAAGGAAGAGGCGATGTTTTCGATCGCCTTAACCTGATCTCCGGCGGGTTGATATGCGGAATGGATTTTAAATACGGCTGCCATAACTACGAAAGTTTTTTCTTGGCGTTGAACTGAGCCTGTTTTCTATCTTCGAGAATTTCCAGATCGAGTTCGTCGAAGAGTTTCTGCATCACCATCATGCCGCGCATGAGAGTCGCGGTGGAGGAGAATTTTCCCCGTTCGATGTCCTGTTCCAGATTCAATTCTTTGAGGTTATTTATGATTTTGATGAAGAGCGTTTTATCCCGGTCGATGGAATATTCCACTTCGACCTCGGTTCCGTCCCCGTATTTTACCGCGTTTTCCACCGCTTCCAACGCGCCGATGCAAAGATCGATGACGATGTCCTCGGGAGTTCCCTGAGTTTTTAAAAAGAATTCGAGACGACTTCGGACGTATTGCATCGGCTGAAACGCGATCTTGCCGAGTAGAACATAACTGTCCTTAGACGGGAATTTTTTTCCCTGGATTTGATCGGGATGAATGTGAAATTCCTTCGCGTTGAACTTGCTGCGTTTCACGGTTCCCGAATCTACGAAACCTTCTAGGATTTCGGAGACGACCGAATTTTCGATATCGGGTTCGTCCTTGAATTTGCGGAGAGTTTCCATCCGAATCCACGCGAAAAAATCGTTCACGGAGCCGGTCAACCCCTGAGAAAGCATCGACTGAATCTGCTTTTCGATTTCTTCTCGAGAAAGATGGAAGCTCATACTTTATCCATTGGAGTGTGGAATTCTGAACGTGTAAATCCGTTTTTACCAGGAGCGGATTTGGCGCATCGCTTCGTACGAAATCACCGCGACTGAATTGCTCAGATTCAAACAACGGGAAGAATCTTCCATCGGAATTTTTAAGATCTTCTCCGCATTCCAAGAATTTTTCATTTCTGCGGGAACACCCGACGTTTCGTTTCCGAACAAAAAAGCGTCTCCGTCCTTGTAACGAACGTCCGTGTAAGAACGTCTACCGTGAATCGAAATCAGATACAGATCCGCATTGTACGGAAGAACCGCTTTAAATTCTTCTAAAGAAGAATGAAGCGAAAGTTTCACCTTATCCCAGTAGTCGAGCCCCGCTCTGCGCGCGGCTTTTTCCGAAAGGTCGAACGCGGCTTGTCCGACGATATGAAGTTCCGCTCCCAGCGCCACACAAAGTCTCGCGATGTTTCCGGTGTTGGGAGGGATCTCGGGTCTGTAGAGTCCTATATGCAGAGGCATCGGATCATTTTTTCTTATTCTTTTCCAGCGACTTCTGAAGAATCGCTCCGAAGGAACTCGTCGATCCGCTCGTGTCAGAACTCAGATAACTGCTGTAGTCCATTCTCTCTTGAATCTCTTTCGCCTTTTGAATCGAAAGGGAAATCTGTTTTCTTTCCGGATTCACTTCCATTACAAAAACGTCAATTACGTCTCCGGGTTTAAAACTCTGATTGAGAGGAACGCGGTTCGGAATTCCGGTTTCTCTTCCCGGAACGAGTCCGTTGAAATGATCGTCTAACTTGACGAAGAGGCCGAACGGTTTTAAAGAATCGATCGTTCCTTTTACGATATCGCCTTCCTTAAACGGAACGGTCTGCGCCCAAGGGTCCTTTAGAAAATCCTTAACCGTTAATGCGAACTTCTGATTTTCCCAATCGATGCGGAGAACGCGCGCGCGGAGAGTCTGACCGACTTGAAATTCCTTTTCGAGTTCCGGATTTTTTTTGTAGGTCGCTTCGCTGATCGGAATCAGCGCACTCAGTCCGTCCATCTCGACGATCAAACCGAAGTTCTGAATCGTCTTGACCTTGCAGGTGACGAACATTCCTTCTTTGAGTTCTTGTTTGAGAACGCCGAGCTTCGCTTCTTTGGCTCGGTCCGAAATTTTCTTTTGGGAAACGATGAGTTTGCCTCTGGTTCCGATGTCTTGAATCAGGAACTTGAGTCTCTTGCCGACCAAGCCCGTTTTTTTAAACTCGGGATCGATCTGAGAAAAAGGGCAAAAGCCGGTAAATTCTCCGATCTTAACGTCCGCGCCGGATTCTCCCTCGCTGACGAATTGTCCAAGTACGGGAATCTCCGCTTTTTTAGCGATTTCTAATAGATCTTTGTTCAACGAATCTCCGCTCAGACAAGTCGTGAAGTGGATGTCGCCGTGATCCTCTTTCAAAAAGTAAGCTTCGATTTCTTCTCCGGGATTCGGAAGACCGGACTCGGCAAATTCTTCGGAAGAAATGATTCCTTGAAGTTTTCCTTCCTTGGCGGTTACGAAAACGAAATCCTTCTTAGCGGAGTTCACGACCGCGGTGACTTTCGTTCCCGCTTCCATCGCCTTTTTCTTTTTGAAGGAAGCGTCCAACATTTTTTCGAAGAGTTCTTTTTCGGATTCTTTCATTTATTTTTCCCTCTCTTTTTTTGACTGGAAGCCGGTTCCTTTCTTTCTGGCGGATATGAAATTTCTCCGGCGATTGTTCTGCGGAGGGATTTCAAATTCTTTAAATCGACGAGCGGATCTTCCGTAAAAATATTCATGAATGCGGGTTTGCCTTCGCGGATTTTTCCTTCGTGCGGAGCTTCGATAAAACCGCAAGTGGATTCGGTGGCGATACGGATCGTCTCTTCGTTGCCGATAACGTCCGCAAGAATCCGCATCTCTTTCCATCCGCCGATTCCGGGATGAACGTGAAGGTAACCCGTGCCGGACGCGAGAAGCATTCCTTGACTTAGATTTTTTTGTCTGACTAAAAATGCAAGATAGGAATTGTATTCCTTTTCCGCAAGCGGCCGATCCTCTTCTTGTATGTGCGAAAGTTTACCGGCAAACTCGGGCTCGGGCGCGATGTTCTTTGCAAAGTAAGAACTCCATTCCTTCATCGCGTTCAGATCGGTTCCCCATTCGGGAGTTCCCGCGATCTTCTGATAATAATACACGGAGAACATCGGTCCCCAGTTCATGTTGCGGAAAACACCCGGAGAAATTCTTCCCGCGATCGTATCGGGAACGGGATGATACAAGGTCGGAATTCCGGCGTTGATTCCTTCGAGAATACTGTATTCGTCGCCAAAGGCGGATAACGCTAGTTTGATGTTCTCCGCGTCCGCTGCTTTTTTAAGCTGATATAAAAACGGACCGTCGAACGAAAACGTTTCCCCTTCCTGATAACGCGAAAACAAATGAACGGGAGAAGCGGGTCTTTTTTTGATTCTCGCGACCGCGTCTTGCGAAGAACGAATCACATTGTAACCCGGCAAGTTTCCTAAATGTTTCGTTTCCGAGCTTTCTGCGATCCAAGGCGCTTCCGTCTTTTTAACCCAGGGAGAATTCTTTCCGGATTTTTCCGCCTCCTTCAAAAGGGTCGCGACCCATGCGGGATCTCCCACGGAAAGAATTCCCGTGAACCCGTGCGCCAGCAGCGATTGCAAAGAAAGATAAACTCCCGCTCGATCTTTTTGACCGCCGAGCGAATCCGTGGACAACGTGACGTTCGCATCACAAAAACCGGGCAACACATACGAAACTTTTCCGGAGAAAGAATTTATTTTTTTGATCGATGTTACTTTGCCGTTTTCGATTCGAATTTCCGAAGGATCGGAATATTCTTTTTTACCGGGAAGAAGATAACGCACCGCGTTTAAGGTGATCGATTCGGAGCTCGCCGATTCGGTTATGAACAATAACGTGATGAAAAAAACAATCGGCTTAAAAAGAACGCTGATACAATCGAATTCGGAAAGATGCTTCTTTTTTCCCTTTCTAAAAATGACTCTCTTGACAAACAAAACAGATTCCGGAATGTTCATGGATGATGGGGCAGGAAATCCGAGATATATCCGACAATATCCGGCTAACAATTGAGAACGGAAAAATCCTGTCTCTGAAAACCCACAGGATGACTCATTCTGTCGAAGAGCATATCCAAGAGGCAGTCGGACTGATTCTGGATAAGGTGACTCATCCTACTCTGGTTCCTACGGTTTATACTATAATAAAAGAGTTGGCGATCAACGCCTGCAAAGCAAACCAAAAAAGGATTTTTTTCGAAGAAAAAGGTCTGGATCTAAACAACGCTTCCGATTACGAAAAAGGAGTTCGAGAATATAAGAGTATTTTCAGCGAAGCGATGTCCGAACGTTACGGACAAAAAGCGAAGAAGGAAGGATATTATTGCCTGATCAGTTTTCATTATTCCTTCGACGGAATTCGGATCGAAGTCGTAAACAATGCGCCGGTCACGCAGCAGGAAGAAAAATCGCTGCGCGAAAAATTGGAAAAGGGAATGCGTTACAACGACATCGCACAGTTTTATTTGGACAATGCGGACAATACCGAAGGCGCCGGAATCGGATTGGCGCTGATCTTAATCATGCTCAAGGGAGAAGGAATCGATCCTTCGTATTTTAGAATCATCATTCGCGAAGACGTCACGATCGCGCGATTGGAAATCCCGCTGACTCCCGATTTTCAGAGCATACGGAAACTCGATCATAAGAATTAAATGCGACAACTTCCCCTTTCCGTTTGTATCATAACACTCAACGAAGAAGACAATTTAGAACGTTGTCTAAAACCTCTTGATTTCGTTTCGGAAATCATCGTTGTCGATTCCGGTTCCAAAGACAAAACCGTAGAGATCGCCAAAAAGTATAAGGCAAAAGTCCACAAAAAGAAATTCGACGATTACGTATCGCAAAAGAACTTCGCGTTATCCTTGGTCAAAAACGAATGGGTTTTAACGCTCGACGCGGACGAGGAAGTTTCACCCGATCTCAAGGAAGAAATTCTTAGTTTATTCGCGAACGGCCTTCCGAGCGGGGACGGTTATTCGACTCCCCGATTGACTTGGTATTTGGGAAAATGGATTCGTCACGGCGGATGGTATCCGAATCGACGCATCCGCTTGTTTCAAAAATCCAAGGGCAAATTCGGAGGCGGTCTCGTGCACGAGACCGTTCAAGTTTCCGGAATATGCAAAAAACTGAATTCTCCCGTATATCATTATTCGTATAGGAATATCGGGGATCATATCCGTTATATCAATTCGTATTCCGAGTTAGGCGCCCAGGAAAAATTCCGCGCGGGGAAAACGAGCGGCCTGTTTCACGCCTTTATGGAAGGGTTTTACAAGGCGTTCTGGATGTATGTGATCCGGTTCGGATTTTTGGACGGAAAGCAGGGTTTCGTTCTGGCACTCTTCGGATTCTATTATAATTTCTTAAAGTATATCAAGTTGTACGAGTTGAGTCTGAAAAATGAAAAACGCCTCGACTCAACCAAAAATTAAACTCGGCAACGATCAGGCGAAAACAAGCTTCAAATCAAAACCGCAATTCAGGACAAACCGATGTATTCGAAATCAATCGCAACGACGTTAATCGCCCTTATAATGACGTCCCTTCCCTTGTTTTCCCAAAACGAAGAAAAGTGCGTTTCGGGGGATTGTAAAAACGGCAAAGGAGTCTTAATCGATAAGGAAGGCGACAAGATCAAAGGTTCGTTTGTAAACGGGAAGCTTGAAGGCTTTGGTGAAATCGAATTTAAAAACGGCGCAAAATTTTTCGGAGTTTTTAAGAACGGCGAAAAAAACGGAAAAGGAAAGTTAATTCTTCCGGAAGATAAAATCGAATACGATGGGGAATGGATCGCAAACGGAGTTTGTATCACCGGCGATTGCCTCAACGGCTCGGGCACGTTGAGAAAATTCTATCCGAACCTGAACGAAACCTGCGACTTTTCAGGAACCTTTTTATCCGGTAAAATCAACGGGAAGGGAAAATACCTCTGCACGGACAAGGAAGCCTATGATGGAGATATGAAGGATTCCAAACCGCACGGAACCGGGATTATATCTTATTCGGACGGTAAAAAATACGAAGGAGAATTTCAAAATTCCGAATATGAAGGAAAGGGAATATTTACTTGGAAAGCGGAAGATACGGAATGCGTTTTTCAGGGCACCTTCAAGAAGAACAAAAGATACGGCAAGGGTTTTTATACCTGTAAGGACGGAGAAAAATTCGAAGGTCTGTATGCGGACGATTTGCCTAACGGAAAAGGAAAACTCACCGATCCGGACGGAAGCAAATACGAAGGAGATTTTAAAGACGGGCGTCCTCACGGAAAAGGTACACGTTATGATTCTTCGGGAACCGTCACAGAAACCGGAATATTCAAAAATGGTTATAGACATTTCAAAGTCCCTACGTTCGATTTCATAGAGAAAACATGGGCCAAGCCGGAAAAATGGTTCGGAGGAAGTTTAGAAAAGACTCAAGTGCTCTTTATGGAGTATCTTGCAAATCCCGATCTCTCCACGTTTCAAATCGCGGACGAAGGTCCAGAACTTTCCGATCTAAATCCAAATAAGACGTACGTTGAAGCGCGCGTAAGCGGGTTTTACGGAACGATCATCCTTTGCATCGATAAAAAATACGAATCGGCAATGGACAAGTTTCTTACAAAACCTTTGGTGATCATCGAGTTTGACGGAAGAATCGTGGGCTATTATGATGATTCGGACAAGCTACTGAATAAAAAATTGATCGTGGACGTTGAAAACGTCTCAAGAATGGGATATCTTGAAATTCCGGTGAAGAAGAAAGACTGATATGATTCCGCGTTAAACGCGACTCGATCTAATTTCCAAAGAGAAGGGATAAACGACCGTAATCGAATTTAATCCCTTCTTTCCTTGTTATGGTTGATGCGGTTCATGATGTAAAGAGCGAGAAGACCGCCCAATAAAACCGCGAGCAAGTTTACGTTGGAGATTTGGTAGATACCGAATTTCGGGGAAATCAGCCACAGAACGATGGAACGAATGAAGTCTTGAAGCAAGGAAAGAATAATCAGAGATCCGAGTAACGCGACGATGAGCGCTCCCCAAAAACCGCCGAGCAGATCCTTGCGTTTGTAGTAGTAATAATACCAGGAAAGTGCGCCCGAAATTCCAACGACAAAAAGAACATCCAGAATCGTGGTCCACCACGGTGAGCCTGAAAAAGAAGCAAGCGGCGTCAAAAAGAGTTGTGCGCTCAATCCGTGTAAAAAAGAATCAGGTAAATTCAGTAGGCTCATTCCAATACAGCATTTTCGGGAATTGTCTTTTAGTCGACTCATTTTACGACTCGTTCTAAAACTTGCTTCTTTTGGAGCAAAAAAGTCTAAAGCTCCGAGCCGACCCGCTCTCTTTTATAAGAAACGAATCGAAGAGATAAAAGTTTCCGAGACCTCAAACGGAAAAAGCGCAACTCCAAAAAAGAGAAAACCAAGTTTGAACCAGAAAACAAATCAGCACACTAAGACTTTTGGTATAGTCGGATTTCCGCTTTCACACTCACTTTCACCGCTCATTCACAATTCAATTTATAGGGACAGGGGGATCGATGCTTCCTATCTCGTTTTTGAAACGCCCGAACTGAATTCGCAAACGATCCGAAACTTTAGGGATTCCGGAGTTCTCGGGCTGTCCGTTACCATTCCCCACAAGGAAAAAGCCTTCGCTCTCGCGGACAAAGCCGACGACGCTTCGGCGATCATGAAAGCCTCGAATACGCTTCTCATCGGACCGGACTCGATTAACGCGTATAATACGGACGGAGAAGGCGCGTATCGATCCATTTTAGAATGGGCGCCGGAATCCATACGGAAAGGAAAAACCGTCATACTTGGAAGCGGCGGAAGCGCGCGCGGAATCGCATACAGCCTCGCGGCTTCCGGAAAAATCAGCGACTTGATTCTCTGTTCGAGAAACGAAACGACCGGAAACGAAATCTGTGCGTTGATCGCGGAACACACAAACGTAAAAACCGAATACGTCTCGCCCGACGCGATATTAAACCGAAGCGAGGAAATCTCGTTAGTCGTTCATACTACCCCGCTCGGAATGAAAGGACAATCGCCCGGTCCTTTTTTACCCGGAGAATTTTTCACATCTTCCATGACTCTTTTTGACATCGTCTATAATCCGCTCGAAACGCCGCTCGTAACGACCGCAAAAAAAAACGGAGCTAAGATTATTCCCGGCTCCGAAATGTTATTGTATCAAGCGATGAAGCAGTTCGAACTTTTTACGGGAATATCACCTAACGCGGAAGATGTGATTAAAACGAGAGAACGTTTGTCTCGCGCACTCGCAAATCGATGAACTCAACGTCGCATTCCGGTTTTTTCGAATTCATCGAAGGACTTTCCAACTTGGAAAAGACGAGAAATTTCAACGTTTTTACGGGTTATTCCCTCGAACCCTTCGCAAACGTTCTTTCAAAATACGGTTTCGATCGAAGAAACGCTTCCACCCTTTGCAGAATTTCCGTAGTGGGAACGAACGCTAAAGGTTCGATCACGCATTTTTTGGGAGAATTTTTCAGGCTTTCCGGATTCAAAACGGGACTCTATACTTCTCCGCATCTTATCTCTCCCTTGGAAAGAATCCGAATCGGATCGCAAAACGAAAACTTCCGCGAAGTCGAAGAGCGGGAACTCGACAAAATGTTAAGCGAATGGAAAACCGAAGGCGCCGAATCCGATCTAAAAACCTTTTCCTTTTTTGAACTCTTTACCCTTGCCTCCTTTTTCTTTTTCGAAAAAGAATCAGTCGAAATTCAAATTTACGAAGCGGGACTCGGAGGAAGACTCGACGCGACCAAACTCTGCAACCCGGATGTCGTAGTTTTGGGAAGCATCGGATTCGATCATAAAGAAATTTTAGGAAACACAAAACTACAAATCCTACAGGAGAAGCTCGGGATCTGCGGCTCCGATACGAAATCTCTTTTTGCGATCGAACCAAAAGAACCGGAACTCGACGAAAAAATCCGGGAGTTCTGTTCGCAAAACGGGATCGAATGTTTTATTTTTTCGCAGACCCCGGTCGAAGGGGACTATCTTTCCCGAAACAAAAACTTCAGTTATCAAGTATTTCAGAATATTCTAAACTTAGAATTATTTAGGGAAATAGACGAAGGGAACAAATACGAAATCGATCTCGCAAACAAGCGTAAAACGGAACTGGAATTTCACCCGGACTTTCCGATCAAACTCGAAAACAGATTTATAAAACGTCCGTTTTCTTATTACGAAGGTCGAATATCGTTTCCACCCGGAAGATTGGCCGTTCTTCGAGATTCCCCTCTACTCGTGTTTGATCCGGCTCATAACCCTGACGCGTTTTTCGAAACATTACGAAGTCTGAAAGCCGCCTATCCGAAATCGCGATTTCAAGTGCTCGCGGGAATCTTAAAGGACAAAGACGGAAACGGAATCGTGGAAATTCTCCGAACGGCAAAAGCCCAATCCGACATTACGGACTTTCGGATTCTCGCAGAAGCCGAATTTTCTATTCCGGCGAATTGTTTGCCCGAAGAGACGTTGAATCGATCGCAGTTTCAAGAAAGAATTCTTTCCGCTACTCGGACGCAGGAACCGATTTTGGTTTTGGGAAGTTTTCGATTGTTTCCGATCGTGAAAGAACTGCTCGATAAAAACAAAACGGATCGAGAAGGAAAAGGCTGATTCTTTTAAAAGCGAAAATTGAACTTCGCGTAAGAATCGATCTCGATGATCTGTCCCGGGATCGCATACGGATTGTTGACCCGTTTCGGGGCGACGCCCACGTCCAAGGTTTCCTCGTCCAAACCGAGCCAATAAAACGTTGCGGCGAAAATCAACATCGCTGCCATTCCGTAAACCATCACTCCGCCCGTCAGGCCTTCGTGTCTTCCGAAGTTACCGGCCAACTTTTGATATTTACCCGCGTCATGATTCGTTTCACGGATGATCCTTTCCTGATACAAATACATTCCGATAAACGCGTCCTGCGAAACGACGTTTGCCGATAAGTACAACGAAGTCAAACTGACTTGAGAACGCGCGCGATCGTAAAGATCGTTGGCCTTTAGGTTGAAGTAATAATAACCCGCGTAAAACAAAAGCGTCCCGTATAAGGAATAGATCGAGAAATCGTTGTATGAATGATCTAAAAACACGTTTTGTTTATTTTTGTAATAGGAGACGCTGTCGCCTTGTCTCAAATTCAGATCGAGTTTTAACTCTTCGTCCTTTTTCACCTCGACGCCTTTTAGTAAATCGACATGTCCTTCCATGGACAAACGAAGTCGGTTGAATCCCGTTTTGACTCGGACATTCTGCAACGGAGTTTTTCCTAAAAACTCGGAGCCGAGATATACGTTTGCTCCTTCCGGATTCGAAGTCACGGAAATCAAACCTTCTCTCGGAGTTTTGGAAAGAATCATTTCGAAACTTCCTCCCTCCTGAACGGAAACTCGTTGCTCGCGACTTTGAAACCCGTCCATGTAATACTTGATGACGTGGTTACCCGGAAGAAGGTCCGATTTTTGAAGCGGAGTTTTACCGAGAAATTGTCCGTCCAAAAAAACCAAAACTCCGTCCATGGTTCCCGATTTAAAGGAGAATGAAACCGTATTCTTTCCGATAAGTTCCTTTTTGATCTCGCCGATTAAACCGTCCAACTCTTGATAAGAGCGTCTAACGCTAGTTTTGACTCTGAATTCTTTTCGGGAAGCGTCCTTCGAAGACCTCAGGATGAGTTTGAGTTCCATCTGCGAATCGCTCTTCTTCTCGTAGGTTCCCGCAAGATGGTAAAAACATCCCTGCTTCTTTCCCGATAAAAAGAGCGTGCTGTCTTCGGGAGGAACTTCGTCTTGAACGTATTCCGTTTTTAACGTCAGAAAGCGCGGATCTTTTTCGGGAGAGGTTTCCTTGGCGTTCTTGACCTGTTCCAGGATATCCCCGTCCCATTCTCCCTTCTTCAACTTCTCTCTTCCGGTCGGTTTTCCGAATCCGTGTTGAGCGCTGGTCGGAATTACGTCAGGATCGAAAATCTGAAACAGATTCTTTAAGCCGGAATACAGAACACCGCCGTATCCTTTGCTGAGATAGTCGATGTTCGCGTCCGCGTTCTGATTTTTGAGCGGGAAAACGCAGAGTTTCCGTTCGGTTTCGAACGTAATTCTTTCCCTCATACCGGCTTCGGGAAAACGATAATAATCGTCGATCCCTTGCGCGGAAATTCCCATACTCAAAATCGATAATATTAGAATAAATGCAAATACTCGAATCATCTCTTTTCCACGTTCAATGCGGTGACCAAACCTACGATCCCCAAAATAGGCATCACCAATGCCAACGGAGCCGAATACGCGTAATCTCTCGCAAAGGAAATCTGTTCACCCAAACCGGGTCCGAACCAATCGGAGCCGGCGCTCACCCCCAAATAACTAAAAAGCGCCAGCGTCATTACAACTCCGGGTAACCCTGTCGTAAACAGAACTTTCAACACGGGTAAGGAAGCCGGAAAAATATGGTTTCGAAACACGTTGGCCCTCGACGCGCCGAAATATGTCGAGGCCAAAACGAATCCGCTTCCGTCCGTCTCTCGAATTTTACTCTGCAAGGTTTCGTATGAAAACGCCCAATCCCCTAACAGGATCGCTACGACCAAAACGGACGGTCCGTTGCCGAGCGCGTGCACGGTCAACAACGCGATGAGCAAGGAAGGAACGGAAACGAACACGGAAGAGATCGGAGTAAAAAACAATCTTCCCGTAAACGGAAGAGAATATTGAAACAGACAAACCAGCGAAGTAAAGGCCAGCGTCAATACGCGGGACGGAAGGGAAAACAATAACGTGGCGACGGTTCCGTATGCGAATAGACCGTAAACGTCTCTTCCCAAACGATCACAACCGAAAGGATGATTCCAAGTAACCGAACAAAAACTATCTTCCAGAAAAACTTCCGTAGGCGGGTTTTTCCAAAGCACGCCCACAATCGCCGACGCCGCAAAAAGAATCCGTAAAACGTTGCCCATCAAGAAAGGCCCTCCTTTCCGGTAAGATTTTCCTGAAACCGTAAAGAGATTCTGCTGAACAGATAGAACGTAAGGCCGCTGTAAAACAAAAGCGCGCTCAACAATTCGGCGTCCATCGTCTGAATCGCGTAATACATGGACTTGCCGATTCCGGGGAAAAAGAAAATCTCCTCCACGATCATCGCTCCGGAAAGAAGCGAACTGAAATCGAGCAGAATCAAAACCGCGAGCAAAGGAAGAATCTTCAACAATACATGATTCCATAATATTCTATTTTTAGAATATCCTCGCGCGCGAAGAACCTTGGCATACGGAGATTTTAATTCGATTTCGGCGAGACTAAGGGCAAACTGATAGATTCTCGCCCAAACCCTCGAACCCAAAGCGATTCCGGGAAGAATCACATACGTCGTATTTCCGTTTTCGTAACCGCCCGGCGGAAACCATTCCAACTGAACGAAAAAGACCAAAAGCAAAATCACCGCTACCACGAATACGGGCGTGGACAGGATCAAGTTGCTCAGAAACAGAAACGCCCTTCTCGAAACGCTTTCCTCGTTTTTGGAAACGACCAACGCGATCGCGATCGCCAAAAAACTTCCCCAGCCTACGGAAAAGACCGCAAGGTGCAGGGTCGGAAGGACTCTGGAGGAAATATGTTTCCACACCGATTCTCCCGAAGCGGTCTTGCCGGGTTGAAAAGTTAGAATTCCTTTCACAAAGGAAAGAACCTGAGACGGAAAGGTTTTTCGTTCCAGAAAGGATTCTTCCTTGGAAACGGAGGAATCGGCGTAGAGATATTCCTTATTGATGGAACGCAGATGTCCGAAAAGGACGGAGAAAAAAATTAATGCGACAAGAAATAGAAAGAACCTGGAGATTTCCCCCTGCACGATTAAACGTTCCGAGAAAAAGCTTTTTGGATTTCCTCGAAGGATCCGGAACGAATCAATTTTTCTCTGTCTTCTTTTACGTTTAACGCCTTTGCGATTTGTGCGAGGGTTTTGATATGTTCTTGAAACTTGGTTTTAGGAACGATGAGAAGAATGAAGATGTGAACCGGTTGATGATCGATGGAATCGAAATCGATTCCCTGCGGATTGAGTCCCATCACACACTTGAGTTCGTCGACGAGATTGACCGAACAATGAGGAATCGCAACGCCGCTTCCGATCCCGGTCGACATGGACTTCTCGCGTGCGAGAAGGGATTCCAAAATCTCTTCCTTATTTTCGGAATCGATCTGATGCGTATCGACCGCTTTCTGAAGAAGTTTGGAAATAACTTCTTCTTTGGTTCCGGATTCAAGATTGAATATGACGGTTTCGGGATGGAGAAGAGTCAATAGTTGATTCATACGAGAGCCCCTAACTCCGTTCGGATTTCTTTTTTTTGTCCGCGTTTGTTACGATACGAGATCATCATTCTAACCACAAATTCGAATTACTCTAATTGCCCGAAATTATCGACTCTGCTTCCCAGAAATATACGAATCAAACTGGCTTCAATGAAAAAATAGAAAACGGAAAAGCTGAAAAGCGGCAGATAAAAGCCGACTAAGACTTGGATGACATAAAAAAGAATTCCCGTCGCCAAAACCCCGATCAAAGAATATACCCAAGCGGTGTGTAAATTTCTTCCCGGAGCTGCGAACAGAATCGAAAACGAAACCCAAGTCGACAAAAGCACGGAAGAATATTCCTGCGCAAGACTTCCCGTTCCTAAAATCAATCCGACGCCGAAAATCAACGGAATCAGAAAGGCCTGCGGTCTTTTTAAAAACACGGGAATTAAAAAAAGAATCGAAAACGTTCCCATCGTTTCCAGAGAAGAAAACCTCCAAGGAGAATATCCTTCCTGCGAAAAGGAAAGAACGCTGTAAAGATCGGAGATGGATTCGTCCCGAAACGACAAACTCGGTTTTCCCGCAAGTCCGCTAAAAAGATCGATCGCCGGCAAGAAAAGATACAAAACCAAAAAAAGCAAAAGTTGAATGAGAGAAAGAGGAACTTGAATCCGCAGACGATTTTCCAACGGAGAATATAAAAAGACTCCCGCGATTCCGGCAAGAATTCCCCAGATCACGGTTCCCGGATGAATCGGCAATAGAAGAACGAAAATTCCAGTATGAACGATCCACTTCAAAGGATAAACAGGTCGTTTAACAATCGTAAATTGATAAACGAAACAAGTCGCAAAAACGATCGCATAACAAATCCATAATGGAACCGTTCCGAATAAAACGATTCCCGCAAGGGACAGGATTCCGACGAGGAGATCCGGGAAAAAAGGATCGGACTTACGGAAAAAACCGGTTTTGGTCACGAGGAGATAATCAGACATTCTGTGTTTCCCTCTTTCCGTTTTTTGCGTCTCGAATCTTATCGCGAAGAGAAATTCCCGAAGGGCAAAGAAACGTGCAGATCCCGCATGAAATACAGGCGTTCGAAAAGAATTGTCCCTGACCGGTCACGAGGGAAATCGGATTGCATTCGAGCGGACAATTGTAAGTACATTCTCCGCATTCGGTGCAGGGAAGTTCCTTCTGATTGCGGATCTTTCCGGCTACGAAAATGATGGAATGTTGTTTGTAGATATCGAGAAAATATTCCTCGGAAGAAGAATGGAATTCTCCTCCGTCGAAAAAGGAATTAAACGTAAAGTTCGGATATTCCTTCTTCTTTTCAAGAAGCAGAAAGCTGAGGCTTTGTCCGTCCCGAAACTTGATCGGAGATTCTTCCTTTTTGAGTCCTCCGTTTTTTCCCACGTAATAGATGCTGATATGTCTTTCGATAAAGGGAATCTTTTTGAACAAGGCGCGGTAGAGATGATAGAGCGTTTCCGGTCCGAGATAAAGAATATTCTCTTTTTGGAATGTCTTTTCCGAGAGCGCTTTTTTTACGAAATATTGGGGAAATCCCGCGGGATATTCGTATTTGCGGAACGGAACCGGAGAAAGGATATAATCCTTCACGTTCGCGCCCGGAAACCAAACCTTCAAGTATTCTAAAAACTGAATATGCAATTCTTTGCATTCTTCGGCGAGGATCTTTCGAAAATCGACGGACTGCGTTTTTGTGTAAGGAGAGAGAACGATCAGGGAGCTGCGGAACGTTTGAAACAGAGTCGACAACTTCGTATCGGCGAAATCGAGCGATACAAGTCCGAGTTCGTCCATTCTTTCAAGGGCCTGTTCGAGTTTCAGCGCCGTATCGATCTGCGTTTCGCCAGATAACTGAAAACTTCCGTCCTGAACGATCCGAATTTTAGTCGAATGTTCTCCTTGGATCAAACTCGCGATCCCGTCGACGGGAGATAAAAGTGTTCCGACGGATTGCCTGAGAAGCGGCTCACCTGCGCGTACGCGCGTGGGGAATTCTTTTAGATATAAAGCTCCCGGTTCGGGAAATAATGTAAAAGGTTCTTCCAGGACGGTCTTACGGGAAAACTTACCGTGGACCAATCCTGGCTTGAGAGTAAAAGCGGAGGGCTTCAAAACTCTTTAGGTGAGAGTTTTCACCATGTAGATTTCGTCTTTGATTGGGAGTTCTTTCTTAAGATTTTTGATATAAGGAAGAATTTCACCCATCGGCTCATAGAATTCACAGTTTACTTGCATACGGCGAGCAACGGTGAAATATTTATAGAGCTTCTCTTCTCCGGATCTTTTGGACCATTTTTTCTTGGTACATTTTACGCGGAGAATGTATTTATCTGCCTCGGATTCATACTGTCTTACGGTCACGCAGTGCAGGCAATTAGCGCAGTAAACTTTCTCACTCATCGGGGTTCCTATAAAAGTAGCGGTATTTTGTCAATTTTTCAGAAAAAAGTGCGGAGTCAAGCAGAAGCCTCCTCGTCTTTGTCCGCAGGATAGGAGATTCTCTCTTACCCCGCTAGTTAGACGGTCGGCTTAGGCTTGAGCGGGAAGTTCTTCCGTGGACTCTTGTTTGGAAGCCCCGAGTTTCCAGAGGGCTTCTTTGAGAGATAAATATCCTACGTAGAAGAATCCGATCGCGTAGATTGCCAAGAATCCGACGATTTGCGGTTTTCCAAGAACGAAGGAAAGAACCACGGTTCCGAGGCAATAGATTCCCATCAGGAACTCAAGAACCACGTGGAAATCCAGAGGAACGGTATATTTCAATCTTTCTTTCAGAACATCCGTGCTCTTTTCGATTTTGAGTTTCGGAGTGCGTTTGAAAGAAGACTGGATTCCGAGAATCGCTTCGAGCCATGCTCTCGTGTTTACGATTGCGATTCCGGTTCCGATCATGATCAGAATCGGGAGATACACCATTCTTCTTTTCCAATCTTTATGGAGAGTTTTCTGGGAATATGCGTAGAAAATCATCGGTCCGACGGAGCCTACGGAAAGAATCGCCGCGGTTCCCATCAGGATTTCGATCGGAAGATCGTAAAAGCTAAATCCGGACCAGTAGTCCATCAAAAGCAACGGAGCGCTGAACAGGATGTTGATCACCATCAAAGGGTGAACGGAATAATTGATTAGGTGAACGATTGCCTCGGATTTGATTCTCCAAGGAAGATCCGCACGGAGAATTCTAGGAAGAAGTTTCACCGCCGTTTGGATGGAACCCTTGCACCAGCGGAATTGTTGCGACTTGTAAGCGGAGATCATCGCAGGGATTTCCGCCTTGCAAACGATATCCTTAAAATAACGGAACTTCCATCCTCTCATTTCGGCGCGATAAGAAAGATCGAAGTCTTCGGTAAGAGTATCGTGCTCCCATCCGCCGGAATCGATGATACATTCTTTTTTCCAAATTCCCGCGGTTCCGTTGAAATTCATCCAAAGGTGAGAACCGTTTCTTGCCACCTGCTCGATCATAAAGTGACCGTCGATCCCGAAGGATTGCGCCTTGGTAAGAACGTTGTATTCGGCGTTTACATGTCCCCAACGAACCTGAACCATCCCGATTTGCGGATCTTCGAAATAAGGAACGGTTTTGATTAAGAAGTCCGGATCGGGCATGAAGTCCGCGTCGAAGATGGCGATGTACTGACCGCGAGCCACTTTCATTCCGGCTTCGAGGGCGCCCGCTTTGTATCCAGTGCGTTCCGCTCCGGATCTGTGGAGATGATGAATGTCGAATCCGAGCGATTTATAGTGAGCGATGAGTTTTCTGGACTTTTCGACCGTCTCGTCCGTGGAATCATCTAAGAGCTGGATTTCGAGCTTATCTTTGGGATATTTGAGTGCGACTGTGGTTTCGAGGAGACGATCCACAACATAGAATTCGTTGAAAATAGGAAGCTGAACGGTTACTACCGGAAGATTCGGGTCGTTTACGTCGAGAATCTTGTCTGGATCGGATTCGCAATATGCATGATTCTTTTTATAGAGATATACCATTACGTAGGTATGAATCCCGAAAAAAAAGAGAGCGACGATGTCGATCCCATAGATGGCTAGAAACAGTACAGTTACGACGGTCAGCATAATGCTGACCAGGAAAAATTTTGCCGGTTAAAAGTCAAAGGTTTTGCGCTGCATAAAATTTTTAGTTTTTAAAATTGGCCCTGTATTTTTTACCGCAGAGACTAATGTAGGAACTCCCACGGCCGATACTTTTCATGGATGGACAACAGCCTCCCTGGTTGTGTTCCTCCACTGCGAATTTTCATTTTGAAACGGACGGGGGGACGAAAGTTACACCGTCCCCTTTTTTTGTACATACCAAACGATTCAAAAGAGCGAGATAACCCAAAGGCAGCGGAACGTCTCCGTTGAGTTCTCAGCGCAACTGAGATAGTAGTCCGTTTATCCCGATTTTGTGGTAGTTCCTACAGCTTCGACGTTCCTCTGGGACCGTGACTTTCTTCTAACACGCGGCAGTTCCTCTATTGGTTTGGAAATTCCATAGAATGTTAAGATTCTGAAAATGTGGGAACTCATACGAATCACCCAGTTTCTAGATTTTCCCTCTCCTTTACGAAATTGGGATTCTCTTTTGAACCCAAATCTCGTCCGAGTTCTTTAAATTTGTGGGAACTCCTTCAACATTCCATGATTTACTAAAGTTCTCTCAAATGCTGGAACTCCCATGCTTCCAAAAAACTTAAGACTTTTCGGAAGAACCCCGCACAAAGGATCGAAGCGGGGTCCCGTTCCGGAGGAACGGACCGGAGCTGAGAGCCTGGTGGCCGGGCTTCCTGCGGCGCGGCGAAAAAACATCTCTCTACGGATGAATCGCACTTTACTTCAACAAAATCAAAGCCCGGCCATGTGCCCGCGCCTTTGTTAAGAGACAGAATGTTCTTGTAAAAAGGCAGGAATGTGGGAACTCTTGCGGAAATGAATCCTACGCTCGTCGGCCTTTCCGTCGCATTTTTTTCCGTATTGATCGCGATTCTTTTGGAGGGCGCCCATTTCTTATCGTTCTTTAAGGTTTCCGCTCTTTTACTCATCATCGGCGGAACCGCGGGCGCGACCTTTGCGAGCTTTTCCCTCGAACAGATCAAGGATCTCATTTTAAACCTGCAAACATCCGTATTTCCCCGACGCAAACTTCCTTTGGGAGAACTCTTTTTGGACTTCGCGGAACGTGCGCGTAAGAACGGTCTTCTTTCCCTCGAGGACAATCTCAAGTCGATTCAAGATCCGTTCTTACAAAGAGGAATTCAACTGATCGTGGACGGAACCGATCCGCGCGCGGTCGAGGAGATTCTTTTCGAATCCGCGCTCGCGATGGAAGACAAGGAAGCGAACTCGGCAAAGATTTTGGAAACCGCGGGAGGATTTTCTCCGACGGTCGGGATCATCGGAACCGTCATGGGCCTCGTCGGAGTTCTGGAAAACTTGGGTGCGGGAACACGCGCACTCGGAGAAGGAATCGCGACCGCATTTATCGCGACCTTTTACGGAATCGCTTTCGCGAATTTACTCTTTTTCCCTCTCGCGAACCGAATCAAGTCCTGGTCCAAAGAACAATCGGATCGCAGACAAGCGATCATCCGAGGAGTCATCGCGCTGCAAAGCGGAGACAACCGTCGGATTCTTATGGAAAGAATGACCCCGTTTATCGGCGGTTGAAGTTCGATTCGGTTCGAGGCAACGGATTTCGCCTCAATCACACACTATGTTTCCGAAATGTAGGATCTCCTAACGTTTCTTCGAAAGCCGTTCGTTGAACCGGGATTCGTATGAGTTCCTACAACGTTTGCTCCGACAAATCATTTCGGGCGCTCCTGCTCGGTTTTATTATAAATCTTAGATCGAATTGATTCAAACGCAGGCCAGGCTTGCTCCGCGCTACGGCGATCGCCTTCGGTCTCCTCTTTCGAGGAGACCGCTTCGCGCGCTCCGCATCCTTAGCGCGGTTTTCGTCGTTTACTTTCCGCAAGTCGGATTAAAAACTTCTTTTCTTTTTTTAAAAGAAAGAATCGATTCTTCCCCATGCCTTCTTCCTTGCAAAAAGTTCTCGGGCCGTTTCATCTCTGGGGAATCTCGGTCGGTCTCGTGATTTCCGGGGATTACTTCGGATGGAATCTCGGCTGGGCCCATTCCAACTTTTGGGAATTTGCCGTGGCCGTCGGTTTGATCGCGATCTTTTATTCCTGCTTTTCCTTGTGTTTCACCGAACTCGCGACATCGATCCCGCACGCGGGCGGCCCTTCGGCATATGCGCATGTCGCCTTAGGACCGTTAGGCGGATTGGTCGCCGGTTTTTTCACTCTCGTCGAATTCGTATTGGCGCCGCCGGCGATCGCTTCGGCTTTAGGAGGTTACTTTCACTTTTTAGTTCCCGTCGTCGATGCGAACCTCGCGTCCAACGGATTTTTCATACTTTTGATCGGAATCAATCTCTTAGGAATCAAACAAACCGCGCGTTTCGAATTGTTCGTAACGTTGACGGCGGTGTTCGGACTTCTGCTTTACTTCGCGTTTTCGGTTCCCCACTTTCGATGGGGACAAATCGGAACAAATTCTACATTCAATTTTTGGAATCTGTTTCCGGCGTTGCCGTACGCGATCTGGTTTTTTCTCGCGGTGGAAGGAGTCGCCATGGCCGCGGAAGAAGTGAAAAATCCCGAAAAAGACATTCCTCTCGGTTATCTTTCCGGAATCGGCACTTTGGTCTTATTGGCGTTCGGAGTTTTATTCGGAACAGCCGGAATCGTTTCCACGAACTCGGTCTCAACTTTGGATTATCCGCTTTCGTTCACATTAGGAAATCTTTATGGACCTTCATCCTGGATCGCGCGTTTGTTTACCGGAATCGGATTGTTCGGATTGATCGCGTCCTTGCTCGGAATCATACTCGGATATTCTAGACAGATCTACGCGCTCGCCAAAGAAGGATTCTTACCGAGAATTCTCGCCCGATTGAATCCAAAAACTCAAGCGCCGAGTTTCGCGATCGTGGTCGGCGGACTGGTCGGACTTTTGGCCCTTCAATATGGAAACACGGGAGAATTGATCACATTATCCGCGTTCGGCGCCTGCGGAATGTATTGTATCAGCATGATTTCCTTTTTTGTCTTGAGAATCAAAAACCCGGACCGAAAGAAACCTTATCAAGTTCCCTTCTATCCGATTCTTCCGGCGGTCGCGATCGCACTCGGCTTCCTGTGTTTTATCACATTAGCGATTTATTATACGTTCTCTTTGATGATTTTGGCGATCGGCTTGACCGTTGCTTTTTTGTTTTTTCTCGGCAGCAAAGGATTCGATCTCAAACGGATTCCGCATTCTTCCCTTTCTCCCGATCAGGAAGAAAGTTCGTTTTCCCGGGGAGATACGGACTTTTAAGTCATTCTATCCGATCGGATTCACTCTGTTAGGCGTCGCTTTTTGGAAACGTTCCCTTTTTTACGGAGCGCTTGTTGCCAATCTGATGGTGATTTCCAAAGTAATTTGGAGCACGGTCAACGACGCGGAAAATTCCGTGGGTACGATTTACCTTCCTACGATCGTAGGAGTGTTGTTGTTCAATTCCTTGTTTTACTATCTGACAAAACGAAAGAAGAAAGAAGTTTCATAAAAATAACAAGAAATGGAGAATCGAATAGGGATTCTAAACCGCATCCTCGTTCAACTCCGCAAGAATATCTTTGAGTTCGCGCTTGTCGCGGACTTCCACAAGACAATCCTCGCCGAACTCGTCGGATTCGAGACGGACGGCAAAATAACCGTTTTCCTCTTCTCCGTGCAAAGAACGTACATCGAGATTGACCAGATCTAAGTCCTCTTCCAACACGGGAGTCAAAAGAAGATATTGATTCTCGTCGATCTCCAACGCTTCCGCCACGATAAAAGAATGCGGGTTTCCATCCTCGTCCAATAGCTGAAGGGTTTCCCGTCCTTGTTCCTCGTGATCTCTGGATTCTTCCTCGGAAAACGGATCGCTCATCGTTGGTCGCCTTGTGTTCCCGCTTCGGAATCGAACTCGAACGGAAGTTTATTCTTTTTGGCGAAATTACATTCTTTGCATGCAGGAACGAGATTGGCTTTGATGGACTTTCCTCCTTTTGCAAGAGGAATGAGATGGTCCATCGTCAATTCTTCGGGCGGAAACATTTTACCGCAATAGTGGCAGACGCCCGCGCCTTTTTTCTTTTTCCACCAAGGAGTTCGCTTCAAATCCTTGGCGATTCTTCTCTGTTTCGCGAGTTCTTCCTCGCTGATCCAGACGATGGGTTCTTCTTCGGGTTCCATTCGAAAATTCTAATCTTTATAAGCGGCCCAATCCGAACCGGGTCCGCTGATGGAAAGTTTCAGGGTTTCGCTGCGATTGACCGCCTGAATTCCCTCTTCCAAACCGGAAGCGGTGAGAAGAAGCGTATCCCCCTGCGAAAGGATTTCCCCTTCGACCTCCGCCTTTCCCTGCAACACGATCAAAATTTGGAACACGGAATCCTTATATACATTCGGAATTTGGAATGTTTTACCGTTCCCGGAAACCTCGAGGGTTTCCATGAGGAATTTATCGTTTGCCGTTAGACGAAACCGCTTGCCGTCGCTCCAGTTTTTCGGCGCGGGTTTCATGATATCGTCTTCGGAAGGACCGGAATAATCCAAAACGTCCAGCGCCTTTTGAAGATGCAGCTCTCTCGGTCTTCCGTAATCGTAAACGCGGTATGTGGAATCGGAGGATTGTTGCACTTCCATCAGAAGAATTCCGGCGCCGATCGCGTGAATTCTTCCCGGATTCAAAAGAAAGGAATCTCCTTCCTTTACGGGGATCTGTCTTAAAACTTCTTCGGCGCGGTTTTGCTCCACGAGGGTTTTGAATTCTTCCCTGCTGGTCGCATTCAAAAAACCGCATACGAGTTTGGAACCGGGTTCTGCTTGTAATACGGTCCAAGCTTCTTTTTTTCCGGCGCTTTGCGGATCGTATTTTTCGGCATACGCATCGTCGGGATGAACTTGAACGGAAAGTTTTTCTTTGGCGTCTATGATTTTGATTAAAAGAGGAAACGGTTTTCCGCGAAACGGTTTTCCAAGAATCGAATCTGTGTTTGCCCGGTACGCGGTACGGAAATTTTTTCCGGCAAGAGGTCCGTTGACGATTTCGGAAACGTCGTTCCCGTAATCGGAAATTTCCCAGGATTCTCCGATGTTCCCGTCCGGAATCGTTCTTCCGGGGAAATCTCCGAGCTTTCTACCGCCCCAAATTCTTTCCTTATAGATCGGATTCAATCGGATCACCTTCTGCATAAAACCTATTTTTTCCCTCCTTCTATAAGTTCAATTTTTACTTTGAGAAGATTCTTCTTAAAATGTACGAATCCTGACGATTTGAGTCCGGATAAATCCAATTCGTAGATTTTTCCGGGTATAAGTTTTCCGGCTTCCGCTTCCAGATTGAGATTTCGAAAACTTTTATACGTTCCTTTTCCTCCGCAGGAATCGCAGAACACGTTCGAGCCTCTGCAATCGGGACAAAGAACGCGCACGACCAAGGGGATCTTCGCGGCTACGGGAGAATCGAGTTCTTCGTTAGTTAAGAGAATTCTAATATCGTAATGGATTCCGGAATACTTTTTGCGTTCCTTATTGCGCATTCCCGCGCGGAGAAGTCCCCGTTTTGCGAATTCGACCGCTTGACCCGCGTATAAAATTCTCGAACTCGGAATTTGCCGGATCTGTGCCGTAACGTTCGAGTCATTCTTCCCTTCGAACGAGGACTTGAACTTAAAAAGAATCTCGGGATGTCTGGAAAGATATTGAAGATCGTATTCTTTCCGTTTGATCGGATGCGTTAGGATTTGATACGAAACCGCGAATTTTTGAAAGAGATCGGAAGATCCGGTTTCGCGGTTATCGGGATGAAAGATTTTCGCCAATTCCCGATAACGCGACTTCACCCTTTCGACGGAGGCAAGAGGGGAAAGTCCGAGATTTTTATAATGATCCGGAAAGTGATTCTGAAGTCCCGGATCATTCATGGACGTATTTTAATCCTTCGGAAGATTCTCCTGATAAGGTCCCCCGTTCTCGATTTCGCGCAGAGTTTTTTCAACGTCTTCCGCTGTCGTTTTAATATTTCCTTCCACATACTTATCGATTCGACGGATGATTTCCAATAGGTTGGTTCTATAAATCCGGACAAGTTTTACCCGTTGTGCCGGTTCTCGAATGGTTGTGACATTATACAATGTTTCTTTCGTACCCGCGTCCGTTTTTTTACGGATCACCAATTCGATGGAATCCGGATTGGTTCCGTCCGAACTCACCTTTTCGTTCTTCAAGATGCTGATTTCTTCGTCGATACTGCGCATTTTGGAAATTAATGATTTCCTGCTCCAGAAGACGATGGATTCCAACTTCAAGGGTGCGTTCTGCGCGCCCGCGCCGGAAACTTTTAATACGAAGCGAAGATCGAGCATGTAACGGTTTCTACTTTGAGGGATTTGATCTTCGTAAGCGGGAATAAACTGACTGTAAAGATTGTCTTGGATCTGTTTTCTTCGATTTAGGAACGCTAGTCGACTCTCGATTCTCTTATGAAACTCGGCGATATCCTTTCCGAGTACCTCCAGGTCCTTAACTTGTCCCTGTTCATAAGGTAGGATTTTCACTTTACCATCCGGTTCGAACTCTTGGCCCGAAATACCGGCTAAGGCGGAAATCAAAATCAGGAAATAAAATAATTTGGCATTCATTGTAGATTTTTCCAGTCGCCGTCCTTTAATAGTTTCGGAGGTTCCAGGATTTTCCCCATAATTTTATCAAAAATAGATTGAACTTATCGTCAAATTCTGGGAAAAGGGAAGGAAAGGATCGGTATGGAAATCAATCATAGAAAGTCGGGAGAAACAAACATAGTGAGTCTTTCGGGCAGTCTCGATATCTATACCTCAATCGATCTCAAAACCTTCTTCGAATCCAACATCAACAAAGATAATAAAAACGTAGTCGTAAATCTTGAAAAACTCAACTACATCGATTCTTCCGGAATCGGAATGTTGATCAAGCAGTTGAACTACGTGCAAGACTTGAACGGTTCTTTTTTTATCGCGAACATGAAACCTGCGATCGAAAAAGTTTTCAAAGTCGCCGGTCTTACTTCTTACTTTAAGACGATCAGCCCTGCGGAATTCGCTTCCAACTTCCCGTAATTCGAATTTGGTTCATAAAAGCGCGACCCCTGAGCGTTGCAGCAAATGAACACGGACAACTCAGCAAATCGTTCCGTATGAACTGCGTTTAAGGAAGTGTTCCCTTTGGTTTATTCTTTTTTGCCGAAATTCTTTCCAGAAATGAATGCTAACGAAGAACTTTGTTGTAGTTCCTACAATTTTTCCGTGAAACAGCGGCCCCACCCTAAAATTGGGCGGTGGTGGTGTGGAGGCGAGAAAGTTCGGGCCAATTCCCCTTTATCAGAAAGATCTCATATTCACAATCTAAAAATGGCGATCTTGTCGGAACATTGGCCTATTCATTTCTCAGCTTCGCTGAGAGGCTGCGATTACTACGCTCCGCTATCTACAGGCCTATCTCTCCCTAGAACGCAATCCATAGAGAGCGTTCTGCTGAGTTACTGGGTCGCTCGATAAGAGTAAAACACGTCCCAGATTCCCCAGAAACGACCGATCTCCCCCGCGTTCGGAACCAATCGAAAATCCATTCTCCCTTCGATCAGCTCGCCCGGATCGACCCGAAACCGAACCGGAAATTGGGATGAATAGGTTTCACTTCCCGGGAATCGAACCGTGGTTTTTAAAATCCCGTTCATATAAATCGCCAGCTCCCGCGGCTTCACCCCTTTCGGTCTTTCGGAAAACGTAAACTGCGTTAGGTCCATTTGAATATACAAAGGCTCGTTGCGGGAGGGATCGGCGGTGAGATAAAAACGAAGTCCTTCTTCCGGAATCATTCTGCAAAGACCGTCTTGAAGTCTGCCCGTCCCGGCTCCCGGAGCAACATCCGGTCGGTCCCGTTCCAACTGCATTCCGTTGTGAATCGCCCAAGTCGAAAGTTCGCTATAAGTCCGGAAATCCTCCGTATGCAGGGGCGCCCCGTCTTCTCCCTGATGATCGAAGTTGATGAATTTTTTAAATTTCGGATTTTCTTCCGATTGGAGGAACCCCGTACTGGTAAAAGTAAAACAGAGAAAAACGAGTATGATTCGGTGAACTACCATCTACTTATAGTATCGACAGGACCGGGAAGAATTTGATCACAATCCAGACACTCGAACAAGCCGGAAAGACGATTCATTCTCCCTGCGTAGTGACCTTGGGCAATTTCGACGGGATTCATCTCGGTCACCAGGCTCTTTTGGATCGGGTTTTACAAGTTTCCAAACAAACCGGCCTCTCCTCCTGTGTGGTCACCTACGACCCGAACCCGGCCATCGTCCTTGGGAAAAATCCCGAAATGAAAAGTCTGATGACTCTCGCCGACAAGGAAGAATGGATCCGCAGACAAGGCATCGATTATCTGGTCGTTCTTCCGTTTAACAAAGAATTGGCGGAAATGAGCGCGGAATCCTTTTTGGAGGAAATTCTCCTCAAACAATTGAAAGCGAAAAACATCATCATAGGCTTCAATCATTGTTTCGGAAAAGGAAGAAGAGGTAACTACGAACTTCTTCAAGAATATTCTGATAAACTAAAATACTCGGTCGAAAAAGTGGACCCCGTATTTCTGGAAGACGTCAAACTCTCCAGTTCTTATGTGAGAATGCTCGTTTCCGAAGGAAACGTTAAGGAAGCCGCGCGCTGTTTGAACCGCTCGTATTCCGTTTCCGGCAAGGTTGTGGGCGGCCACAAACGGGGACGACAAATCGGATTTCCGACGGCGAACGTTCAATTCAATCCAGATATTCTTCTCCCCGGAATCGGCGTCTACGCGGGTTTTACTACCGTGGAAGGAATCACATATCCTTCGATGATCAACGTAGGACATAACCCGACCTTCGGTCAGAACGCGGTTACGCTCGAATCGAACATCTTCGACTTTCAAAAAGAAATCTACGATCAAATCATACGCATTACGTTTACGGAAAGAATTCGGAGCGAAGTCAAATTCTCAGGCGTTGAATCTTTGATCGCTCAGCTCAAACAAGACGAAATCTCCGCGAGAAAGATTCTCGAATCCGAAAAAACGGATTTCAAGGTCTGATCGACTTCGCTTAACAATCTAGGATACTCTTACGGAGCGGAATCCACGATTCTCGTCTTCAACGTCGGAACGACTCGAACCTTCGACTAAAAACGGCATTCTACTTGGATCGACCGGTCACGCACGGGTCGAGCGTTTCGGGAAAAATTTCGATTCCGTTCTTTTCCGAAAAACGGCCCGCGAGAATCGGTAAATTCCGTTTTTTCTTCTTCATTAGAATTTCATGAATCTTTGTTGGCGCTCCGAATCTTCGCGAAAGAAATCGAAATTATGGCTTCGAAATCCAAGAAATAAATATTTTATAGTTTCAAATTCATCGTCCAAACGAATACTGGGGTCGGGCCCGATTTTTTTAGAATTCGTTCTTGCGTATGAATTATTATCTTTTTTTTCCCATGGCGGCTCTTTTTACGAATACGATCTTTATCGCATTCGTTTACGCAAGAAGAACGGGCAATCCTCTCATTCGTTCCTATCTCCTTTATACGATCGGTCTCGACGCTTGGCTTTTTACGTACGCGTTCACCTGGTCCTATCCGCCCGAAGCTTGGATGACGTGGGCGTTTAAAATTCTCGCGGCGACTTGGCTTCCGGTCGGAGCGCTTTATCTCGAATTCGTTTACGTCTTTTTAAACAGAATTCCCGGACCGTTTCTTTGGTTTTTTAGAATCGGAATTCCGATCTCCTATCTGATTACGCTTTCCACGGACTGGGTCGTGCGGGGAAGCATTCGTTATTATTGGGGTTACGAAAACGAACCCGGACCTTTGTATCTCGTCGTCATTCTTTCCTTTGTCGCGCTGCCCGGTTTTATCGGTTTGGGAATTTTAATACGTTCCTTTTTTACCGCGCGCAAGGATCAAAAAAAACAGATCGGTCTTGCGATCTTAGGTTCCATGTCCGCGATGTTCATGAGTTTTTATTCCGAAATCCTTCGGACGGACGATCAAGGGAGAATGTTGGGCGTTCCCTTGACTCCGATCGCGGTGGTCATCCAATCCTTTCTGATCTTTATCGCGATCACGCGATACGGTTTTTTACGGATCAACATCGAAGGACTCGCCGTGGAATTGTTCCGCGACATCCACGACGGAATGATTTTGGTCAAACAGGATCGTTCCTTGTTCTTCATGAACGAATCCGCGATCAAAATATTAGGAATTTCGAATACTCTTCCCAGTCATTTTTATCCGTCCGATTTTTTAAAAGGATATCAGGAAAACCCCAATCATCTTTCGCGGGAATATCAGCCGATCTTCAATCGAGCTTGCAAAGGCGTGGAACTTACCCGGTCGAACATCGAACTAACCGGAAACGAAAACGGTTATCTTTTTATCCTGCGCGACATCAGCGAAAAGATAGATTCAAGAGAAAAGATAGAGAGCATCTATTCTTCCATCAGCAAGGATCTGGAGATCGCGAAAATCGCGCAGACTTCGGCGATATCCACCAAGTTTCCGGAAAGTTCGCGTTATAAGTTTCATTCGCACTTTCAGCCTTTCGAGCTTGTCGGAGGAGATTTTTTCAGAACGTTGGAACGTTCCGACGGGAAACTCGATATCTTTTTCGCGGACGTTTCGGGTCACGGAATTTCCTCCGCGATGGTGGCGGGTATGCTTTCCATTTCCTTTCAGCTCGTTACGGAATCCAAGCCGAGTCCCAAGATCGCTCTCGAAAAGATTCAAGAACTTCTCTTGGGCGCGGTGTTGAACCACCATATCTCGGCGGTTTACCTGTCCTTCGATCCGAACACAAAAATATTAGAATATTCTTATGCAGGGCATCATCCGATCCTGGTATTCCGGGACGGAGAAATAGTTTCTCTCGAGGGCTCGGGAAGAATCCTTCTGATCACCCAGGAAACCGAGTTGAACAACTATTCTTTTCAACTTAAGAAGGGGGATATTTTGTTTCTCTATTCGGATTGCCTCTTTGAAGTACGAAACTCCGAAGGAGAAATCCTGGGTTACGAAAATTTTCTGCAGAAGATCCACGAGATTCCGGTTCAAACTCCTCCCAATGTTCTGAAAACTTCCATCGACTGCGCGCTCGCGTTCGGAAAGGGAAAACTTACGGACGATCTCGCAATTCTGATCTTGGAGGTGTTCTAAAATGAATCCGTATATCCTGATTCCTTTTTCGGCCCTCGTCATCAACGGTTCCCTGTTCGCATACGTCAGCGCTCTCAAGGGCAAATCCAGAACCGTAACCTTATACCAAAGATTTTCGCTTTTACTTTCGATCTGGCATATCGCTTTGATTCTCTATTGGTCCTTTTTACCGGGTAACTGGCCCGTGATCGTTTTTAAAGTTTCTTCCTTTGCTTGGATTTTTATCGGCTGTTTGTTTTTCGAGTTCGCGGTTCAATTCACGGGATCGTCGTATCGATTTCTGATCTATTTCTTTCGCGGACTTTCCTTGGTTTCCTTTTTAATTACGGTCAGTACGGACTCGGTGGTTGCGGGAAGTTTTCGAGCCTATTGGGGAGACGTCATCGTTGCCGGGCCTCTGTATCTTCCCGTAAGCAACTTCGTGATCGGCATACCGACGTTAGGCGGCTCTTTGATTCTGATTCTGAATGGAATCCGTTCCCCGAATCCTCTTTTAAAAAAACAATCGAGGCTTGTGGCGTATGGAACGATATTCACGTATGTTCTGAGTTTCAGCACGACCCTTCTTCCCCGTTATTGGAATCCTTCTTTGACGTTTCCTCCGATCAGCGGAAGCGCCGCGCTCATCCAATCGGTTTGTATCTTTATCGCGATTCAGAAATACGGCTTTATGGATCTCAAGCTCGAACACATCGCGCTTCGATTGTATGCCGAAATTCGGGAAGGAGTGATTCTTTTATCCTCGAAAGGAATTCTTTTGTTCAGCAATCTTTCCGCGAGAAAGATGCTTCGTCTTCCCGAATCGATCAACACGGGAATGGCGTTCGACCTCAGAAATTATCTCGAAGACTTCCCCGCAGATTCCTTTTTTGAAAGAAAGGAATTCGTCAATCTTAGCGTACCGCCCGAGGAATCCGTCATCGGTCTTCATGAGGAGTTTCTGCAAGTTCCCGAAAACAAATATCTGGAGGTTTCCTCTTCACCGATTCCTTTGTCGGGAAGGAGCGGAGGCAAGGTTTATATTCTGCGGGACATCACGGAAAAAAAGGAATCGCTTGAGAAAATTAGGAAATTATTATATAGACTCGACTTGGATCTGGATCTCGCGAGAAACATTCAGGAAAAGATCACGACCCACGACTTTCCCGACTCTCCCGATTACAAAATCCATTCCCACTTTCAGCCGTACGTAAAGGTGGGAGGCGATATTTTAAACGTCATCAAGGAGAAGGATGAAAGTCTTCACATTCTTTTCGGGGACGTTTCGGGTCACGGGATTTCGGCGGCGATGGTTGCCGCAATGACTTCGATCGGTTTCGGAGCCGCCACAGGAAGAAGCGATCGCACGGATCAGAATCTTCTTTTTATTCACAGACTTTTAAAGGATACGATCACTCTGCACTTCCTTTCCTCGGTTTACATGAGATACGTTCCGTCCGAAAGAAAATTAGAATATAGTTATGGAGGACATCACCTCGGTCTGTTGATCCGCAACGGAGTCTGCAGCTTTATCGAAGGTTCGGGGGGAATTCTTTTTGCGATCGCCTCCCCGAAAATCCAAAGATACGAAATCAATCTTCTCAGAGGGGATCGGGTTCTTTTTTATTCTGACGGCTTATTCGAAGTGAAAAACAGGGAAGGGAATATTTTGGGAAGAAATCAGTTCCTCGAAGCGGTCAAGTCTCTGATCGTGGACGATACGAGTTCCATGATCCGCTCCATTCTCTCCTACTCCGCATCGTACGGAGAAGGAGAAATGTCGGACGATGTTACGATCTTTTGTCTCGAAGTTCTTTAAGCGATCTTTTCGCGGATCGCCTTTAAAAACGGAAGGAACTCGTCGAGCGCACCGGGAAGTTCGTATTCGATCGAATCTCCGGCGCGAATGATGTCCTTTTCCTCGAGAGCGACGGCGACACTCGCGAGAATCTCGTTCAGTTCTCCCGTCTTCTCTTCGAATCCGATTCCATCGATCGTAATCGCTGTGAGATCCAATTCCGGTTTTCTCAACTTCAAAGTGATAAACGAAGTAAGCAGAACGTTGATCTGCGAAATGGATTGAGTCAACAACTCTGTTGCGACTTCGTCCTTTCCGGATTGATACGCTTCGTTGACTTTCACGAAAGCCTCTTTGAGTCCGCCGATGTTCGCGATAAACGTATCCAAAATTTCTTTGAGTGTGGGTAGATCCAGATCCAACACCTGCGTTCTTGCGATCAAATCCATGATGAAGAGTTTCAGATCTCTTAGATTTTCCAAAAAGGTTTCGATCGTCGCCGTATTATCCAGACTTTTGCAGTTGGACGAAAGTTCGGAAACGATATCCGCCACGGTGTTTCCCGTTCCCATCGGCTTGATCTGATCGAGTTTCAGATGAAGCAGATTCGAAGCGGAATTCAGAACGTTTTGAATCCATTTGACTCCGTCGCCGAGTTCGTTGGATTCTTTTTCGGTTAAGGAATCCCTTCCGAAAAGAGTGGAACCCACTTTATCCACGTATAGATCCAGTTCGTTCAAAGTGGAAACGAGAAAATCCATCTCTTCGCCCACGAAAAATTCCATCTTGTTCGCTGATTCGATTCCTTGTTCGTTCATGCTGGAAGCTTGAAATTCCACTCCGTCGACGGTGCAGCCGAGAAGATATTTTCCTTTCGACTCGACCCATTTGTTGATCTCGCCGAAAACTTCTCCCAGTTTCCTTTCGTTTTCCAGGGAACTATCTAAAAGGTGTTCGTTGATGTAAATTTCCATTCTACTCTCCTGCTTGAATCACTCGTTTCTCGCGCCTTTGAGATTGTTGTTCAAATAAGCGCCCACGGCTTTGTTCTTACCGACTCCCTGTTCCATATAAAGAAACTTGGACTTCAGTTTTTTCTCGTAACTCACGAGATGGTTTTCGTATTCCTTGATCTTCTTGTTGTTATCGGTGACTTGTTCTTCGAGCATCTTCACCTTACCGGAAACGAGTCCGCCCGCGTATTGCGTGTAAGGTTTAACGTGTTCGAGAAGATCGACTCCGACGCCGGTGTCCATTCTTGCGTCCGAGTTCGTATCGATCGCAAAAAGATTTCTGACGCTGTCCGGATTTTCGGCGAGTTTTACGCGAAGTTTCTCCTCGTCCAAAACTAAAAATCCGTCCTGTATATCGGCCCATTTGCTTCCAACGCTTCCGGTGCTGATACCGATGTCGCTTAACATTCGAACGGGATTTTCGCCGCTCACGGGATATGAGGAACTCGCGACGGTTTTCATTCCCGCGATCAGACGAAGCACGGTATGTTCTCCGGACAAAAGACCGGTTTTGGTTTTTCCTTCCCAAAAGGTTTGGCCGATTTCTCCACCTTCGTCCTTTCCATCCTTGACTTGGGCGTTTTTATCGACCGCGGTCGCGTCCTTTCCGAATTTCAAAACGGTGTTGTAGGCCGCGACGAATTCCTTGATCATCTCAAGACCTTTGTCCGAATCCGTTTTGATGTCAATGCTCACCGGTCCTTCGGTTTTTTTAAGAAGGTTGAGCGAAACTCCGTCGAGTACGTCGGTGAGCCCTTCGTTTTTGGGACGGTTGACTTCGATCCCGTCCACGAGAAACACTGCGTCCTTCGCTTCCGCGATTTCCTTTGCGGGTTTCGCTCCTCTGAATTCTCCCGGAATTACCACATGCAAAGAATCTAATATTACCGTTTTTCCGCTCGAGTTCGCAAAAAGAATCTTGTGCGCCTTTTGACCAGAGGGGAACGTCTTCAAGTTCAAAACGATTTTTCCTTCCTGCTTGGAGGCGGTTTCGAAAATCATCTTTTCCTTATCGTTTTCTTTATAAAGAATTCCTAATTCTAGTTTATCTTCCGGTGCGAACTCGGTCGAAGTGATCAGCTCGATTCTAGTGTTCTTTTTCAATTCCGTGGTCGGAATTCCGAACTGAAAGGAAGCGACGCTCGCGATTTCCATCCACTTCTTGTTATTCTCTTCTTTATAAACCGGTTTTGCATCCGCGGCCATTCCGTATTTTTCCGGTTGAAAGACGGAGATCTGATCCGCTTCGGGAAGAAGGTTGATCACTTTCGGAGGGTCGGCCGGTTCGGTCGCACCCACAAGATTGGCCGCTTGTAACACTCCGTTCGCGTCTTCGAATTTGAGTTTGCGATCCTTGCCCGATAAACCTGCGGTAAGAGTAAGAACGTAATTGTCACCGTCGACTTTTACAAGTCCGGTATTCACAAGACCCGCCGCCGAAATTTTAATGGAAGAAGCGAGATCGCGGATCGTTCCTCCGGTGAATTCGATTTCCTTTTCGGAATCGCCCGAAAAAATTTTGAACTTACCTGCGGGAATTTGTTTGTTCGCGTCCGTTTTTTCCCCGGAGATTTGATGAAAGGTCGCGAGATCTTTGATTTCTATCTTTCGTTTGCCGGCGCTTGCGGAACGGGAAGCGTCTCCGCTGACTACGCCTTCCGGTTCGGAAACGATATTCTTCATCGCAAACGGAGCGGTAAAGGAGATGAGTGCTCTTGTTTTATTTTGCAGATCGGTTGTGACTACTTTGAGGTCGTTCCACGCTTTCACTTGAGCTTTGTTAAACGAATTCTGTTGCTCAAGACGGCGGATCGGTTTGGCTTCCAATTCCACCAATTTCTTTACGATCATATTCGTGTCTTGTCCGGAACTAAGTCCTGGAATCGTAAATGCGGGCATCTTGTCCTCCTACCTTCTTCATCGACCGAATCGGAAAAAAGATAAGGGAAAATGAAAAAATTCGATGCAGGAAAAACCGATTGCCGATCTTAAATGTCCGTGGATTTTAGTTTGGATTTTCGTAGGGGGAAGAATGATATCGCCTTTTTTGGGAGAATTTTTAGGAACCTTCGTTTTAATTCTTTTGGGAAACGGAGTCGTCGCCGGAGTTTTACTGGAACGAAGTAAATCCAAGGACGGAGGCTGGATCGTGATCACCGCCGGATGGGCCTTTGCGGTTATGCTCGGAGTTTTTACGTCCAACGCGTTCGGAAGTTCGGACGCACATCTCAATCCCGCGGTAACGTTGGCTTTTGCGATCAAGTCGGGCGATCCTTCCAAACTTTTCTCTTACATTCCGGCGCAAATCGGAGGAGCTTTTTTCGGAGCCGTATTCAATTATCTGCATTATCTTCCGCACTGGAAAGAAACTCAGGACCCCGGAAAAATTCTCGCGGTGTTTTCGACCGAACCCGCAATTTCGCATATCGCGTCCAACTTTTTCAGCGAATTCTTGGGAACGTTCCTGCTCATCTTAGGAATCGTTTCGATCTTCTCCCCTTCCATGCCCGGCTTAAGCGTTCACTTCGGAACCTTTCTCGTGGGAATTCTCGTTTGGAGCATCGGTCTGTCGATGGGAGGAACGACCGGATACGCGATCAACCCGGCGCGCGACTTGGGCCCGAGACTCGCGCATTTTCTTTTGCCGATCGCGGGAAAAGGTTCTTCCAATTGGAAATACGCGTGGCTTCCTGTGATCGCTCCCTTGAGCGGTGCGGCCTGTGCGGGATGGCTGCTCGGATTTTTGAAAATTTAAGAAAGAATATTTTGTTTTTTGAATGTGTTTTCGTTTTCTCCGCTTGGAATTTGAGAAGAATACAATAGGTTTCGAATTCCGTGTTGCGAAACATAAGATCGCAACGCGAAAATTTTGAACTGTAAAATTGTGTAGTGATAGTATTCACCTGACAGTCGGGTAAAAATCATGATTTACGGATTAATCGGATTCCCGAAAATTTACAATTTCATAGACTGACTCTCATGATTAAACAATTATTTAAGCACGTTTCGCTTCCGCTCTTACTAATATTATTCAGGGATTTTCGCCTTTTTATTTATCCACGCCTTTGGGCGGAAGAAGGAACGATCTATTTTCAAGAAGCTTACTTATTAGGTTTCAAAACGATATTTGAATCTAAATTAGGTTATTACTCTTTATTTCCTAGAATCTTTTCGTATTTTACAACATTTTTCCCGCTCGAATACGCTCCCTTAGTCATGACAATTTTAACAACGACAATTTGGTTATTGCCTCATGTTTTGATAAGTCTTTCTAAAAACGAATATTTACTTTCGGATCGTAATAAAATCATCTGCTCCTTAATCTTAATAATCACTTCACCATCGGATGAGATTTTTCTAAACTCAATCAATCTACATTTCATTACTCCATGGATCCTATTGTTAATAGGAATGGATAACCTTAACCAAATTTCAAAAAGTCAAAAACTCATCTATATAGGACTTTCCTGGCTATCAATATTAAATGGTCCTGTAGCAATGTTCGTAATACCAGTTTATTCATATTTGCTTATCATTCAAAAGGAATACAAATTTCTATTGCTGAGTCTCTCAGTTACGATCATTCAATTGTTTTATGTTATAACTTATGGGGATGCCAATTCTATCCATGACAGATTTGGATTTTCTTTGAAAGAATTTAGTCAGACATTCTATCTAAGAACGTTAATAAATCCGTTTATAGGTGAAATAAATGACACCCATTCAATTCTCAATTTGATTGGAATATTTAACGTAGCCAAAGGAAAGAACTTCATTTTCTTACTTCTCCTTTGTTTCTTTTTATACATAATAAAACGAAAGAATCTTCCTTCGGCCGCTTTGATAGTCGGATGTGTATTGGTTTCATTCCTCACATATTCCACAACTTTAAACCCTAAGATCCAAGGACTCCTTTTAGGATCAGGGCGATATTTTTATCTTCCGAATACAATGCTTTCAATCAGTTTTTTATTATTCGCTTTTCAGGAGAAAGAATTAAAAAATTCAAAATTTTTAATATACTCCTTACCATTGCTTCTACTAATATACTCCTCAGGTCTTGAATACTTCCGCACCTCACCGTATTGTTCAGATTGCGCAAATTGGAAAACAGAAGTTCGAGAAAATTTCAAAACAAATCAGCAAATTGAAATATGGCCGAAAGGATGGATTATAAACTTTAGAAAACCGTAAAATCCTGATTTACGGATTAATCGGATTCCCGAAATGATGAAATTGATATGCGAAGTCTCGCCTTTGTCCTATTTTTTTCGTTTTTCTCGATTTGGAACTTATCTGCACAACCGGGAGATTTAAAAGGAGAATGCAAACCGAAGGATTGGATCTGCGTTCTCACCCGAACTACAAACAACACAGTAGAGTTCTACGTTCAAAACAAAACTCCTTCGGGAGAATATCCGTTTACGGTTTATTTCAACTTCACGACCCTTGAGAATTTCGAATCGGACGTTGCGCTCCCGTTTCACTTCGTTTCCAAGGGAACCCCGGAACCGAAAAAAATTCTTACGTTGAGTCCCATCGACGCACATAAGGAATTTGCTTACAACTCTAGTATCTATATTAAAGCCGGAGATATATACGCTCCGATGTCAAAGAAGATAATCTACCGATTGCCTTTCGAATCCGTCTCCAGGGTCGGACAAGGATATAACGGAAAGTCTACTCATTCCGGCGAATTTCCTTTCGCACTGGATTTTTCCCTTCCCGAAGGGAGTTCCATCCTTGCCGCAAGAGATGGTCTTATTATCTCAGTCGAAGACAAGTATAAAGAAAGAGGAACCACGGCATATTTTCAGGACAAAGCCAACTATATTCGAATTCTTCATAAAGATGGAAGCGTAGCCGAATACGGTCATTTGAAATATAAAGGCGTTTTAGTAAAAGTAGGACAGATTGTTCAAAAAGGAGAAAAGATAGGACTTTCGGGTAATACAGGTTTTAGTAGTGCACCTCACCTTCATTTTCACGTTCTTAAACCTACAGAAAAATTTCAACGTCTAGTATCATTTCCGACTTCCTTCGAAACCGATGAGGGTGTTTTAGACGAGCTAAAACGCGGGTTCGTTTATTGGAATCCCTCCAACCTTTTACCGGCGGGAAAACTTTTCTTCGAGGAAGATCTCAAAATCTGCTCGGAGTTCGTACAGAAAAAACTTTTCGACTGCGAGGATAAATTCAACCCTCAGAAAAGACCGATTCTCGCTTTGGAAGTGCGAAAACCCGGAAAATACGATTTAAAAGTGGAAGTCTGCAATCCGGATTCGATCTGTAAAAGACTTGATTGGAACTTGACCCCAGAACAGATTATAGCCGTTTTTTATTTCGATTGGAGTCTTTTTCCGCAACAACCGGGAAAGTATAAAATCCAAGTCATCAACGATATCGAAATCATCAAAACCTGGGTCGTTGAACGAGAATGAATTTTAGAATCGAGACTCTGACTCCGAAGTTACTGGTCGGAAACCGAATGACCATGTCCCTTCTGGAAAATAAAACGGGAGAACTTTGGCGCAACTTCATGCCGAGAAAAAGAGAGATCACGAACAGTGTCGCAACGGAACTGTACTCGATGCAGATCTATGATGCTTCTTATTTTCAAAATTTCAATCCGGGCACAAGCTTTGAAAAATGGGCGACGATCGAAGTCGACGATTTCAATTCGGTTCCGTCGGAGATGGAAACGACGATCCTGCCCGGAGGACTTTACGCGGTCTTTTTGCATAAAGGTTCGTCGAACGAAGGGCCGAAGGTTTTTCAATACATCTTCGGAACTTGGCTGCCGAACTCGGAATACGTTTTAGATCATAGACCTCATTTCGAAAAATTGGGAGAGAAATACAAAAACGAGGATCCGAATTCGGAAGAAGAATTTTGGATTCCGATCAGGCAAAAATCACAAGCCTGATCGAAACCCTTCGCGCGTTTTGATGCAGGCGTTTGGAGCCTTCAAACACCTTGATTTTTCCGATGTTCGATCGGTCCAAAAATCGTTTCCTAAAAACCGCATTCTATTTTTTGCCGATTCAGGAAAAACTCGATTCGATTTTTCTAAAACGAAATCTTTCAGATAACTTCGGCTGAAGAATACTCGATCACGAAATCTTCTTTCGCCTTACGAACCTTAGGTGCATTTACGAGCCTGTCGTTCTCCGCATCGCGATAACCGAGCGTTAAAATGGACGTGGATCTCAGTCCTTTTTCCTTCAAATGAAGCAATTCGTCGAGCGCGGCGGGATTAAACCCTTCCATGGGAGTAGCATCCACTCCTTCCACCGCGGCGGCTACGATTCCCGTTCCAAAGCCGATGTAGGTCTGTTTCGCCGCCCAGTTAAAACTAGACTCGGGTGTTTGCGATTTCAGCCAGCCAAGCATAGAATTTTGAAAGCCTTGCAGAGATTCGACGGAAGTGTTTCTCGTTCTTGCGATCAGTTCGATATAATCTTTGATCCTGCTTTCAGTGACTTGGTCCCACGCGGCAAAGATAAGTATATGAGAGGATTCTAATATTTGAGGTTGATTGTTGGCGATGGGATGAATTTTGCGTTTTAATTCTTCGTCTTCAACTACCAGAACCTGATAAGGTTGTAATCCGAAACCGGACGCGGTCAAGCGCACCGATTCTAAGATTCGATCCACTTTTTCTTGAGGAACCTTCTGACCCGTCATTCTTTTGGTCGCGTATCTCCAGTTGAGTTTTTCCAATAAATCCATCGTTTTCTCCTTAAATTTAAATCCGGTTTTCCGGAAGATTAAAATGTCATCTTGTTATTAACACTTTAACAAGTTAGACCCGAAAAAAGAAAAGGAGAAAACAAAACAATCAAAGGGAAAGAGACATTTTTTTTTGGCATTCGCCCCGGACCTGCATCATCACGTCCTCTAGGGAGAATTCTCCCAATTTGGCTTCCAGGGCGGCTTGAGCCTGGGCGAACATACATTCAAGTGTCGGGAGAATTCCCATTCCCACCGAGCAATCCTGTTTCGGGTGATCGTGAACGTTGAAAAGGCATTCGGAGGCCTCGATGGCGCGATAAATGTCGGAAAGTCGGATCTCCGATGCGGGTTTGGTAAGAGAGGCGCCGGGAACCCCTTGTCTTGTATAGACTAATCCGGCCTTTCTCAATTTCCCGATCAGGGTTCTTACGATCGCCGGGTTTGTTCCGACCGATTCTGCGATTGTGTCGGAGGTTGTGTCCTTCCCTTTTCCATCTTCCAGAAACGTTAGAATGTGAATTGCGACGGCGTAACGACTAGGAATAGCCAAGATTTTGATCCTTTACACAGTATTCATTGGGTTAGACAGCGCCCTGCCAAGAAGAATTCGGGTTTTTCTCGGGAATATTATCGGTTTTCATTCGGGTTTTTCTCTTTTTAAAAAGTGGGAACTCCTTCTTAGGGAGTTGGAAATTCTCCGTAGTTCCAATGGGTGTGGGAACTCCCACTTTTCATCCGGAGGTTTCCCGTTTGCTGACAAAAAAGTGTGGGAACTCCTGCACTTTCGGAAGTGCACTGAAAAATACCCGAACACCATTCTTCCTTTCGTCCAAAAACTAGGAGGGAATCACAAACCTGTCATCAAAATCCCCCTTAGAATCATTGACTCCCGGTAAAGCAGGTTTAAACAGGAATAGAATCCACCGACAACTCCCAAGCGGATTTTGAATCCGGGGAATCTGAGGATCTTCCAGAATTTTAGGATATATACGTGTCGAAACCAAGAGTACAAGAACAATCCCCGACGACGTCGGGACAAAACGGATCTTCCAACGGGAATCTAACGGAAATTCATCTGAATAATCCGAATATATTTTTCGACCGGGAACTTTCCTGGATCGATTTCAACCGACGCGTATTGGAAGAAGCGAATGATCCCGAAAATCCTCTGTTGGAACGTTTGAAATTCTTGAGCATCACCGAAACGAACCTCGACGAATTTTATATGGTTCGCGTCGCCGGACTACGCAACCTCGTTAAGGAAGGAAACGACGAAAGAAGTTTGAACGGAGACAGCGCCTCCGAAATCCTTTCCGACTTATCGGACAAGGTCCGCGCCTTCGTACGCGAAGAATACGAAACGTTCTCCAAAACATTAGAAGAATTGAAAGTAGCCGGAATTCATCTGATTCTCAATCCGGAAGAATTGACGATAGACGAAATCAAACAAATTCAATCCTATTACAAAGAGGACGTTTCTCCGATCCTAACACCTCTCGCGATCGACACCGCACACCCGTTCCCTCATATCCTCAACAAGTCGTTGAACCTCGCGATGGTGCTGAGCACCGAAGACGAAAAGACCGGCGGAAAAAAAGATTTATTCGCGGTCGTTCAAGTGCCTTCCGTTCTCCCTCGATTTTTACAGCTCAAAGGAAAGGGAGAAGAAAGAAGATTCTTTCCTTTGGAAGAGATCATCAAACTGCACGTAGACGATCTTTTTTACGGAATGACCGTTAAGGAAATCTATCCCTTCCGAATCATCCGAGACGCGGACATTTCCATCGACGAGGAAAAATCCGTAAAGGATCTTCTCATCACGATGAAGGACGAACTCCGCAACCGAATCTGGGGCGACGCGGTTCGTATGGACATTCATCAAGGAACTTCTCCGTTCATCAAAAACACTCTGCGCGAACTGCTCGAACTTCAGGATCACGAAGTGTTTGACGTCGCTTCGATTTTGAACATCAGCGACGCGATGTTCTTTTACGGACTCGATCATACTTCCAAGCTCAAATATCCGTTCTTTCAACAGAAAATGACGTTGAAGTTCGATACGCCCGAAAAGATTTTCGAAGCGATCAAAAAGAAGGACCGACTTCTGCATCATCCGTATCAATCCTTTTCGGCGATCGAAGATCTGCTTCGGATTTCATCCGAAGATCCGAAGGTTCTCGGAATCAAGATGACCTTGTATCGCACGAGCGGGGATTCTCCGATCATTCAATATCTCGGACAAGCGGCGGAGAACGGAAAACAAGTGACCGTTCTCGTGGAACTCAAGGCCCGTTTCGACGAGGAAAGAAACATCAAGTGGGCACAGAAACTCGAAGCGAGGGGCGTTCACGTCGTTTACGGCGTTGTCGGTTTAAAAATCCACTGCAAGATGCTTTTAGTGGTCCGCAAAGAGGACGATCACATGGTGCGTTATGTGCATCTTGGAACCGGAAACTACAACTCGACCACTTCCAAATATTACACCGACCTCAGTTTTTTTACGGTCAACAAACAGATCACCGAAGACGTCGCGACGATCTTCAACACGATCACGAGTTACGCAAAGATGCCGACTCTGAATCTTCTGTCCGCTTCTCCGCATAACCTGAAATCGACTTTCATGACTTTGATCGACAAGGAAAGGGAGAATGCCCTCGCGGGAAAACCGGCCCGGATCATCTTCAAAATGAACTCCCTCGTGGACCCGCATATTATTCTTTCCTTATATAAGGCGAGCCAGGCCGGCGTCAAAGTCGACTTGATCATCCGGGGAATTTGTTGTCTCAAACCGGGACTTAAAGGAATCTCCGAAAACATCACCGTCCTTTCGATCGTCGGAAGATTTTTGGAACACACGAGAATCTACTACTTCCACTCTGGAGGAGCTGAATCCGTTTTTCTCGCGTCCGCGGATTGTATGCCTAGAAACTTTGAAAGAAGGATCGAGGTTTTATTTCCGATCATCGAAGGCAAGAATAAGGAGAGAATCAAAAAGATTCTCGACGTCCAACTCCGGGACAACGTAAAAGCGAGATTCCTGCATCACGACGGACATTATAAAAAAAGAATATTACAAAAAGACGAAAAACCCGTCGACTCCCAAATCGAAAGAATGAGTTTCGCGGATTAAAAATTTTAATATATGACTACGACTTCGACAATCAATAAAACAGAACTCAAATCCCTGATCGGAACCGGAAAAATCTTTTTTAAAAACGATCCCGACTTCGACGAAGCGACCTTTCTTTCCTTTGGAACGGATAGAACCAAAGTTTACAAACCGGACTTCGACATTCTCGCGTTTCCAACGACCACCGAAGAAGTTGCAAAAATCGTAAAATACGCATACGACAACGATATCGCGATCGTTCCTTCCGGCGGACGCACGGGTTACGCGGGTGGAGCGATCGCAAAGAACGGAGAATTAGTTCTTTCGCTTGCGAAGATGGACAAGGTTGTCGACTTCGATCCGTTTTTCGGAAGCATCAAGGTTCAAGCCGGAATGATCACCAAAAATCTCCATAAGGAAGTCGAGGAAAGAGAATTCTATTTTCCAGTGGACTTCGCGGCCACCGGCTCCTCTCATATCGGGGGAAACATCGCAACGAATGCGGGCGGCGTAAGAGTCGTTCATTACGGTTTAATTCGTCAGTGGGTTTTAGGTCTTACGGTCGTAACGGGAACCGGCGAAATTCTGGAATTCAACGGAGAGGTTCTCAAAAACAACACGGGCTACGATCTCAAACAACTTTTTATCGGTTCGGAAGGAACGTTAGGCGTCATTACGGAGGCAACCCTCAAACTGACGACAAAACCTTTGGACAACCGGGTTCTGCTCGTATCCGTTCCCGACTTTTCCTCCATTCTTTCCTTGTTCAAGGAAACACATCGGGTCAAAGTTCCTTTGCTCGCTTTCGAATTCTTCACCGAATATTGTCTCGGAAAAGTGAAAGCGCACCTCGGAGTTCCCGACCCGTTTCAGGCTCCGAGTCCGTATTACGTTTTGATGGAATTCGAAATCGCGGAAGAATCGGACGAGGAAAAACTGTTCGGCTTTTTGGAAACGATCACCGAAAAAGGTCTGATCAGCGACGGAAGCCTCGCGCAAAATTCAAGACAATCCGAAACATTTTGGAAATACAGAGAAGGAATCAGCGAAAGTATTTCGATCGAGTACACGGTCCACAAAAACGACATATCCCTTCCTCTACGGAATATGGAACCGTTTCTCGTAGACATGGAAGCGCTGTTAAACGGCAAATATCCGGGTTTCGAAATCGCGCTCTTCGGGCATATCGGAGACGGAAATCTTCACCTAAACATCGTTAAACCGAAGGATCTTCCCAACGAAGAATTCTTCAAAAAGTGCAAGGACGTCGATCCCGACATGTTCCGTTTATTACAAAAATATCATGGATCGATCAGCGCCGAACACGGAATCGGACTTTTGAAAAAAGACTTTCTCCACTTTTCAAGAACCCAAGCCGAAATTCTTCTAATGAAGGAGATCAAAAAATCCATGGACCCTAAAAACATCATGAACCCGGGCAAATTGTTCTGATGATTTCGACCAACGGGTCCGGCGGAAAAAAGCCGAGTAAAAAAAAGAAGAAAATACAATCCGATCACCGGATTGTTATGCGAAGTCTTACTCTGGACGATTACGCGGACGTTAAAGAGATCATGGACATCGTCTTTCCGGAATTCGACGGTGCTTGGAAGAAGAATCAGTTCGAATCTCAAATCACGAAATTTCCGGAAGGTCAGATCTGTATCGAAGACAACGGAAAGGTCGTGGGCGCGGCGATCAGTCAGATCATCAAGTGGTCCGATTACGGAGACAATCACACCTACGAGGAGATCGTCGGAAAGGGCGATCTGAAAAATCATAACGAGAACGGAGACACGCTCTACGGGGTAGACATATTCGTTCACCCTGAATACAGAGGATTGCGTCTCGGTCGAAGATTATACGACGCCCGGAAAGAACTCTGCGAGAAATTGAATCTCAAACGGATCGTGGTCGGCGCGTGGATGCCCGGTTATGAAAACTACGAAGACACGATGACTCCCGCACAATACATCGAAAAGGTAAGGGACAAAGAAATCTACGATCCGGTTCTTTCCTTTCAACTCGCAAACGGATTCCACGTCCGCAAACTCAAACGCGGATATTTCGGAAATACCAAGGGTTTCAGTTCTTACGCGGTTCTATTAGAATGGTTGAATATTTATTACGAAAAGGAAGAAACTACCCTGATCGGAGGACAAAAAACCGTCGTCCGCGTAGGCGTCGTTCAGATGCAGATGCGTCCCGTAACAGGGATCGAAGAATTGATGCGTCAGGTGGAATTCTTCGTGGATACGGTCGCGGGTTACAACGTCGACTTCGTATTATTCCCCGAATTTTTTAATGCGTCTTTACTTGCCCGCTACAACGACAGAAGCCCTTCCGACGCGATGCGAGCGCTTTCCAGTCATACGGAAAGCATCATCGAAAAGATGGTGGAACTCGCTGTTTCATACAACGTGAACATCATTTCGGGAAGTATGCCCGAATACAGGGATAACACTCTTCACAACGTTTCGTATCTTTGCAGAAGGGACGGAACCTACGAAGAGCAGTACAAACTTCACGTAACTCCGGACGAGGATTTTTATTGGGGCGTCAAGGGCGGCTATAATCTTTCCGTATTCAACACGGACGCGTGCAAGATCGGAATTCTTATCTGTTTCGACGTGGAATTTCCAGAGCTTCCGAGATTCTTAGCCGAACAGGGAATGGACGTTTTGTTCGTTCCGTTTTACACGGACACGAAAAACGGGTACAACCGCGTAAGACATTGTGCGATGGCGAGAGCGATCGAAAACGAATGTTATGTGGTCATCTCCGGATCGGTCGGCGCGCTTCCTTACGTGGAGAACATGGACATTCAATACGCTCAATCCGCCGTATTTACTCCGTCGGATTTCGCCTTTCCGCACGACTGCGTCGCGGCGGAATCCGTTCCTAATACGGAAATGACCTTGATCGCGGATTTGGATCTGGACTTATTAAAAGAACTCCGTAAAAAAGGTTCGGTTCGGAATCTTTCCAACCGAAGAAAAGATCTCTACGAACTCAAATGGATTCACGAATCATGAAAATTTTTTCCATCGTTACGATTTTTATTTGGCTCGTATTTGCGGGGCTTCAGTGGAACGATCCCGATCCGTGGCTTTGGATTCCTTTGTATTTAAGCGTTGCGATTTTATATGCAGGATTCTTAATGTATCCCGAAAAATCGAAACTCTGGCTGAGGACATCCTTGATTCTTTCCGCGCTCTTTTCGGCGGGAACGGTTTTGGCGGCGATGCAGATCGAAAACCTTTCCTTTGACGACGAGGTCACGAGAGAAACGGGGGGTCTGATTTTGTCAGCGATCTGGTCCAGAATTCCCGGCTTTTGGATCCGCAAGAGGGACACGAGTGCAATTTCGAAAGGATGAAATCTTTTCCTATCACAAGAAGAGGAATTTCTATTCCGGCCTGATCTTTCTCGGTTCCGTTTTTTTCGCCGTCATTCTTTTGAGTTTAACCGCATCCGGTCTTTTAAAACTGGAAATTCCGGGTTTGGAAGCGATTCAAAAACTCGTTCTTTACATAAGCAAGGAAATCCGCAAACCGAGCCTGCTCGGAGTTTTCTTTACGACCCTCTTTGGCGGTCTGTTCTTCTTTTATCTTCCGATCGAATTCTTATACATACGCGCCGCATATTCCAAACTTGACGGAAGCGATTTAGTAATTCTGCATATTCTCGGGTTGGCGATATCGTTCACGATCAATTACTTTCTGGGAAGAATCGCGGCCCGCGCTTGTATCAAACTGATCAGTCCGAAAAAATTCTATCGAATGAAGGGTTTCTTAAATCGTTACGGAGTTCTTGCCATCTTCGCATTCAACGCGTTGCCTTTGCCCGCGCCGATCTTGAGCGCCGTGTTAGGCGTGATCCGTTATAAGAAAAAAATTTTTTATCCGGTGTTTATCGCGGGTCAGTCGGCGCAGTGCGTGGCGATTCTTTTCTTTGTTCGTTTCGTATTTACCGGTAAGATTTTTTAGAACGTAGTAGTTCCTACATTCATTTGAAGCAGAAATTCTTTGATGAGTTGGTAAGAAGTAGTAGTTCCAACATTTCTTTTACGAGTCAATTGTCAGGGAAGTGTCATAGCCTTATCATTCCCTAAGTCCTGATTTCCAAAATTTTTTCCGACAGCAAAAATGTTTTCTCCGCATTCTCCCTTGACTCTGAATGTCTCCGAAAAAATATTGAGAATCATTTTCAAAATCGAAAATATAAAAATGAAACAAAAATCAATTCTGTCCCTTTCTATCCTGATCTTATTCTTATTTTCTTGGGGAGTTCCCGCACAACCGCAGTCGGAAGAAAATTCAAATCAGCCGACATCCGACAAACAACCTCCGACATCACAACCCTCGCCTTCTAATTCCAATGGAGAAGACGCGGAAAAGGAAAAATGGGGAAAAGGAACCATCTCGGTAATCGGGAAACGCAAAACCGATCTGAAACGAATCCCCGGTTCTGCAACCGTCATCGAAAAAGAATTCTTAGAACAGACCAAACCCGTCGATTCCATGGAAGTCCTACGTAGAGTTCCCGGAGCTTCGATCCGTTATCAGGACACGGGACTGATTTTGAACGTCGGATTTCGAGGAGTGAACAACGACCTCGGCCGTAAAGTTCTCATCTTAGAAGACGGAATCTTTACTTCCCTCAATCCGTATTCAGCACCGGAACAATATTATACTCCGAACATCGATCGTATGGAACGAATCGAAGTCGTCAAAGGTTCGGGGGCGATTCTCTTCGGGCCTTCCACCATCGGGGGCGTGATCAACTTCATCACAAAACGTCCTCCGAAAGAACCGGTTCTTTCCGTTTCCGCACAAGGAGGCTCTTACGGTTTTTTCTCTTCTCAAATTTCCTATGGGGGAACGTTCGGAAACACGGGGATCGACATTACTCTCTTGAGAAAACAAGGGAACGGTTTTCGCGAACACCAAGACTTTCGTCTGCACGAACTCTCTTTCAAATCGGTCACCGATCTCAACGAAAAACATACGTTGACTACCAAGTTCTTGGGAACCGTCCAAGACGCGAATATGACGTATCTGGGTTTGACCACCGCTCAGCTCTGGAACAATTCTTCCTCCAATTTTGCGGAACAGGACAATCGTCAGCTTCAACGATATTCCGGAGACATAGGTCACGAATGGAAGCTCACCGATCATTCCAAACTCGTCACGAAAGTTTATTCGGCTTATACGGAAAGAAACTGGGCGAGGCAGAATTACGTCCGAAACACTGGCTCGTATTTTACTTCTTATCCGGGAAACGTAATCAAAACGTACGATACGGAACCTTTGGTGAATAGACCGGGAGATACGGTTTACATGTTGGACGGCGTCGGCCATCGAAATCGTACGTATCGTTTCGTCGGCGCGGAATCCCGCTATCAACTCGATTATCAATTTTTAGGAATTAAGAATCAGCTCGACGCCGGTCTTCGGTATCACTATGAAACCGCGGATATCAAATACTTGGACGGGCCGTCTACTCCCGATTATGCGATCTTCGGAAACGGCTTCAACAACCCCGCGACCGGAACCGCTTCTTCCGAATATTCTCTCGCTAAATCCGGAACTCTGAGAGATCACGAAGTCAATCATACGAAATCGATCGCGGGTTTTGCGCAGAACAGTTTCAAATTTTTCGATAAGTTTTCCGTGATCCCCGGCGTTCGATACGAAACGTTCACACAGAACAGAACGATTCTCCGTCAACAAGCGGTGGATCCTGTCACCAACCAACCCGATCCGAATTCTCCCTCTCAAGAAGTGGATAAAGGAAGCAGACACGTCTATCACGTCGTGATCCCCGGTTTGGGTCTGACCTACGACATAAGAAAGGATCTGACTTGGTTTGCGGGAGCGCACAAAGGGTTTTCTCCTCCCCGCTATCAAGATGCGATGAACAACTCAGGAGTCGTCAATCGAATCGATCCCGAATATTCGTATAATTACGAAACCGGAATCCGCGGAGATATTACGAATTATTTAAACGCCCAAGTCACGTATTTCGATTTGAATTACGTCAATCAGATCATCATCACTTCTTCGACTTCCGGAAACGACTCCGCTTCTTCCGCTAAGAACGGAGGAAGAACTTACAGCCGAGGAGTGGAAACGAACTTCACCTTCGATCCCGCAAAGCTGTTCGACGCCTCCTTTAAACTTCCGATCGATCTGATTTACACCAGGGCCGACGCGAGAATGAACCAATATTCCATCGACGCTTCCAAAGTTACCGCGAATCAATCCCTGCTCGACTTCGTCGTCACGCAGAAAGACAAGAATGGAAACTACGTGCCGTATGTTTCCCGCGATACGGCGACTCTTGCATTGGGATTTGTTCATCCGAAAGGTTTTTATGCAAGGGGAGAATATCAATACTTCTCCGCGCAGTATCACGACGACGCGAACACCCGCACCGTATATTGGGCGGATTCGATCACGGACCCTTTGGGTAAAAAAGTATTACAATATTTGAATATTTCTTCGAATAGTTCGGGCGAAACCGGAGTCATTCCGGCCTACGGCCTGATCAACGCTTCCTTCGGTTACAAACACCCCGTCAAACGCTGGAGCGTTTTCGTTACGGGTAAGAATTTAGCCGACGTTCGATACGTTTCCGGCCGCCTCCCCGAGGGGATTCAAGTCGGGCCGTTTCGCCAAATCAACGTAGGAGTTACCTTTGAACTCTAAGCTTTTTCGGGACCGTATTCGATCGAAATCTGCCGTAAGATTCGGAAGTTGCAGGAGTTCCAACACTGATTTTACGGTAAAACTTTTTGGGAACCGTATGAGTTCCCACATTTTACGAAGAATTCTCCACTTCAGTCGGGGATTTTCCCGGAAAACGTGTGGGAACTCCTCCCAATCCGGAATTTTTCGCGGGAGTTCCCGCAAATTCAACCCAACCCAGAATTTTCGGTTGACGATTTTAATGATATTGAGAATTAGTATCAATATCATAACAACCAGTTCATCGAAAATTCCCCGGTTGTGGGCGATACGCCCTCTTCCGGGCTCTTTTTTCAAAGACATTCAGGAAAATCTTATGAATCTAAAAAAAATCGTTTCTCTCCTCTGCGTTTCCGTTGCGATTCTTTTCTCGAATTGCAAACCCGAAGACAAATCCAACGATACGACAATGTTAACCGGAATCATCGCGTTAGGCGCCGTTCCAACCGCGACCAAAGCGCAGGTCGTCGATCGCTACCTCCAACTCGGATACGAATCCTATGATCAGAGTTATAAAGATGCGGTAACTCTTCAAACCGCGATCAACACCTTCGCTGCGACGACAACTCCCACGGCGGCGGATCACACGAATTTAAAGAATCTTTTTGTAATCGCAAGAGCTTCTTACTTAGTTACGGAAGCGTTCCGATTCTCCTCCGGCCCCGTCGACAACTCCGACGTTTTAGGTTGCGGAAGCAACGCGGACGGATCGGGAACTCAAGAATGCGAAGGTCTCATCAATGCATGGCCGTTGGACGAAAGCGCGATCGATAACTTCGTCAACGGCGGCACGGCTGCAACATACGCGAACCTTCTCTTAGCAAACGGAGACGCCGCGGCAAACGGTGGAGCAACGGAAGGTAACGATGAAAAAGCGATCACAGTCGGTTGGCACGCGATCGAATATCTTCTCTGGGGGCAAGATTTGTCCAACGGCGGAGTCAACCAAATCTCCGGTCAACGCGTCGCGAACGATTTCAACGGGGCGGCAGGCGTTCAGTTGAAAAGAAAGACTTACATGAAAGTCGCGATGGACGCAATGGTCGCTCAAATCAAATTGATCCGGGACCAATATTCCAGCGGAAGCGCGTATTCAACTTCTCTAAAGTCGAATCCGGACGCTGCGATCACGAAAATTTTCCAAGGACTCGGAAAGTTCATCGCGGGAGAATGGGGCGGACAAAGACTTACCGGAACCTTCGACGGACAACAAGAAGAGGAACATTCCTGCTTTAGCGATACTACAAAAGCCGACTTCTACTACGACGCTCAAGGAGTGTTGAACGTATGGAACGGTTCTTACGAACTGAAAAAAGGTACCGTGGTTTCCAGAGGACCCGGACTCGGAAGTTTATTCGGAACGTTAACCGCTCCTCCGATCGTCGCACAAGCGACCGCTTCCAGAGACGCGTTCTGTTTGAATCTTCCGGAACAAACCTCCGACCCGAACTACACGACTTCCTGTCCATCCGGTTCTTTGACGGGACGTTACGATCAGATCATTCGAAACGTGGACTCCGAATACAACATTCTTTTCAATACTCAGAAGCTGATCGGAGACACTCTGAAAAAAACGATCACCTCCGCGGCAAACGCAGTCGGCGTTTCGATTACGGACTTTTCTATCTAAGCCGAAAAAATAAAATATAAAGATGATGAATGGTTATGAAAAACAAAAATTTAATAAGAAAGGAAGAAGTTTCTTCTTTTCGGGTTTCAATCGTTTCTAAAATAAAAATAGGATTCCTGATCGGAATCCTATTCGGTTTATTCGCGCAGTGTAACAACGGAATCTTCGATCAGAAAAAAAAGAATCACGATCTGGAGATGGCGGCGATCCTATTGTATCTTCAGAACGCGGATCCGGGCGAACAATACTCGGGCGGATTAACCACCACGTTCGATACGACCGTAAACGCATTCGATCTCGTAGCGGCCAATCTGCGCGACGGCGGGAACATCGATTTTCAAGGCGGGAATTCGTTCTTCAATCGTATTTGGGTACAAGGCGGCAACTCCGCATCCGACGGACTCGGCCCGGTCTTCAACAGCACCTCCTGCAACGGTTGTCACGTGAAAGACGGAAGAGGAACTCCGCCCGCAAGCGGAAGCAGTACGTTCGCGACGATGTTGATCCGAGTCAGCAAAAACGGAAAAGATCCGATCACGGGCGGTCCGGTCGGACTCGATAATTACGGTTTGCAGATCAACGACCGCGGAGTCGCGGGCCCGCCCCTCGTACCGGGCGAAGCGACAACGACCGTAACGTTTGCCGAAGAACCCGGAACCTTCCCCGATGGAGAAGCGTATTCTCTAAGAAGACCTACGTTCACAATCTCCGCTTGGAACTTCGGAACTCCTCCCGTCGTAAACCAATCCCCGCGAACTTCTCCCATGATTCCAGGACTCGGACTTTTGGAAGCGATCCCCGAATCTACGATTCGTTCTTTCGCGGATGAAAACGATTCGGACGGAGACGGTATATCAGGAAAACCGAATATTGTCTGGGACGCGAAACTGCAGACAAAAACTCTCGGAAGATTCGGATGGAAAGCGAACGAGCCGAACCTCTTTCAGCAAAACCAAGGCGCGTTTCTCGGAGATATAGGAATCACAAGTCCCCTCTTTCCGAACCAAAACTGCGCGGCAACGCAGACGAACTGCGCGGCGTCCACGCCCGGCAATAACGGAACCGCGGAAGGAACGGAGATTTCCACAAGAACGGCGAATCTCGTGACTCTTTATACGAAACTCGTAAGCGTTCCCGGAAGAAGAAACTGGACCCACGCCGATGTCGTTCGCGGGAAAGAAATATTTTCCGAAATCGGATGCAACTCTTGTCATAAACCTTATATCCTCACCGGATATGTGGAAGGGTTCCCCGAAATTTCCTTCCAACACATCAAACCGTATACGGATCTTCTGCTTCACGATATGGGAACGGACTTAGCGGATAACCGCGAAGATTTCGAAGCGACCGGAACCGAATGGAGAACTCCTCCTCTTTGGGGAACGGGACTCGTTCAAAAGGTAAACGGGCACAACAACCTTCTGCACGACGGACGCGCGCGAGGTCATAAGGAAGCGATCCTCTGGCACGGGGGAGAAGCGCTTTCCTCCAGAAATAAATTCAGAAATCTTCCGAAATCGGATCGGGACAAACTGATTCTGTTCCTGGAGTCTTTATGAGAATTTTAGAATATACTGATATTTTTGCATCAAAAGCCAAACTCGCTCGAAAATTCAAAATTCTTGTCCTTTCTGTATCGATCGTTCTTCCCGGAATCCGTTGCGAAGACCTGGGCAAAATCACCGGCACCGAAACGCTATTGATCGCCTTATTCTCCAATGCAAGCACGGGAGAATTTCTCAATTATACGGCCAATCAAGTCGCGGTGCCGCAGTTCGGCAAACTTTTGGCTGCGGCCAATCAGTTGAAGGCGAGTGCGTTAGCTTACGATTTAGCGCCAAGCACAACGACTCTCGCGGATTTGCAAACCAAGTGGCTCGCCGCACGGAGAATCTTCAAACAAAACGAGATCTTTTACATCAACCGTTCCTACCTTGCATCCAATTACTTTCATCGATTGGACGGTTATATCTTGGGAGAAACGAATCGCCCCGTCGCCAACGATCTGAACACGGCGGCGGGAACTATTCCGAGTACGAGCACCGTGGATTCGTATCCCTTGACAAGAAAAGGATTTCCCGCATTGGAATACTTCATCTTTGATAACGGTGACGGAGTTCACGACGCGACCGATACGATCGCGAACATCAACACAGCGAATACGGGAAGCGCGGGAAGAAGAGCTTACATCGTATCTCTCGCAAGCGTCATTCAAATGGACGCACAACGTCTCTACAATTCTTGGAACACTGCTTCGGGAAACTTTGCGGGAGAATTAGCGACCGGAACCGGATCGTTCGGCGGAATCAAAGACGCGGTCGATTCGTTTATCAACGGAATCGTTCAATTGGAATACGTGAATCAGGACGTTCGCGTCGGCGTTCCGGCCGGATTGACTTTGACCGGCACGACCCAATTCCCCGCAAAGCTGGAATCGATCTACAGCGATACTTCCTATCAGGATTTGCTTTCTTCCGTGGAAGGTTTCGAACTCGTATATTACGGAAACACGGGCGACAACGACGCGAGATCTCTCAGTTATCTCGTTCAATTTCAAAGCAGCGCGTTGGACGCACGCGTGAAAACGAAGATCGCCGCGCTCAAAGCCGCCATTCAAGGAAGAATCAACGCATCTTCCACGCTCAAAGCTGATCTTACGGGAAATTTAAGTTTTGTGAATACGGAAATCTATCAGAGATTCCGCGATCTCAGAACGACGACCGCGACCGAAATCATCGGAATCTTAGGAGCGAACGCCCTCCCATCCAACGCGGACGGAGACTAAAACTCGAAGCGGGATTCCAAGAAAAGAATCCGAAATAGATTCAAAACTTGGAATATTCCGTTATCCTAAAGAGAATACGGTATACAAGCCATATTCCCGACCGCGTTCGAATACGCGTATGAATGTTTCGTAAGTCCTGGATCAAGCGCGGAGAATGTGCCGGACTCGTTTGCGGAAACGTATAATTTGTTTTGATGAGAAACCGCGATTTTTCCGATAACCGCGTCAAACGTTCCGTCGACACCGGAGATAGCGAACGAAAGAGGAATCAAAGTCCAATTCGCGCCGCCGTCGGTCGTTTTATACAGTTTCGTGAGAGAATAATCCAAACCGTATAGAGCGTAACCGTCGTTCGAGCTCAAAAACTTTACTTTCAAAAAACTTCCGCCGGTCAAGTTATGCGTCACCGTCGTCCAAGTAGCCCCGCCGTCCGTCGTTTTTCCCAAAGAGTTCGCGGCGGCCACCCAACCGTTCAAAGAATCCAAAAAGAAAAGTTTGGATCGATACGAAGTCGGAGCGTTTGTCGCATTAAAATTCGCGCCGCCGTCGGTCGAACGATACACGCTCATTTTCGAACCAGAATTCGAAGCGGTGTATAAAATATTCGAAGCGGAAAACATAACAAGATCGTAGACGGCGGTTTGCTGATCGATCGAATACCGAATCCAGGATTCTCCGCCGTCCGTAGTCCGATCCAGAAAATTCTCCGAGCCGTAACTCGCGGTATAAAAAGAGCCTCTTCGAATTCCGTTCAAAGAATCGGCAAACAAAACCGCTCTATAATATCCGGTCAATTTTGGACCGAGATAAATAGGACCGAAATAGGAAGATTCGAATTTCATCGGAGACCAACTCGCTCCCGAGTCCGAAGTTTTATACGTCACGGTTTCACCGTTTGTCGCATACATCGCGGCTTCGGATTGAAACGAATAACCGAACGTATAACCGCCCTTAAGCGGAGAAGCGGGAGTTCGGTTCGAAAAATTAGAACCGTTCGCGCTGAACGCGAGCGTCACTTCTTCCTTGGAGTTGGTTTCGTAAGAGGCGGATCGGCTATAAGCGGCGACAATCGAACCGGAGGGAAAGAGTTTGATTTCGTTCGCGGTCACCGGTTGGGGAGGAGCATACGCCGTTTGCGCGCACCAAGTCATCATTAAGAGCTGTGTCTGGTCAAACGCTTCTTCTTTTTTACAACCCGTAGCGAACAGTATAATACCGCACAAAAGAATGAGATAGAACTTCTTATAAGAAGCGGACTTCGATTGCAAACGATCCATTTTCAAATCCTTCCTTTCGTTCTTCCCGACAAAGCTCAAAAAAAGATTCCATCTAAATCGACAGAACTTCGCTTAACAATAATATCCGAAAAACGAAGGTTTCAAACCATATTTTTCTTTTAAAATAAGGACTTTTATGCAAAATCAGATTTAAGACTTTCGAATATACGGCGGACGGATCGATATGAAACGGATTCTTTCTAAAATTCTAATCTATCTCCCGTTGCCTTTTTTTTGTATGAGCCAAGTTCACTACGAAACGATCGACCTTGACGAATTGATCCGCGGCTCTTCGCATATCGTTTTGGTTCGCGTCTCCGATCCTCCTTACTCCGTGCGAAAGGTCAAAATCGATTCCCGTCTCTTAAAGGAACTCGGAATCCAAACCAAACCGAAAAACAAAATCCCCGATTTCGAAAGAAGAATCTATCGTTACGAGGTTTTGGAAACGTATAAAGGAAACGTGGAAACGAAAACGATCGAAGTCCTACCGGCAAACTACGAAGATTCTTTGGAACTTCATATTCTCTATTACGGAATCGGACTTTCCAAATCCCCGATTTACCCCGCCTATCGATCCTCTCTCTCGGAGGAACCCGATCCGGAAAATCAGAATTTTATACTATTCTTAAGCGTTTTCCATCGCACCGGAGAATTCGAAATGAGCGCGATCGGCGGAATCGAATCTGCGGATAAAAAAGAGGAAATCTTAAATAAAATCGAAAAACGCTAAACCGAAAATCGGCTCTGCGAAATCTCTATTCGCAGGCAAACCGCTTTCGCGCCTTCCCGAACACTGGAGATTTACGGAGGAATCGATAGGATCTCTTTAGAAATCGGCTTGCCTTCCGAACGCATACTGATTCCATTCACCGGAAAAACAACCAATGGAGAATGGAATGAATCCTGCAGTCATCGCATTATTGGGTTTTGTCGCTTGGACGCTGATCCTCGGAATTTGGGTCGTAAGCATACGATCGATCAAGGTCTTAATGGGAGAAAAAAAATCGAACGAGTTTCCTTCGGGAATCCAACACGGAAGCGATTTCTATTGGAGACTCAATCGGGCTCACGTGAATTGTATCGAAAATCTTCCCATATTCGGAGTGTTGGTTTTGATCGGAGTTTTTGCGGGAATGATCGACGAAATGTTCATACTCGTCAGCAAAATCGTTTTAGGAGCAAGAATCGTTCAAACTCTCGCACATCTCAGTTCCGGTTCAGCGCTTGCGGTCAACGTTCGTTTTACGGGATTTATCGTACAATACGGAAGTTTCGCTTGTCTACTCTGGCAGATTCTCCATAAATCCGGCGTCATCTGAAACGCGATGTCGCTTTAAACCGACGCAAAAAGAATTGGATTCTTTAGAATTCCCTAAAATTCTGGAATCAATGATCATATTTGCGGACAAGGAGAAGGAGAAGGAGCTCAAGGACTCGAAAAGTTTTTGGGCCTGTCTCGGAAGGAACGTAATTTCAAAATCGGGAGAAAACTCGGGAAGACTGATCGACCTTCGTTTTCTCTCCGGAAATCTTTCCGGCATCATAGTACTCAAGGGTTTTCGCAGAGTTTATTTTTCCCGGGAACATCTCAAATCCGATTCCAAAGAAAGACTTCTGCTCAAGATCGATCCGCCGAGCAATCTTTTGGGAAAACGAGTCTACGATAAGAACGCGCGCTTTCTCGGCTCGGTTTCTTCCGTACAAGTCGCTCCTGGAACGGTCAAACTGATCCGCTTCTGGGTTCGGAAATTTCCATTCTCCTCCAAAACGGAATTTTATCCCGAAGACATCGAAACTTCGGTCAAGAATATCATATTAAAAAAAGATCATGCAAAACGAAGATAACATCACTTCGGACGATATTCTCGGGAAGGAAGCTCTCGATCCCGAAGGCCAAGTCCTCGGAGTCGTCGTCAAACTTCACATCGATCGTACGGAAAAAAAGATCACCGGGATTACGATCGATCAGGGTTTCATGAAACCAGATCTGTTTATCGGAATCGATTACGTCAAAACCCTCGGTGTGGACGCGATTCTACTCAACACGATTCCGTTCGAAAAATACAAAGGACTCAAAGTGTTGAACAGCGACGGTTCCGAAAACGGAATCGTGGAGGAAGTGATTTCCAAAAACGGAAAACTCGAATTCATCATCGTAAAAACTTCCCTCAATCCACTTTCCAAAGAACGAAACAAGATCCCCGCTTCCAAGATTCAGGAAATCGGAGACAAGATTTTGCTCAAAAGAAAATCTTCTTGACCAAAGCGGTTTTTTAAGAACGATTCTTTTTACTTAATCTTTTGTTCACGAGTCCTTATGTCCTCCAAGTTCGACTTCCTTCGTAAAAACCTCTACAGCATGGCCGAGCTATGTCTGGAACAGGTGTTGCTGCTGGACGACGCATTGGAACAAGACGACGGAGAACTTGCAAGAAAGCTAATCGACCGGGACGACCTGATCGACAACCTCGAAAAACAAAACGACAACCTTTCCCAGAACGCGATCTTGGAAGCCGTTGCAAACCGCAATTCCATGGGAATGGATCAAGTGGACGGAGAAGTCGTTTTAAAACGGGACCCTCTCCGCTTTGCTCTTTCCGCAATTCGGATCACGAGAAACTTGGAAAGAATGGGAGATCAGATCGTAAACTGCGCCAAATGTTTTCGAAGAGGTCTGATCCCGAAACGTTTCTTCTGCGACGAGGAAATTCTCAACAAACTCTTATCCAGAGTCATTACGATCGTAGGAATGGCGGTGGAATCCTTGGTTGAGGAAAAAAACCGTTTTTACGGAAGCGTTCATTCCGTGGAAGAAGAGATCAACAATCTCTGTCAATCCGCGTTCTTAAAGTTCGTAATGGACCCTAGACTGGATAAGAATCAATTCGCGGACGTTTATCGATTGATTCTTTGTTTGGAACGAACCGGAGACTACGCAGTCAACATCGCGGAAGAGTTGGTTCGTCTCAACACAGGCATGGACATTCGACACGTTTCCGATCCGGTGCAAGCGATCGCAAAAACCGCAAGCTGATCGGTTTCCATTTAGGCGGAGACGCTTTCGGCAATCTAAGAATCTATCGTTCCTTTAAGAATATTCTGGAAATATAATTCACTTCATTTCAGAATATAACCTGCTAAGGCATTTTCAAGCGAATGAGTTATACTGTTTCAGTCACTCTTATCATAAAAAGAATTTGGTTCTATCATGAAAAAACACTTTCTTCATACCGAAAACGGTTCGTCCGTTTTCTGGCAAATCGAAGTCTCCGGTCTTTCTCTGGTTCTTTCCTCCGGTAAAACCGGCTTTGTGGGTAAACGTTCCATCCGCAATTTCAACACGCGAGACCAATGTCTGAAAGAATTTCAAAAACTCATCGATCAAAAAACGAAACTCGGATTCCAAGAGTCGGATCAAATTCCTTCCTTTAAAACTCTGACCGGAAAAGCGAATTATCTCGAAACCTGGAAGTCTATCGTAAACGCCTCCGAACCCAAAGAAGCGCTCCGTTCCCACTTTCAATTCTTAACGGAAACGGAAGAATGCAAAGAACTTCTGGATAAGATCGTTTCCAAGATCGATCAAATCTACATCGAAAACGATCAGTTCGTGTTTACTCTTCCTTGGCATCACGACGAGGAAACCGCCGTTCATATCCGATGGAACGCGCCGTATCTCGGAAATATTCATTCTTCCGTTCCGTATTCTTTGGCGAAGTTCGTTTCCAACTTCAACGGCGTAGGCTTTCATCATGACAACGACGACTTTGCAACCCTTTCCATACAAGGAGTCAGCGCTTACGGAGAAAACAGACCTGCCCGCATCGTCGGAGACGGGGGTTGGGAAGAAGAGATTTTAGAAGAAGGAGACGATTGGTGGATCAATCCCTTGGTCGTCGTGGAAAAAGATTACGGAGACGTTCAGAGTTTCGGGGCATTCGACGAAAGCCAAAATTGGTATGTCTTTCATCCCTTTATCAAAAATAAACTCGGAGAACCCGCGATCGCGAGCGTCTATCACGGATCCTGCGAGATGGAAGGGGAAATCGTCCGTTTCGGAATGGGCGGTTTTATTCTGCGGGAGATCGGTTCCTGGATCTTGAACATCCGAGGATACGATCTCGAAAAAGATCTTTCTCTTTCCGGCGGACCGGTTCTCACGAAGAAGTTTCAAGAGTTCATGGCGAAAAAAGCCGTGGCCCTTTCCGAAAATCACCCGATCATCGCCAAACGTTTGTTAGAGTATGATTGGCATTCCCTCTCGTCCTGGATTCATAATACGATTTCCGATTGGGTCAAGTCTCTCCAAAATTCCGTCAAAGAAAATATTCTCGTCATCGATACGTATTGGGACGACGCGGGAGAAATCATCTTTCTCGGTTTCGACTGGCATTCGGGGATCGACTACGACGAAGCGATGTCGGAAGGCGCGAACGAAATCGAATACATTTTAGACTTCACTTCCTTTTATAAGACCGTTTTAGGAACGACCTTTATCGAGGAATTGAACGGAGACGAAGTTATCGGAATCTTAGAGGACGACTACGCGATCACCCGTGACATCTTAGCGTATCTTTCGGTCGAAAATCTGATCTCGATCGTCAACGGAAAAGAGTTTCAAAAACTTCCCCGCGACGAAGAAGGGTTATACGTCGCTTATTCGCATTATCACGACGAGGAAGCGGAAGTCGCTTATCATTCTTCCGAAAAAGAGATTAAAAGCGAGTTTATCAAAAGTCTTTTTTCCGCGGACGAAAAAGGAAAACCGGTCGAGGAGATTTCGGAAAGCGAACAGGAGATTCTCGACGACATCACAGGCGACGTTTTAGAAGATTATCCTTGGGTTTGGAAAAGTTCGATCGAAAAAAGCATCAATCGGCTCGCGGCGAACTTTCAGGAAAACAAGGAACGGTATCAAAGGGAATTCAACAAGATTCTTGAATATAAGGATAAAGCCTCCAGCGACGAGGAGGAAATGACTTTGATGAACCTCGGGATGCAGATGAGTTCCGCCGCATTGAACCGTTTTTTACGCGAAAACAAACCGGACCTCGCGGGATGGGTGCTTCATTGCTACAACGAAATTTATCAGACTCTCGGAATCAGCCGTAATTCCACGTTGAAAGGAAACGAAACCGGAACTTCGTATAACACCGCCGAATACTTTTCCGGCGACATCATCGTCTTTATCGCGAAATACGGCGGAGGAAAATATCTTCCTTTGCTGGAGGATCTTTTGCCTTCGGACATTCAAGACGCGAGACTCGCATTCAATCTCGCGTGTTTGAATTCTCTGGAGAAGAAGAAGGACAATCTTCTGCGTTATACGAAATTGGCGCTCAGTTTAGGAAAACCCAAAAAGGATTTTCAAGACAGCGACTTCGACAACTTTCGAGACGACGCCGAATTCCATTCTTTGGTTGCGCTACACTGAAACAGGAAACCCGCCTAAAAAAATCGCTGCGTGGCGAGGGTTCAACGCGATCCAAGATGATCGGAGAAATTTCTTTCATTTTGGATCGGCTGCGACGAGATCGTTTAAAAATGAATTTCGTGCCGACTGCGATCGTCACTCCTTCGGATTGACCACGATCGGAAGATTGTCTTTTCCTTGCGGAACGAATATCAATTTAGAATTGGGACTTTCAAAAGATTTGTACTGAAGATATTTGGTCGTCAGTTTGTCGTTGATGATCGCCTGAGATTTCGCCTGTGCGTCGGCGCGGATCAACTGTGCCTCCGCATCGGCTCTCGCTTTTTTTTTGGCGATCTCGATATTTTTTTCCGCGATCTCAAGTTCGTATTTCTGTTGTTCGAGTTCCTGTTGTTTGGTCAGCTTCGCCTCGATCGCGTGCAGCATATTCGGTGAATATTCGATGTCGTCCAGAATCACGTCGAACACTTCGATATGTTTTCCTTTGGTCCGTTCCACAACCGCGGTTTTAATGTCGCGGGCCAACACCGCGCTGTTCTTAGAAATCTGAATCATCTGATGATGCGAAACCACGTTCCGAATGGAAGCGCGGAACTCTGGCTGCACAATACTTCTATAATATTCCGGTCCCACTTCCACGTGAAGCTGATAGATTTCATCGCGGATCGGACGGAGAATGATCACAGCCTGGACGTCTATCTTCAAGTCGTCGTTCGTCAAAACGTCGACCTTCTCCTTATGAGAATCCCATTGCGTGGAATAGGTATAAATATCGTTCCAGGGAAGAAGCCAGTAAAATCCGTTCAACACGGGATCTTTGCTGAGTCCAACGTCCGTGATTCCGAACGGCTTCCAGAATAATCCGATCTGTCCCGGATGAACGGTGGAACCGCAGTTTAAGGTGAAAACCAAAAGTAACGCGAGAAAAAATTGATTCTTGTTCATAAGTAAACTCTTATATCCCTTTTTTAGTTACTGCCTTCGAATTCGATCGTAAAACGTTTGATCAGCTTCATATCCACGAACTTGGCGCTCGCGTAAAAATCCCGTTTGTGTCCGGCAGGCAAACCTTGGATCGCAAACTGACAAGATTCCAAAAGATTGTCTTCCTTATCGTAAATGTTCATCGTAAAGAACGCTTCGGAATAATCCTTGCCGGAAAGGTTTTCGATTTGTCCGTTGATCTCAAGATAGGTGAACTGATCCTGTAATCCGACGTTATAATATTTGAATTTTCCGTCCAAGGTGAATTCTCCCTGCGGTTTGCTCCAGAGAAGAACCGGAACCAATACAAGAAGAACGAGACGGGAGAAAACATCGAAGACGATTCGTTGCGGATTGAGTAAGGAAGTTCTTTTGCCGGATAAGTCGGTGTGATCGGGTGGATGATTCATAAGATACTCGACTTAAAAGCGTATCATTCTATTCAAAAAACGGAAACCGTATTCCGAACCGTTTCCAAATTTTTCCGAATGTTCCGACAAGAATGAGGCTTTTTACTTGCAAAAAATATGATTCTCCGATAACGCTCGCGATCCGTAGAGACCGAGATTGAGTTTTTCCCGCCGCCAAAAATCCGGGAAAAACTCAGCACGTCGCTCGCGCAGCAGGGTTCGAAAAATTTTACGACGGAATCGTCGTACGTCCGACATAGTACTTCCCATAAGAAATTCGCGAGGATTCCCCTCAGTCCGATTCTCATCCGCTTTCCGGAACCTCGTCGAGATAACTTTTCAATTCTTCTTTGAGTCCGGGAGGAAGTTGAAGGCCGGAACTCTCGATCCGTTCGTTGTATTTGCTGAACGAAAATCGATGACGCGAAGTTCTCAGATAATCCGCGAGCGCTTCCGAACCCCAATCCAAAATGTCTTGGATGTATTCTTCGTTTTCTTCCAGCTTTTCGCAATACGGTATAAACAAAGGACGATTGACCGGTCTTCCGATCGTTCTGTAGAACATCAGGCGTTTGAGAAGATCGCTGTCCTTCAACGTGTCCTTCTGTTCCATCGCCTTCTCCACCATTCTTAGATTGATACAATCCAAGAATTCGACTTTGAGGTGATCGTCTTTCAGACGTTTGCAAAGAGAGGCTTTGATTTCTTCGGTTTCGTAGAGAAAATTCGGACAATATTCGGGACATTCCGTTTCTTTATGAAGATCGCAAAAATGAAGGAGAATACAATCGATATCGGAAGCGGTTTCCACGATTCCGAAATTGATCGATCCCAAGATTTCCACGCCCGTATGAAAGCCCTTGTCTTCGAGTTCTTTCAGCGCAATGCGAAAGGCCTGCATTCGTTTGAGGGCTTCTTTGGTATCGTAATTTCGATATTTGTTTTTTAAAGCGATGTATTTCTCTACAAGTTTCGTCATCCGGTGATGTTCCTGAGATACAGGTTCATACCCCTAAGTACGATCTCTGGAATTTCATGTCCACCCGGAAAAGCGATCATTTCCCCTTTCCATCCGGCTCCGATTAACAGTTGTTCGAGTTTTTTTGCGGCGGGATAACCGAGGACCGGATCCATTCTTCCGTGACTTTGAAAAAACTTATAGTCCTTCTTTTTTTCCGCAAGGCGCTTCCAATCCGTTTCACTGATCAACGTCCCCGAAAGAATCAGCAAACCTGCCGGAGAAATTTCGGAATGAAGCGCTATGTCCGTTGCGAGCATCGCGCCTTGACTGAAACCTCCAAGGATCACCTTGTCCATAGAGACTCCTAAACTGCGGATCATCTCGACGGCCTTCTCGCGAGCGCTTTCCAAACCTGCCGGATAACGATCCGAAAAATCGCGATACCCGCCGGTCATCATCGCTCGTTGTAAAGCTTCCATGTCGATCGGGAACCAAGCCCTTCCGTTATAACCGGGCATAACAGGAATCTCCAACACGCCGTTGGGGAAAAGCCAATTCGTTCCGTCGGGAAGATCCAAATAGGCGCTGAGAGGAGAAAGATCGTACGCGTTCGCTCCGTAACCGTGAAACAAAATCACAGTGAAAGCGTCCGGATTACCGGGCAAATGAACTGCTTCGATCGGGCCGACCATCTCCAAAGGGCGATTGTAAGAAGATTGCATGTCTAAATTCTCCAAAAACGAAATGAAAGAATGTTCATCTAACGAGTCTACCGTTGCAATTTGAAAAGGCAAAGGAAATTCGAGAGAAAGTTTTTACTTGGCAATTCTATTTCTCCCGCGGAAATGGAAAGCCAATTAGAAACTCGACGCGAGGGAAATCATGTCTAAACAATTCGAAGGGAAAGTAGCACTCGTTACCGGAGCGGCGTCTCCGCGCGGTCTCGGAAGAGCGATCGCAAATACAATCGCAAAAGAAGGAGGCGACATAGTAGTCGTCGACTTAAACAAAGAACATATCGAACAAGCGGCCGCCGATATCGCGAAAGAATTCGGCGTAAAAACGTTGGGAATTCCCTGCAACGTCACCAAACCGGACGACTGCGACGCGGTCATCGCCGGTGTAAAAGATAAATTCGGAAAACTCGACTTTCTCGTGAACAACGCCGGAGTATTGAAGGACAATCTTTTCATGAGAATGTCCGAGCAGGAATTCGACTTCGTTCTCGACGTAAACTTGAAGGGAGTTTTCTTGATGACCAAGTATGCGTCCAAACTTCTTCTCAAAGCCGAGTCCGGAAGAATCGTAAACATCTCCTCCGTTTCGGGACTTACGGGACAACCGGGACAAGCGAACTACTCCTCTTCCAAAGCGGGAGTGATCGCTCTTACGAAAGTTGCCGCGAGAGAATTTGCGGGAAGAAACGTTCTCGTAAACGCGGTTTGTCCGGGTTACGTTCAAACCGATATGACCGCCTCCCTTCCGGAAGAAGTTCAAAAGAAACTCACCGATCCGATGTTCATTCCTCTTCGTAGACCGGGAACACAACAAGAGATCGCAAACGCGGTGAAATTTTTCCTAAGCGATCAGTCCAATTACATTACCGGAACTTATTTGAGAGTCGACGGCGGCGCCGCGATCGGAATGTAAGATGGAAACACGCGGAGAGAAGAATCTCGAGCAATCCTGATTTTGTTCTCCGCGTTGTTTGAACGGCTCGCTGCGCATTTCGAACGCTTTTGTATCACGAAATCTAGTTCTTTCTTTTTCCAAACAATTCCGTTTATTCTTCTTAACGTAAAACGCTTTCCTAAGAATCCGGTTTTTACAAGCTGTTCCTAACTTGAAACGTTACGCATTCTTAATACTGCTATCTTTGATCGTATTCTCGTCCGCAAAATCCGTATTTTCCGAGGCGGTTTGTGTCGGCGTCGAATGCGCTTCCATCCCGGCGGAAATCGCGTTGGGAGCAAATCTCGTCGATCCGGCCTTGGACGCGGTTTATACGAAGGAATTCCTTCTTTCGATGGGAGAAGCGGCCGTCCTGCAGAACATCAACTCATCTTTGTTAGGCGGGAACAAACTCGATCAAGGGAGAATCGGAATCGGTTATTCGATCGCGAGAACCAACCTAAGTCCGCGGAATTATCTGTTTGAGAACTCGGAACTTCGGGAGCTCCCGAAGCAGGGAATCGCGGCTTCTCCTTCGATCAGTTTCGGAGTCAACCTGGGCTCGCTCTTTGACAAACCGAGTCCGTTTTTATCCAAATGGGATCTTCACTTTCATTATTTTCCGTATCAACTTTCCGAACAAAACGTTCCTTTTTTAAAACTCAGAAAAACGGATCTGCACGGCAAAGTGGCGAACTCCGGTCTGAATCTTCGTTTTTTCCCGTTTGCGGAAGCGAAGAATTCTTTCGGAGAGGAAACAAAGGGCGGACTTTCGTTCGGGTTCGGTTTGTATCAATCGTTGCAGACGGTAAGTCTTCATTCTTACGATCGTAAACCGACAAATATCAATCTCGGCGGTCAAAGAAGAAAGTGGATCGGAATCAACGATCTAACATACAATTCTAATATTTATTCGGCGACCTTGGACGTTCGTTACGCGGAGTCGATCGGCTTTTTCACTCTTTACGGCGGTTTGGGCGCGATGTACAACCGCGGAACGTTGAACATTCAAGTGGATCGAAACGTCGCTCTTTCTTCCGCAAACAATCGGGACGATTTTTTAACCAACCCTACTCTCGCTTTCCTAAGCTTGGAACGGAATCTTTCCATCGATCATACAAACTGGTACGGAACCTTCGGTATGGAATTTACCTTCGGAAGAGCGAACTTTCTAATCGAAGTTCTGAAAAATAAAAATTCGGAATCGGTCAGCGCGGGCGTATTCTATCGTTTTTGAATGTTCTCGGTTTTCGCAAATCTTCTTTTGGATTTTCTTTCGGTTCTTAAAGTCCCGAACCGGAAGATATGGTTCTCTGGGCAAAATCGGCGCGCTTCCGAATCGATTCCCCAACGCCGATCGGTTTAACTCCCTTTCACTACGGCTTTTTAATCCAAAAAGACTGATCGAATCCGGCTTCGATCGGCTTTTGTCAAGATTCGATAAGAAAAGAAGCCGGAAATGCGTTTTACTATTTCCGAAAGTTCGGAGAAAAACCCGAACGAAAGGAAAAAACAATGAACGAACAATCTCAATGGATTCAAACCGCGGTCGAGTTACTTCCACACATACCGAAAGTCTTTCTCATCGATTTTCTCCGCTACTTCGTGTTTGCGGGCGTCGCCTTCGTAGTTCTGTAGGTATGGAAACATCCCTTTCAAAACAGAAAGATTCAGGCTAAACAAGCGCAACCGTCTCAGTTTCGAAAAGAATTCCTCTATTCGATTTCCTCAGTTACGGTTTATACGGCGGTAACTCTTACCGTTTTATTTTTTCGAAAATTCGGTTATTTCCGATTTTATGACGACATCCAAGAACACGGATGGAGTTATTTGTTTTTCAGCGCTCTTCTCATTTTGGTGATCCAAGACTTTTACTTTTACTGGACTCACCGTTTGATGCACACTCGTCTGCTCTTCAAGGCATTTCATAAAGTTCATCACGAATCGGTTACGCCTTCTCCTTGGACCGCTTATTCGTTTAGTCCGGGAGAAGCGTTCATACACGCGCTGATTCTGCCGATCGTCGTTTCGCTGTTTCCCGTTCATACGTTGGCTTTATTGATTTCGATGACGTTTCAGATCGTCAGAAACGTATTGGGACACAGCGGTTACGAAATGTTTCCCCGCTGGTTTCTTTCCAATCGAATCCTGAAATATATCAACACGAACACGAATCACGATATGCATCACCAATTCTTTCGTTACAATTTCGGACTCTATACGACGATCTGGGACGAGATATTCGGAACGATTCATCCGGAATATGAGAAAACCTTTAACAAGATCACGGAAGAAAAAGATGCGGGTGTTTCGGAGGAAATCGAACTCGGAGCGAATTAAAAACGCCGATCCGATCGATCGAAAAACGTGTTTCGATAAAACGAACGTTAAGAACGAAATCGGATTCCGAGCGGATCTGCGCTTCTTCGGTTTCTTTCTTATCGTTTCAGTTGCGGAACCTGCTTTCTAAAATCGGAAGGTGTGGTTCCGGCAATTTCCTTAAACGCGCGATTGAAAGGCGCCAAAGAACCGTAACCGAGATCCATCGCGATCCGTAAAACGGGAATGTCGTTCTTTGTCTGGTCCGATAAGATCGCCTTCGCTTCCCGGATTCGATAATGATTTAAGAATTCGTTGAAATTTCTATAGTCGAGACCTTGGTTGATCAACCTGCGGATTTTCTTTTCGGAAACTCCGATTTTTTGAGCCAGCTTCAAAATCGTCAGATTCTCCATGAGATATATCTTTTCCTCTTCCAAAAGTGAATTCAATTTTTTGAATAAAACCTCGTCCAAAGGTTCTTCTTTTTTTCGATCCGGAATCAAAAACGTATTTTCCCGAAATTCGAAAAGTTTAAAGGAAAAGAAAAAAACAAGGATCATGATCAAGAACGAATTCACTAAATCCAGCTCCGCGGAATAGTCGGAGTATTTGAGAATCAATTCGATCAAAACGACGGAGATCGCGTACGCGCCGGTTACGAAAACGAAAAGAACCCGGAATTCCCTTCTGGATTCGATCAAATCAATATTCTTATCTTTTAATACGTTTCCCAACGCCAATAGAAGAAGCGTCAAAAATATCAACTGAGGCGCGCTAAAAAGAATTTTGGAAAAAATCGAAGTTTCATAATACGTTTTCGAAAAAACGAACACGTAAAAACAGAACGCATTGATCAAAAGAAACGATACTCCGTGCAGAAAACTCGGACGAAAGCGATCCACAAACAAACTCGAAACGAAAAGGTAAAAAAAGAAGGAAACCGAATAGCAGCCGACGTGAACGAGTAGAAATACGGCCGGATTCGCCTCCGAGTGACGTAGCATCGGACAGATAAAATACGCGATCAAACTGGATAAAAATAAACTTCCGAAAATCCCTTGGGTTGTCGCCTTCATTCTCACTAAAAAGTTAAGAATCAAAAAACTCAGTTGTGCGATCGTAATCGCCTTACAGAAAAGAATCAAATTCGTCATTTCAAACATTTCGCACCCGATAAATCCGATCCTACGTCCTGTCTTTTTTAGACCTCGCCGTGAATTCTTACCTTACGAAACCGGATTTGCCTGAAAAGACAAATCAAAAAAAGAAGTGCAATCAAAAGCGGGCCGTATTCCCATTCTTCAGAGGGTTTAAAATGTCCGGAACTATATTAGAAATTTTGAAAGGAAAGAAGTGCGATTCCTGCGGTTTTCAAATGACCGAACCTTTGGTCGCCTGTACGCAGTGCGGGAGTTCCAAGATTTCCGAAACCCGGTTCAGCGGACTCGGAAAAATCTACACCTATACCGTGGTTCACGTAGGTTTCGGTCATCTTGCAAAAAGAGCGCCGTACGTATTAGCGGTTGTGGAACTTGAGGAAGGAATCAAAACGATGGGAATCTTGGAGGGAGAAGTTTCCGGTGTTCCTGTAACCGAATCCGTAAAGATCGATCTTCCCGTACGCTTTCAAAAAGAAGAATCCGGAACGGGTTTCATCTTCCACCCGGCGTAATTGGATTTTTCGGAACTTGAGAAAAATCAAGTCCCGTGACATTTGCCTGACAAAAAAATCCTATCGTGAAATTTCCTCGTACGATAAGCTGGTTCGCAATAAATAGAGGTGATTTTCGATGAACTCCAAAAATATGATCATTTCCATCGTGATCGCTCTTACCTCTCTGGTTCTGTTTTTGAACTGTGGAGATAAGTCCGAAAAACCGGCCGAAACTTCCGCACCTGCCGCGACCGAAACCGCTTCCGCTCTCAGCCCCGAACTTCAAAAAGGACAGGAAATCTTTTTACAAAACTGCGCTTCCTGTCACGGTGAAAAAGGAGCTGGGGACGGAGCCGCTGCGGCAAGTCTCAATCCGAAACCTCGTAACTATAAGGCTCCGGCCGGACAGTGGAAAAACGGAAATACGGAAGCCGGAGTTCTAAAAACTCTGAACAACGGGATTGCCGGAAGTCCGATGGTCGCTTACAAGTTCTTAGGTGATGAGAATCTGAAACTACTTGCAAAATACGTAGTTCACCTTTCTCAAAACTAAGATTTTCTTCGGGTCGGGAAGCGTTCGTTTTCCGGCCCTTCTTCCCTTTTTCGACTGGAATTTTTTAAACCTTCAATCCATGTTATTCTTGTGAATCAATCCAAAACACTGCCGCCTTGCGGCGAAGACTGCGGAATCAGCAGAACCTCTCCCAACTCTCGCGAAGAAAAAACATATACCAAACTCGGAATCTTTTTAATCCTTTTTGGGATTTCCTCCAAACCCCGAGCAGTTAAATTTTATTGTAAAAAATGCGGGCGACAATTTGACCAATTGTCCGAAATCGAACTCGGAAATTATGCGTAATTCGATTGACTTTAATGGAATTTAGCGATTTTTAGTTGATAGATTTCTTATGTCCGACGACTTCAAAATTTTCGTAGATCTTTCCGTGTCAGTTCCCATCATCCATATCGAAGGAGAAATCACTTCGGAAGCGGATGAGGAAATCGTTGGAAAATACGAATCCATTCCCGCAGAAAAAAGAAATAGAGTGATTCTCAACTTTCAGGGAACTTCATACATCAATTCGGCGGGAATCGCGACTCTCATCAGTCTCATTACAAGAGCGTCGGAAACAAAAGGAAAAATCGAGTTCGCCGGTCTGAACGAACATTTCAGAAAGGTGATGGACATCGTCGGATTAACCGACTTCGTGTTAATCCACAATTCTCTGCAAGAAGCTCTTAAGTAACCCACTTTCGTTTTTTAAAATCCTCGATTACGATCTCCAAATCCGCGGGCGTGTCCACGGAAAGTCCCGCTTCTTTTGCCAGAAATACGCCGATCCCGTAACCCGCTTCGATCGCCCTCAGTTGTTCGAGAGATTCGGATTCTTCCAAATTGCTCTTCGGCAAAGAATTGTATTTCAACAGAAAATCCCGATCGTATCCGTAAATTCCTATATGACGATAGAGAGGAACGGTCGCTTTGAACTGACTCGGAATGAGAGATCTGGAAAAGTAGATGGCCTTTCCGTTCTGATCAAAAATGACTTTGACCCGATGGTGATCGGTTCCATGAAAAGGGTCCAACATCGGAACAGCCGCCGTACTCATCGTCCATTCCGGATGAGAAGCTTTGAGGCTTGCCACCCCGTCGATCAACTCGGGCTCGATTCCGGGCTCGTCTCCTTGGATATTTACGATCACGCTAAATTCGGGAAACTTTTCGGCAACTTCGATGATTCGATCGGTTCCGGAAGGATGATCCGCGCTCGTCATGACGCTTTTACCGCCGAATGCTAATACGACATCGTGGATTCTTTCGTCGTCCGTCGCGACGACCAACTCGGATAGAGTGGTCGACCGGGAGGCGTTCCGATACGTCCATTCTATCATCGTTTTATCTCCGATCTTAGCGAGAGGTTTACCCGGAAAACGGGAGCTCGCATAACGCGCCGGAATCACACCGAGAATTTTTCTCATCAGTTGACGATAAATTCCGTGAAGTAAACTTCCTGAATTTTTCCTTCGGTAAGAATGTGATTCACCTGAGCCTTGATCTCTTCCCGAAGATCCAATTGATCCTCGATGTTGATGAGTTCGTCCTTGGACTTTCTTCCCACGATCAGGTTGATCAAGTCGCGCATCTGCGCGTTTCTTTCCGCGAGTTCCGCGGATAAGGTCTGATCTTCCTTCGCGATTCCGAACGCGAGTTTCATCTTTACGAAGTGCGCCTCGCCTTTGTCCGAAGTGTTAATCCGAAATTCTTCCGTGAAGTTGTAGTTCGCGAGCGGCGGAGGAGGTTTTACCAAAGCGACGTTCTTCATCTGTTTGAAAGTGCTCGTCGCCGTTTGTTTCGCGACTACCATCGCTATGATCGCGACGATGATAATTCCGAAAATGGCTCCCGCCACATAAAGAAGCCATTTGATAATGGGAGACGTACCACCGCCCCCCTCGGCCGCGGGTAGCCCGCCTTCTTCCTCGTCTATTTCCGCATCACCCATGGGTCTGCCTCCTGAATCTTGACGTTAGTTGTTCTTCCGATCACTCTTTGCCAGGAACGCTGGACTCGGAGCCGGGTATTTTCGTTTTTGGAAGCCCGAAGTTGGTTTCGTAAGGACTTCTCTTGGTTGACTTATCGGTCATAATTACGATATCGATTCTACGATTGTACGCTTTCGCTTCGGGAGTTCCCGTATATTCCACGACCAAAGGCCGGAACGCTCCGAAACTCACGGCTTGAAACCAGGAAGGATCGAGCTTCTCCACATTGATGATATAATCGGTGGAGTTGATCGCTCTCGCTCCCGCGAGATCCCAGTTGTTGATATAAGCCCGTTCTTCTTTTCCCGGCGGAACTCCCGGGTTGACCGCGTCCGCGTCGCAATGTCCTTCCACGCGAACGAAACGATCCAATTCTTTGATAAGCGAACTCGCTTTTCGAAGCGCGATCTTGATCGAATCGGTTAAAACCGCCGAACCAGGATTGAAATAATCCGCACTTACGAGAGAGATGATCAATCCTCGTTCGTCCTCGGTGATCTTCACCTTGCCCGCCTCCACTTCCGGTTTGAAAATTTCGGTCGCTAACTTTTTGGATTTTGATAACGCCTTTCCGGTGGTTTGAGAAGGGAGACTTTCGATGTTCATTCCCATCTCTTCGAGACGTCCTTTCGAAAGAGTCTGACCTCCGTCGAAAAATCCGGTCGTGGTCTTGAATGCGGAAAGAATGATCTGCATTTCGATCGCGTTCGTTTTACCGGTGGTATAAAGCATGATGAAGAAGCAAAGAAGCAACGTCACCATATCCCCGTATGTGAGCATATACTCGGGGATATTCTGAATACATTCCGGACATTTTGCTTTTGCCATAGTGAAAGCCCGAGTTTACTCGCTGTCGTCCTTGAGAACGTCTCTTTCCGAAGGAGGAAGGAACGATGACAGTTTATCCTTTACGATTCTCGGGTTGTCCCCGGATTGAATCGAAAGAGTTCCTTCGATCATGATTTGTTTGATCGTAAGTTCGTCTTCGGATTTACGCATGAGTTTTTTCATCACGGGAATCGCGAACATGTTGGCGCCCATCGATCCGTACAACGTCGTAATCAAAGCCGCCGCCATCCCCGTTCCGATCGCCGAAGGGTCGCCGGAACCGAGGTTCTTCAACATCTGAACGAGACCGATCAAAGTCCCGATCATCCCGAAGGCCGGAGCCAAGGCGCCCCAGTTTTCCCACCAAGCCTTTCCGTTATTGTGACGGGAAGCGATGTTGCCCATTTCGGTTTCCATGATGTTACGAACGAGTTCGGGGTCCGTTCCGTCCACGACGAGAGTGATTCCTTTGCGTAAGAATTCGTCGGGAAGTTCGTTTACGTCGTCTTCGAGCGCGAGAAGACCTTCCCTTCTCGCTTTTTCGGAGAAGGAGACTAACGTTTTGATGAGTTCGATCAAATCGTGTTTTTCGGTTCTAAACACCTTTTGTGTTACCTTTCCGACCGCAAGAGTGGATTCCCAAGGTACGGCCATGATCGTTCCGGCTGTCGCACCGCCGAAGGTAATCAAAATCGAAGGAACGTCAAAAAGGTCTAACGGAGTTAAACCCGCGGAGATAATCCCGAAAATCATCAGGACACACGCCGCACCTAAACCGACTACTGTTCCAAAATCCATGATATTTTATTCCACCCTTTTGAACTGATCCGGAGAAGATCCCAAAGGAAAAACGAGAATCCGCTTCTTATATTCTAAAATTTTTTCGATAACTTCGGGCACGGATTCCTTGACCACATATTTTCTATCGTTGGAAAGAGTGATCGTAGTATCCGGATTCGCTTCTAAGCTTTCGATATGCGAAGCGTTTAATACGAACTCATCCCCTTTCAGTCTGTGGAGCAAAATCAAAACGTTTATCCTTTTTTCCTTGGAGTTCTGATTCTATTCTCGACCTGCTTGCGGATTTCGATAATGAATTTTTCCTCGGTAAAACGGCTTACGTTCTTTTGAAAATCGGCGGTTTTCCAGGAAATCCGATCCGCCCGATCGATTGCCGCCTGAAAAGAATCCACCGTTTGTTCTTTGAAAAAGATTCCCGTTTTTCCGTCGACGACGGTTTCCAGAGCGCCGCCCTTTCCGTAAGCGATGACCGGAGTCGAATACGCCTGCGCTTCCACGGGGGCAATACCGAAATCTTCCATTCCCGGAAAGAGGAAGGCCTTTGCCTTTTTGTAATATTCCAAAACCTCGTCGCGTTTGAGATGCGGAAGCACTTCGATATTCTTAGGAAGATCCGAAGTGAGTTTTTTAAATTCTTGTCCGCCTCCGATTAGAACGAGACGTTTGCCGTTTTTACGGAATGTTTCGATCGCAAGGTCGATTCTTTTGTAGGGAGCGAATGCGGATACGATGAGATAGAAGTCGTCTTTGTTTTCCGAAACGACCTTCCATTTTTCGGGAAGACAAGGAGGAAAGATGACCTTCGCATCTCTTCTATAAAACTTTTGGATTCTTCTTGCGACGAACTCGGAGTTGGACCAGAACGAATCCACTCTCGAAGCGGAGGCCACGTCCCAGGTTCGGAGATAATTGGAGATCGCTTCAAACGCGAAAAACTTCAGTCCTTTGCGGGCGGGAAAATAATCGTAATACAAATCCCAAACATAACGCATCGGAGAATGCACATAACTGAAATGGATCGAGTCCGGATCGGTGATCACTCCCTTAGCGACACAATGCGAAGAAGAAATCACGAGATCGTATCCCTTCAGATCGAGAGACTCGATCGCCGTGGGAAATAAGGGCAGATACCATCGATACTTGGAATCCTTAAACGGAAGGTTGTTGGTAAACGCGGTTGTGATCTTTCTTTGTTCGATGCGAGCGTTCAACTTTCCGGGCGTGTAGAATAACGTGAACAAGTCGGCTGTCGGATAAATTTTTAAGAGAGAATCGAGGACCAATTCTCCACCCCGCATTCCGTTCAACCAGTCATGAATGATGGCAACTTTCATATTGGATGTATCGGCAGGATCGGAGATTCTCCTCGGCGGGAAAGTGTGGGAACTCATACGATAAGAAGTTGATCGGCGGCCGCATCGGCTTCGCCGTCGCGCTACTCCAGGCTCGCGGAGTCCCGCTCGGTCCGAAAGGGCGGCCCGCAAAAAGTAGATTCTGACGGCATTCTCAAAAACGAAACGGGGTTTCTTTCGGACCAAGCCTTTCGTATCGCTTGCGGGTCGTGGTCCGTTGATTTTGCCGTGCAACGGGAGTGTGGGAACTCCTTCGTTTTCCCCGGGATTCCGTTCGTCGTCCGGCGACTCATGAAAGTGTGGGAACTCTTACAACTTCCCGAAGTAATAATCGTTTCCGACGCTGCCGATCAAAGTGGTCCGACGATACAAATTGATCGTAAACGGAGTCGGCGCGGAACGTTCCAACTTACGATAACCTTCCGTATAACGACGCGCGTCGTTGCCGAAAATTCTCGCGTCGGTGAGGAGTTCCAACACATTATCGTAGGTTTCGGGAGAATGGATCAACTGAGGAATCGTTCCTCGGTTCGATTTCAGCTTTTCCGAAATCTCATAAAAGTTATTGAAAGAAGTGCGGATGTCTTCCCGATTTTCTCGGATCACACCGGTGGAAGCCGCAAAGAAATCCTCAAAGTAATCGGCCGAAGGAAGAAAGTCGGGAGGTCGTTGTTCCTCCTCCAGATATGTCGGTTGAAAGAAAGTCGTGTCTTCCTTTTCCGACGAACCCGGATCGATGTCGATGGTTCTTCCCGAAAGAATCGTATTGGTTTGAAATGTAATCTTATAATTGTCCCAAAGAGTGATCGGTTCTTTGAGGCGAATCACGATTTCGATTGCCTTCGTCTGATCCTTGTTCAGGAATCTTTGATCTCCGACCTCGTCGATCGGAACCACATCGAGACTCAACACGATTCCCTGTTCCACTCCCAAGATCCGCACCGGCGCTCCGGGATGAATTCCTTCCAAACGGGGATAATAAATTTTCATCGTGTAGGGATATTGGTCCTTCGTTCCGGCCTTTTCAATCACGGACATATACATCGCCATCGAAAAAGCGAGAAAGAAGGTAACGCCCGTTAGGACCGCCGTGTGTTTGGTAAGATTCATAATCTGTGGACTTTATTAAGATCGGATTTCAAAACGTCGTTGTTCCGTCCTTTTAGGAAAAATGTAGGAACTCCTGCATTTCTCAAAATTCCGATTCGTACTTACGACCCGTTTCTTCCTCTGAGAATGGAACCCCATCGTAAAACCGGCAAATCTTTTCTAAAGCGAAACCTACTCCGTAAAACCAAGGATCAAAAAACGGGCTGTACTTCCGACCGCAGATCCCGATATTGGAACCAGGAAGAAATTTCCACGTAGAAATTACGATGAGACATAATCTGATTGACTTTCTAAGAGAATTCGTACAGAAAAGGAGAAATATTCTCCTTTTAGCTCTACTCATCGGTATTTTGAGCATTGGAATGATTCTCGGGTTCGGCTTTCAAGGAATTCCCCGGGAATTGAATAAGTTGATCATAACGGGGCACGAAAAGCTCAAAACGGAAGAAATCGTAAGAATGCTGGAAATTCAACCCGGAACCTCCTTTGATACGCTGGACTTGGATCTTCTGGAAAAAAGACTTTCCAGACTTCCCCGAGTGAACTCCGCCCGAATCACCAAAAAGTCGGAAGATCAACTTCTCATCGAACTTACGGAACGCAAGGCTTCCTATATCGTAAACTCGGACGGACATCTTTACGAAATCGATTCGGAGTTACGACTTCTTTCCAAAGACGACGTGCGCGAAAAAGATCTTTGTGTGCTTTCCGGAAACTTCCCGATCAAAAACGGCTTTATCCAAGACGCGAGTTTCCGCGATCTTTACAATTCCGTCGAACAAGCCTTCCGCATGTATCCGGCTTTAAAGCCGAGAATCTCCGAGGTTCTTCTGCAGGAAGACGGAGAAATTTTCTTTTTCGCGGACGAACCGATTCAATTAAGAATCCAAATCGGAACCCTTCTTCACAGGGACCAAGTACGAAAGCTCTACGCTATATTAGCATATTTTGAAAAAGACAAGATCCAATCCGAGCTTGTAGACATCAGAGGAGAAGACGCGGTCTATCACTGATATGTTGGAACCGAGAGATAGAATCATCGCCGCGTTGGACTTAGGAACCTCTTTGACGAAAGTGGTCGTTGCCCGTCCTATTTCCGAATACGAAGTCGAAATCATCGGAACCGGAGCGTATCCTTCCTCAGGCGTTAAAAACGGATCCATCATCAATATAGAATCCACTACACGCTCCATCATCGAAGCGGTGAGCGAAGCGGAACTCATGTCCGGTCAGGAAATTTCTTCCGTTGCGGTGAACATCACCGGCAAAACGGTAAAAGCGGACAATTCCAAAGGTGTGGTCGCTATCACGAACCGAGATCGAACCGTAACGGAACCGGACGTCGTTCGAGTGATCGAAGCCGCACAGGCGATCCGCGTTCCGGCCGATCAGCAGATCCTGCACGTCCTTTCCAAGGAATTCTCGGTGGACGATCAAACGAGCATCCGCGATCCGATCGGAATGACAGGAGTTCGACTCGAAGCCGAAGTTCACATAGTAACCGCGGGTATAACAGCAATTCATAATTTAGAAAAATGTGTTGAATCATCGGGGCTCGCCTGCGAGGTCATGATTCTTTCCAGCCTTGCCTCTTCCGAAGCCGTCTTAACTTCGGGAGAAAAGGATTTAGGAACCGCTGTTCTAGACATAGGCGCGGGAATCTGCGATCTGATCGTTTACGTGGACGGTGGAATTTCGTATTCTTCCGTGATTCCGTTCGGAGGAATCAACGTCACAAGCGACATTTCCATCGGACTCAAAACGACATTGGAAACCGCGGAACTTCTCAAAAAAAGATACGGTCATACCGTCCTTTCGGAAATCGATCCAACCGAAACGATCGAAATCCCTCCGATCAGCGGAAGACCCGCAAGACAAGTTCTTAGAGAAGAACTCGTTTCCATAATCGAACCGAGAATGCGGGAAATCTTCGAAATGGCGGATCGTGAGCTGGAAAAGTCCGGCAAAAAAGGACTTCTCGCGGGAGGAGTGATTCTTACCGGAGGAGGAAGCCTTCTGGAAGGAATCGACACTCTCGCCGAGGACGTGTTTCGTCTAACGGCATCCAGGGCAAGACCGGGCGGAATCAGCGGACTTGCGGAAAAAGCGTCTTCTCCCGAATTTTCGACGGTGATCGGAATGATCAAATACGCAGATAGAATGACGGACATGGATCAGAAATCCGTGGATCGTTCGGAAGGTTGGACGAAAAAAATCAGAAGATGGATTGAAGACAATCTTTGACCCGTTCTTTATAAGGAAAATTGAATATGATCCGTTTCGAAGAAGAATCAAAAACAAGCCCGGCAGTCATCAAGGTATTCGGAGTGGGCGGCGGCGGTATGAACGCTGTCACGAGAATGTCCAATTCCACTTTGAAAGGAGTGGAGTTCGCGATTCTCAATACGGACGAACAAGTGCTTCTTCGTTCTCCTGTGGAAAACAAAATCATCCTGGGAACCAAAGCGACACGAGGAATGGGCGCGGGCGGCGATCCCGAATTGGGTTATAAAGCCGCGGAAGAGGATAAGGAAAGAATCCAGTCCGCGGTTCGCGGAGCGGATATGGTTTTTGTCACCGCGGGAATGGGAGGCGGAACCGGAACCGGAGCCGCACCCGTGATCGCAAAGATCGCGAAAGAAATGAAATGTCTCGTCGTAGGCGTCGTCACTCTTCCCTTCTCGTTTGAAGGTAGAAGAAGAATGGAACTTGCCCGCAAAGGAATCGAACAACTTCGTTCACACGTGGACACTTTGATTCTTATCAATAACGATTCCATTTTCCGCGTCGTGGATAAAAATACGCCGATCGACCTTGCGTTTCAAGTCATCGACGATATTCTTTTGAACGCGGTACGGGGGATCAGCGACATCATCAACAATCCCGGACTCATCAACGTGGACTTTGCGGACGTCAAGGCGATCATGCGCGACACGGGCGACGCGGTGATGGGCGTGGGCGAAGGAAGCGGAGAGGGAAAGGTAAAGGAAGCGGTGGAATTCGCGATCAACAATTCGCTGTTAGACTCCACTTCGATTGCGGGAGCTTCTTCGCTTCTCATCAATGTTTCCGGCGGAAAGGATCTTACGATCTCGGATTGGAACGAGGTTTCCGGAATCATCACTTCTCAAGTCGATCCGAACGCAAACATCATCATCGGCCTTCACGAAGACGAAAATCTTTCGAACAAAATCCGCGTGACCGTGATCGCGACCGGATTCAACAAACGCTCTTCTTCCGGAAAACTGATTCAAAATCAGGATCTTGCCACGCGCGTTCAGGAGAATTACGGCTTTCAGAAAAAGGCCGTGGGTATGACGGATAACGCGGCTCCGGAAAAGAAGGATTATTTTCAAGACGATCTCGGAGAATCCAATCGGAATCCGGGTTCGTTGCGATACCGTTCTTCGAACACTTCTTCTCCAAAAGCGGAAGACTACGATATTCCGGCGTATTTAAGAAGAAACAGTTCCGGACCTTGATCGTTTTTTAAGTATTTACTTCTTTGAATTACGATTTTGACCGAATCGATTTCGAGCCAAACGAGCAGCTAAATGAGATTCAATTTTTCTTTATTAGTAACTTTGCATCCTATTTTGCGATCTCAAAAAGTATCGTAGTGATATCGACATACTTGGAAGCATGTCCGTGAATATCGATTCCAACGGGCTTTCCATTTTCATCCAGATCAACGTTTAAGTCGGAATTAATCTCTCTCGTTTCAACGGAAGGACGATTGGATAAATCGATATATATGGAATCGGTTTCTGGATAGTGAGTGATTTTCATTCTTTAAACCCTCTGTCGAAAAAGGTATTGTGAATCGTTTCGCCGTCCTCAAGTGTTATTACTCTCAGATATTTTTCGGCTTCCTCGATCCATTTCCAATGCCGGATTCTTCCGTCGTCTTGCACTTTTTTTTCAAGAGGATTTAAGATCGTTTCTTCAATCCATTCCAAACGAAGTTCCAAGCGTTTTCTTAGAACTTCGTTTTCGAAACAACGAGTGCATTTCATAATTCTATAACATTTTCTAAGAACTATTTCATTTCAAAATTTGAAAAAGACGAAGGAAATTTCGGTTATTGAACTTCTTCCTTTCCGAATTTCTTGCATTCTTTGAGATCGGAAAACTTTTCCTTTTCCAGCTCGCATTGAACCTGCTTCAAAGTTTTTTCGGACATACAACGCAAGACGATCGCACGAGACATGTCCGGCTGAAGAATTTGTTTTAACATAAGTTGCTGCATACCCGAAGGAATTTCATCCTCCGATGCCTGCGCGATCAGTTTTACGTTGTGCATTTGATTCTGCACACATTCTTCTTCTTTGGGAGTTTTTCTGCAATCGGCGAGAAACAGAAAAGATAGGACGGATATTGAAATAAGAAAAGCGGACTTACGCCCGCTTTTCCGGAAATTGAACCAATTCAAAAGGATCGGCTTATTTCGCGTTGCTTTCGTCAACAGCGTAAGTAGCTTCTACTCTTTTTCTAAGTTCTCTCAGGTAGCTTTTTTTAGCTCCGTTGATCTTCATAGCTTCTTCGTAGAGTTTGATTGCCTTTTCAAAATCACCGGTTGAGAAGTAGTAAGTTCCGAGGTTTGCTTTCGCTCCCCAAGACTGACCTTTCGCTTTTTTATCGGCTTTTTCCCACGCTTCTTTTGCTTTTTTGAAGCTTGGAGTCTCACCTTGGATTTCTTCGTAACCTTCAGTCAGAAGTTCTTTCACTTCTTCATCTTCGTCTTTTACGAAAATTTCGATCTTCTCGGTTTTAACTAAAGGAGAAAGTCTGCTCTTAATGTAAGCAGCCGCTTCGTCCAGACCTTGTCCGAAAGAATCGAGAACGGAAGGACATGCTAAGTTTCCAACGCTGTTGAAGATTTTCGCAGGGTTAGAAACGACCGCTTTCTTCACTTCGCCGGTATCAACTTTAATCAAAGTAGCATCGAGAGGAATCAGCATGTAACGAACGCCTGTCGGTTTAGAAACAGGATCGTTTCCTGTGTTCACTTCTCTACCGGTCGCCATAGAAGCTGCGAAACCTGCAACTTTCAAACCGGCCGCAACTGCGTCGATTTTGTTTTCGCTACCGCACTCGGTGTAAGGCTTTTGATAACCGATGTAAAGAATCGCTTCCGCTCCGATCAGGTTTCCGATCTTCGCTTTAGACTTAGTGATTCCAGTAAGGGAAAGAGTCGCTTCGTTCAAGATGTCGGCGCGTTTGCTAAGGTCCGTAAGCTTGTAATAGGATTCTTTGTCGAATGCCTCGAATACTTTAGAAGGCATTTGGTCGATGAAGCTGGATCCTTCTCCGAAGATCGCTTCCCAAAGACTTTTTTTAGGAGGCTCAACCGCCAAACCTACGTTACGAATCGTACCGAGGAATTTTTGAAGAGCGCGGCCTTCTTTATCTTTCGGGAATACCGGATATTCTACATCGACTGTATCTGCGCAATTTCCTAAGAACATAAGGAGAACTAGCACAGCAATTAGAGAAGATAATTTTCTCATGGTAAAGTAACACCAATCCTGTTTGATTTTGGGGATAAGGGCTCATTTAAAACTCGAAAAGAATCGTGTCAATATATTTTAGAATTGAAGGTTCAGATTTACATTTCGTTCATTCCCTGCCTCGTTTTTTTTTGATTGTATCGAGACTTCTCGCGAAAGAAATTGAAACGGAATGGATTTTGCTTCGCACAAACAAGCCGTTTGGATTCTAGTTTGGGTCGGATTCACAATGGGTTGTATCGCTTCCAAAAAAGAAGATAACAGTCGGAATCAACAACTTCTGAGCTGGCTTCTCGCTTCGGGTTCCAACCCGGTTTGCGTGGACTATTATTCTCAGGAAAATCTTTGTTTGAAATCCCCCGTTACGATCAGCGAGAAATGCTCGAGTAATGAATTGGATCGGTTCCAAAACGGAATTCAGCCTGCGAGTCTGCAGAAAAGAGAAATTTTAGAGGAACTTCTCCGCTGCTGGAGCAAGTGCAATTCCACGTTCTTTTTGAGTTATTCCTCGGGCTCTCCCTGTTCCTTTGAAACCGAGGCGGATTACGTCACCGCAAAACGTTCCGGTTCCTCAAATAGCGGGAATCTTTGGAGGCAGTGCCAGTCTAATTGTAACACGGGGATTGATTCTTCCTATCCGAAGTTAAAAGGAATTTCGACTACTACGACCTATTGGCCTTACCCATGAAAACCCTCGACGAAGTAACAAAAGCTCTGAAGAGCACCTATATGGAACATGAGGTGGAAGCGAAACTTCCTCTCATCCAAGAAATTCAAAGATTGAAAAAGGAGAAGAATGCGGTTCTTCTCGGTCACAATTATATGACTCCGGACGTCTTTCACGGCGTATCCGATATTACGGGCGATTCTCTTTATTTAAGCAAGGTCGCGGCCGATACCGACGCCGATATCATTCTTTTCAACGGAGTTCACTTCATGGCGGAAACCGCAAAGCTTATGTCTCCGCAAAAGAAGGTTCTCATCGCGGATCTCAAAGCGGGTTGTTCTCTCGCCGAAAGCATCACGAGACAAGACGTCATCGACCTAAAACAAAAATATCCCGGAGTTCCGGTCGTTACCTACGTCAACTGCACCGCAGACGTGAAAGCGGAAACGGATATTTGCTGCACTTCCGCGAATGCGTTGCAAGTCGTGGAATCTTTGGAAAGCGATACAGTGATTTTTTTACCCGATCGTTATCTTGCGGCGAACGTTCAAAATCTTACCAAGAAAAAAATCATCACTCATCCCGGAAGCTGTATGGTTCACGAGATGTATTCCGCGGAAGATATCGAACTTACGAGAAGACAATTTCCCGGCGTTACGGTGATTTCGCATCCCGAATGTAAAACGGAAGTCGTCGATCATTCGGATTATTCCGGTTCCACTTCGCAGATGAGCGAATTTATTAAGAAGTCCGGAGCGAAGAACATCTTCCTGATCACCGAATGTTCGATGGGAGACAATCTTCGTTCCGAGTTTCCGGACAGACATTTCGTTTCCACTTGTCAGGTTTGCCCTCACATGAAACGGATCACGCTCGAAAAAATCAGGGACGCGCTTTTATACGATCAGTACGAGATTCATCTCGACCCGGAAGTGATCGAAAAGGGAAGAATGTCCGTGCAAAGAATGTTGGATCTTTCTTTTAAAAAGTGATCAAGAAAAAATCGTTTATCGGTCGTTAATCGAAATTTGCGTTTGGACCGAATGTGTCGCCTTTCACTCGAACGAAAACCATCGATCTGGATTCGGAAGAATCCGAAAAACGGAAATCATCGGCGTTCATGTTCCTTTTCGTTACAATATTCTTTTTTTATAATATTTTAGCGTCTTTGTCGGCGACTCCGGACAATAGCGAAATCCTTTTCGCGAATTATCCGAACAACGAAAAGGCGATGGAATTGAGACGTTTCAGCAAAGATGTTCAAAGAATAGCGATTCGAATCGACTTAGATAAACTCGTCGGATTTTCATCCGAACAGAAAAAGAAAATCAAAGAATCGATCTTAGAAGCGTTCGAAAAAGAATCTTACTTTCGCTTTATCGAAGTCCGGAATACGGCGCGTTCAAAACAAAAACAACGAAACGCCGGAAGGGATTCAGACAAAAAGCGACGAATCGAAACCGAAAAAATTCTGATGAAAGTTACCTTGGATCGTAAAGAATCGAAAAGCGACGAAAGCGAACTCGCAGAAATCGGCGTTTTCATCGAATTGATCCGCAGGGATGCGGGCGGAAAACGATTCGTTTCGCAGCCGCCATCCTCCGCAAATCCGAAAGAACTTAAGAATTTCATAATAAACTGGAAAAAGGATTTTTTTCCCTCGGAGGATTCGCTTACGATCGGAGAATTTTTCTGTTATGACCCGGACAAATCCATAAACGCATTGCTGGTCCGAGCCTGTTCCGATCTTTTAGATCATACGCGAAATCCGGGAAGGGTAAAATTCTTTTTAGACAAAGCCAAAAAGAAAGTCGGCACCGATCGGAGTTCCGAATCGGTTCAAAATCTTCTCGGCTACCATTTCGTATCGATCGGAGATTTCAAAAGCGCGGAAGAATGTTTCTTGAAAGCGAAATCTTCGGACGAGGATGTAAATCAAAATAATTACGATTCTACGATCCAAAAGGTTCGAGAATTAAGAAATCAATATTTCTATTATGAAACACGTCCTTGAAAAACCCGAAACGAATCGAAACTCAAATCGTATATAATCGGGAATCAAAATGTGTGGATAAATTCAGCTTGTAAATGACAGAGAACTCGGAGTTCTTGAAACGAGAACGGACGGAAATCGCATGTATAGAATCGGAAACGGAATCGACTTTCATAAATTAGAGATCAATCCGGGACGTCCTCTCATGCTCGGCGGGATCGAGTGCGAATCCGAATTTGCGCTCGTGGGTCATTCGGACGCGGACATCATTCTTCATGCGCTTTCGGACGCGATCCTGGGGGCGCTTGCATTAGGCGACATCGGACAATACTTTCCCGATACGGATCAAAAACTCAAGAATATGGACAGCAAGATCATTCTTTTCAAATGTCTGGAATTGATGAAGGAAAGAAATTTCGCGCTCGTCAACGTGGATTGCACCGTGATCGGAGAACGGCCGAAAATCGCTCCTCTCAAGGAAAGAATTACGAAATCCTTAAGTAGCCTTCTGGATCTTTCCGCGGATTGTGTTTCCGTGAAAGCGACCACGACCGAAAAGATGGGTGCCTTGGGAAGACAGGAAGGAATCGGGACGTTCTGCACGATCCTTTTGGGAAAAAAAACCTAATATCCTTCGATCGCAATCCGTTTGCGATCGAACTCATCCGGCCCATTACAACCGAAAATCACCGGAGCACGGTCCGTTACTTCTTCGCCGAATCTTCGAACGCGATCCGGGCGATTTCCGTTTTTGGAATATTCTTCTTTTCTTTTATGGTTTTCGGAACGCGCATATCGATCTTATGAAGGGTGGACTTTTGGATCGTGATTTTTTTACCTTCCAGATTTTCGATCGTCACTTCCTTGTCGTCCTGTCCGATCTGTTTTCCGTCGATGGTTGTTCCGTCGCGTAAATACGCGCGATCGGTAAAACCTCCCTTAGGATCGGGAACCATGGTTTCGACTTCGATGGAAGCATCGTCGAACCCGAGAATTTTCACCTGAATCAAAGGATCTCCCGATCTCAGATGAACGACTGCTTTTCCGGTCACCGCCATTTGATAAAGGGTTTGATCGATCGAAACCTTTTCGGGATTCCAGTTGTTCGCGAATAAATTCTCTTCGCAGAACTCGATCGTTCTGGTTCTACGGACCAACGTGATCGCCCATCCTCCGATCGCGGTTACCGCATAGTCTTTCCAATTGGTGATCTCGGTGACGCGTAACGTTTGTCCGGGCGCGGGAATCGGTTCCGGATTTCGAAACACGGGAACCAAACCGAACAAGAACGCGTAGAGAGGTTGCGCCGCGGCGACCTTGCAACTCGCCGCGTCCTCGGAAGCGAGAACGGTTCTGTGAGTTTTATCGGAACTGATGCGCTGATCGATTTTGCAATCGAATAGAAACACGCAAAACAGGATGAAAAGAAGAACGTGAATTTTATTTTTCATGAAAGAATCGACCTCGGAATTCAATAGAACTTTTTCGTTTCTCCGTAAGCGGAGGAGTTATCATAAGACCGTACGCTTCGATTAAGAAGCGAGATTATACACACATCGAATCGCTTTTCCCTTGCTGCTCTTCGTATGCGTGGTCGTGTTGCTCGCACCGCCGAATTGAATGACTTGCATCGTCGCGGAAGTACAACCTCCTGGAGAAAATGTCCAGTAGTATCCGTTTACGGTCTGAGGAAATAAGGTCGTATTGATCGTCGAACCCGTGTTACCCGGACACTGATCGGAGGTGCCGCAAGAAGACCCTTGCGAAAAAGAGGAGCAGGAAATCAACGTATTCAAATTGTCGAAAGTAGGGGATCGCATCACGAACGGAAGAGAAACGAGTTCGGGAGGCGCTAACGTAGTCTGCATGTCGTAACATGCGTTTTGAAATTCGGACATACCATAAGGATCACAAGAACCGTCATCCGTACCACAAAATGCGACATCGAGATTCGCTCCGTAGTTGTCGGCCTCGCTTCCCTTTCCTTGACAATCGTTAAAACCCGGTCTCCAGACCTGGCCGTAAGAACATTTCGTCCAAATCAGTGACGAAAGAACGACCGTGCCGTTGACTTTATCTCCGGCGGACGCACGCACAACGGTTACGGTATAATTCTGAGAATTTCCGTTTTCATCCGTGAATTTATAAATCACCGGATTCGAAAAATCCAGCGACGTGGTTCCCGAAACCTGTTGAACGCCTCCGACCTCCAATTTGGAATTTTCGGGAATCAAAAAAGTCGCCTTTAAGGAACTTACGTTAGTTGCGTTCGGGACCGCCACGGTAACGGCGGAATTCGGCTGATTCTCCGTAATCCCTCCTGCGCATTTTCCCGAAATACAAAACAACGGAAACGAAGCAGATAAGTCGAAACCGAAAGCTTGAATTCCGTTCGCACGGGGTTGAAACACCGCGGCCAACGCGATCGCTCTCTGCTGATCGCAATTCTTACATTCTTCCTTTGTGGGAAAGAACGTTTCGGAAACCGCCTGAGAAAGAGGATTTAAAAAACAATTCGTAAAGAAGGAACAAGATAGCAAAAGAAAAACTGTACACGCGATTCTTTTCATTTTACAGCGTATCCAAGCATACTATATTTTATCAGAAAGATTAAGCGGCAAGTTTCCGTCCCGGACTCCGCGATTCATAGAGAGCGGTGTCATTGCGTTTTCTTCGGGACAGGTTCTTATAATTTTCCAATAGGTGCAAGTGTATACCGATCGGAAATAACTTTCAGCTAAAAAAGGGGTTCTAACGGACGCTTGACGAAAAAAATTTCCGATTCTTCCGTTAATGCGACAAGAACCGATTATTTAGAATTTTTGAATAAAGCAAAAGAAGGTGGAAATCCCTCGTTTTAGTGATCGCCGATCGGCGTCGGAACGCGGATTCGGTTTCTAATCCGGCACTTCGAAGTTGAAGATTTCGGAAACATCCGGAGGGGCTTTTTTGTAGATCAACGCATCGGAACCGTCTTCGTAATAACGTTTTCGCACGTGGATTCTTTGAAAGCCGCAGGCTTCATACAAACCGATCGCGGGAAGATTGAGGGAACTCACTTCCAGGAAAAAACTCTTTTCCCGTTCGGAATTTAAAAGATATTCCAAAAGTTTTTTCGCGATTCCCTTCTTTCGATGACGAGGATCAACGGCGACACGATAGATTTCGATCTCTTCGCCGGAGAGTTTGTAAAGAATATAACAGAGATCAGTCGCTCCGATCGCGGACGCTTCGTCAAGATGAGAATATAACATTTCCGTTGTCCAAGCGCCGCTTCCAAAACACTCGACTTCCAGGACATTGAGCCAATCCAGATCCGTTTTATTCAGAATTCTCGCTTCCACTTCGGAAAACCGTTCTCGTTTTTAAGTCAAATTCTAGTTGCAGAAGTCCAATATTCAATCAGGATTCAACACTTACCTTTCGGAGGAACCGGAATTTCGAAAAAAAAATTCCCGCCGAAAGAACTGAATCAAGGAGTCTCTATGAAAAAAATAGGTAAAATCGTTTATGCGGTCCCTTTCGCGATTTTCGGATTGTTCCATTTTATCTCCGGTCCGGCGATGTCCGGAATCGTTCCTTCTTACATTCCATTTCCGATCATCTGGGTTTACATCACCGGTTTGGCATTGATTGCCGCTTCCGTTTCCATCATCACCGGAATCAAAACGCATCTCGCGACGATTCTTCTCGCGGTGCTTTTGGGAATTTTCGTGGTATTGGTGCATCTTCCCGGTGCGGCCGCAGGCAATCAAGCGTCCACGGTTTCTCTTTTGAAGGACGTTTCGCTTTTAGGAGCCGCTCTTTTGATCGCAGGCTCGACCAAAGATTGATTTTTTTCTTCATCAAAGCGGAGTTTCGGCTCCGCTTTTCTTCCTTTTTTCCCTAAAATTCAAACCGCAGATTCGATTTCCGAAACCGCATCATTTAAGAAGATGAGAATTTTTCGTTCAACCGATATTCTCATTAGGACTTTGTATTCGTTTCGAGGAAGTTTTATGATTCAGAAAATTCTCCGCATTCTTACCCTACTTTGTTTGTTTGTGTTCGGGTTCGTCTCCTGCGAACGATCCAAAAATTTCGGATTTCAAAACCGAGGCGATCGACCTCCCACGGTCGAAGACTTGGAAGCGTGGAAGGAAAGGCTCGCGATGGAAGAAGCCGAGATCATTGAACTGGAAAAGAAAATTTCCTCGATGGCGCAGAAGACACGATCGGCGGGAGCCTTGAGTTGGAAGATCGCGCAGGGTTATATGAAGATCGGCGACTACGATATGGGCGTGAAATTCTACAACCGCGCGCTCAAAGAAAACAACGAAGGGAAGAAGGTAGAGATCGTCGGAGCCGAACTTCATTTTTTCGAGCCCGCGATTCCGTATTTCGAAAAAGCGCTATTGTTAAAACCGGTCGATCAACAACTTCTTTTCGAAACCGCGCTCGCATACGCGAACGCTTCGAGGGATAGGGGCTGGGAAACGACTCGAAGACAGATCGCGATCGATTTGTTTACGCACCTCGCAATCCAAGATCCGCGGGATTCGCGGTTCCCGTATCAGCTCGCGTTGATCTACTTCGATTCTTCCATGCCGGATTCCTCTTGGGAAGGCGTTTCCGCTGGCTTTCACGACCAGGACAGGGCGCTGCGCATCATCGATGATATTATAAAAAAAGAATATAGAAACGTCCCCGCGCGTTTTGCGAAGGCGAACTTTCTTTACAGACTCGGAAAGGTCGAGGATTCCAAGGAAGAATATCTCAAGGTCAAAAAGACGATCGAAGAACTGAACGACGCGGGTCTTGTTCGGGGCGGCCTCGAAAAGAACGACTCGTATCAGAACGTTCTGCAAAACCTGAAAAAAATCGAAAGCGCGTCCAAGGAAGAATGAACCCGTTCGTCCTTTCGGATTCCGCCGTTGCAAGAGTTTGTCATAAAAATAGAATATTCGAAATTATGAATTCCTGGGAAGAATCGATTCCGTATCTGGAACGGCTTCTTCCCGCAACGGTTTTGGATCGAGCGTTTGCCGCTTCGGAAACGATTCCGCGCGCCTTGGAACGAACCGGTTTTTCCGTCCTTACGATCTTTGATCCGCAATATCCTGCACTTTTAAAGGAAATTTACGATCCTCCTTTGCTTTTGTTTTACAAAGGAAACTTGGACGTTTTGCAGGGAAACTTCGCCGCGGTTGTCGGAACGAGAAATCCTTCTCCGATTTCCGTATATGCTTGCGAGTTGTTTCCCTCTCATTTAAAGCGACAAGGTTTTTCGGGAGTCGTATCCGGACTTGCCAAAGGAATCGACGCCGCGGTCATGCACGCTTCCTTAGACAATACGTTAGACGTCATTGGGGTTATGGGAACCGGACCGGAAACAGAATATCCTTTTGAAAACAAAAAGCTTTATCAAAGAATGAAGTCATCCGATCGATCCTTGCTTCTCACCGAATATCCTCCGGGTCATAAAACGATGAAATATTCGTTTCCAAAACGAAACCGAATCGTGACCGGTCTTTGCGTCGACGTGTTTATCGTGGAAGCTCCGCAGAAATCGGGAGCGATTTCCTCCGCGCACAATGCCCTCGAACAAAACCGGAGGATCTTCGTGTTTTCCGATCCGCTCCAATCTCAGAATCAAGGCGGAGAAATTTTGATCGAAGACGGAGCCGAACGTCTCGATCTGCAAATCATCTCCTTGGGGATGCGCGAAGTCTTTCATATCAACGATCTTTTACCCGATTCTCAATCGAAAATCCCGGGAATGCTTGCAGAACTTTCAAAGAAGCGCTTTTCTGGCGAGTGGAAACCGATCGGTTCCGGTTATTATGCGAGAAAAACTTTTTTCCAACCTCTTCTCCCGGGATTTGAAACCGGTCCCGGCTTGGTCCCTGGGGTTTTATAGAATCATCCTCGGCGCCCTTCTTTTTATATTAGCATTTCGTTATTTTTCAAACGGATGGATCTCCCGGTATTTTTTGGATCCGGCGTTTCATTTTAAATTCTACGGTCTTTCGTGGATCGGGGTTCTTCCGGCATGGATTTTATACCCCCTTTTCGTTTCGCTTCTCTTTTTCGCGGTTTTTATCTCGTTGGGAATCTTTTACCGCGTCTCGGTACTTTGTTTCTTTCTGATTTTCTCCTACGTCAATCTTCTGGAAGTCGCCGTTTACCTGAATCATTATTATCTGATCTGTCTTCTTTTGTTTCTTTTGATCTGGATTCCGGCGGATAAGGCGCTGAACGTATTTCATATTTTTAGAATATTCAAAAGTCGCACGATTCAAGAGATCGATCCGATTCCCGCATGGAATCTTCATATCCTCCGATTTCAAGTCGGAGTCGTTTATTTTTTCGGAGGAATCGGAAAACTCGTCCCCGATTGGTTGTTCGACGCGCAACCCGTCCGGATTTGGCTTTTGCGGAATTCGGATATTCCGATTTTCGGACCTACGCTTTCCATGCCTGCCACCGGATATTTTTTCAGTTACGCCGGATTGATCTTCGACCTGAGCGTTCCGTTTCTTCTGTTGAACAAAAGAACGAGAGCCTTCGGATATTCATTAGTCTTAATATTCCATTTTTTGACTTGGAAGTTGTTTCCGATCGGAATGTTCCCTTGGGTGATGGTTTTAAACGCGACTTTGTTTTTTTCGCCCAAGTGGCCCGTGGATCTGTTCCAATTTCTCAAGTCGAAACGGATGCTTCCCGATCGGGAGAACATTCTGCATTTCTTATGGACTCGTTTTCCGATTCACTTTAGAAAATCGTTTTTCGCTTTCATCGAATCCTTTCTTACGCTTTTAGAATCCAAGTCGAACGCTTCCGAGTCCTTTCTTTTTGCGAAAGCGAAAACGATCCGCGGCAAATTCGGGATTCTTTTATCCGATCGGTCGCTGCGATACTTTTGGATTTTTTACGTGTTCTTTCAATGCGCGTTTCCTCTACGGCATTTTTTATATCCTGGAAATCATCTTTGGACGGAACAGGGATTTCGTTTTTCCTGGCAGATCATGCTCGTTCAAAAAAACGGGATCGCCTCCTTTCGGGTCGTAAATCAGCAAACCGGGGAAACGAACGTGATTCTCCCGGAATCGCATCTCAACGAAATTCAAAGGTTGATGATGAGTTATCAGCCGGATTTAATTCTTCAATTTGCGCACTGGATCGGTAAGACGGAAAAGGAAAGAACCGGTCAGGACGTTTCGGTTTATGCGGACGTTATGGTTTCGTTAAACGGAAGAAAAAGCCAGATCCTCATCGATCCCGATCGGGATCTGATGAAGGTTTCCAATTCTCTTGCGAACAAAGAATGGATTCTTTCGGGCGACGAAGAATGATTTTTTAAACCGAAGTGAAGGATCGCATCGATACGGATCGATTCTGAAAACTGTGATGTATGAACCTCACTTTTTCCTCAGGTTTCATCGCTCCCAACACGTAAAAGATCGGCTCTAAATGTTCCGTGCTCGGCGCGGATAACTTCGCGATCTCGCCCTTCTTTTGAAACTCGAGGATCGCCTTGTCGTTTCTGGATTCCAATGACTGACGTACAAACTCGTCGAACTCGATCGCCCAATCGGACGGCACCGCGTTCATGTTGTGGAAGTCGGCGGCTCTGAGATTGTGCACGATGTTTCCGCTTCCCAAGATCAAGGTTCCTTCTTCCCGAAGAGGCTGCAGCTCGCGTCCGATCTCGTATTGTTGTTCCGGGCTCAGATTCGCGTCGATGCTCAGTTGAACCACGGGAAGATTTGCCCTTTGAAAAAGAAAATAAAGAACTCCCCAACTTCCGTGATCGATCCCCCATTCGGTCGTTGTCTGCACGTCTACGCTCTTCAGAAGATTCTTTACTCGTTGTGCAAGTTTTGGCGATCCGGAAGGACGGTATTTTACCTCGTACAACTCTTGAGGGAATCCGTAAAAGTCGTAAATTTGTTCGGGCGGATCGGAAACAGTCACATACGTTCCCCTAGTTTTCCAATGCGCGGATACGACGAGAACGTTTTTCACATCCTTAAGAGTGGAACCGAATTCTTCCAGATTTCGAGTGAAGTCAGACCGGATTACGAGGTTCATCGGGGAACCGTGACCGAAAAATACTACGGGATTCATTCTTTTACTTAGACATAACCCATCCTAAAAAGAAACGTACTTTTGTCAAAATTCTCCATAACTTCCCGACCTTGATCCCGGCTTTGAAATTTTTTTCCGCGGCTCTCATGTTCGCCTTTTAAAATCCGAGATTTAATTTACGGGCTTTTCCGGCGTTCGCAGAAACCGAATATATTATTTTTTTTGAATATTCAATTTTTGCGTTATCCTTAGGAGAATCGGTCCGTTATTCGGTCATTGCTTCGGGACATAGATCCGAAAGCGATTCAAAACGGAGGCGCACAATGGACTCTAATTCAAAGTTATGGCATTTTGAAGCAAATTTGCGTTCTTTACTTTGCCGGGACAAACACTTAGTCTCTTATCGTTTTCAAACTAATCCCTTAAAGCTAAAAAAATAAACCGATTGCCGGATTTACACGAATGCAAACGTCGAAAAAGACAACAAACAAGATACGCCAAGCCCCTTTGATGAAGTTTAAATTTTTCGTTCTTATTTTTCTTTCGGTTTTTTTTCAACGTTGTATGGCTTGGCCGATGCTCACCGGCGCCGTAGGTTTAGCGGCCGGCAAAAAAGGAAGTTCTCCGTTGTTCTTTCTTCCCGGAGGTTCTTCCGATCCGGTCCTGACTCGCATCGAGTTGAGTTCCGAAAATGCTTCCATCGCTAAAGGAACAAACACCACTCTTCACGTCACGGCGATCTTCGATAACGGAACGAACAAGGACGTTACGAGTTCTTCTACGATCGTTTCGGCTTCCGAATCCATCGCGGCGGTGCAGGGAAATGCCGTTCGCGGAATTTCCGCCGGTGAAACGACTCTACAGGCGGAATACCAAAGTTCGAGCGCGAAGCTTAAGATCACGGTTACGTCCGCCGTTTTAAATTCAATTCAAGTGTCAAGCTCCGACTCCGGTTCTCTTCCGAAAGGTACGAGTCGTTCATTTTCCGCGATCGGAATCTTTTCGGACGGTTCCAATCAAGATCTTTCCACGGATCCTTTGCTCGTTTGGTCTACGAGCAATTCTTCTTTATTAAGCGTCAACGCTTCCGGTTCGGTTACGGGTCGCAATGTCGGCACTGCGAATGTTCAGGCCGTTTGGGGTTCCAGGCAAGGTTTCGCATCCGTGAACATAAGCCCGGCGATTTTATCTTCCATTCAAGTCACTCCGGCCAATCCAAGCCTTCCTTTAGGCGCCAATCAGCAGCTGACTGCGACCGGAGTTTTTTCGGACAATTCCACACAGGACGTTTCCGCTTCCGTGACTTGGACCGTTTTGGACACGAGCATCGCATCCGTTCAGTCGAACGGTTTATTAGAAAGTTCGAATACAGGTTCCACAACCGTCTTTGCTTCCATTGGCGCCGTGATCGGCTCCACCGGACTCACGGTGACATCCGCGACGCTCGTTGGAATTTCGGTATCTCCGGTGAATTCTTCCCGTGCGAAGGGATTGACGCAGCATTTTACCGCAACCGGAATCCTTTCCGACAATACGAGTATAGACATTACCGATCAGGTCTCCTGGACTTCTTCCGATACGAACGTATTAACGATTTCGAATGTATTCGGAAACAACGGCTTGGCTTCGACGCTCAACCAGGGAACCGTTTCCGTCACCGCAACCATCGGAGGAATCGAAGGTTTTACCGATTTTACGGTAACACAAGCGACCCTCGTTTCCATTGCGGTTACTCCGGCGTTTTCTTCCAAAGCGAAAGGACTTACGCAGCAATTTACGGCAACGGGAATCTTTACGGACAACTCCGCGCAGGACTTAACCGAGCAAGTGACTTGGACCTCGTCCTCGGGAGCGGTAAACGTGTCTAACGTTTCCGGTTCGGAAGGCCTTGCGCAGACTTTGTTTACGGGGAGTTCGGTGATCACGGCTGCGTTTGACGGGATTTCAGGGAACACTTCGTTTACGGTTACTTCCGCAATTCTTACTTCGATTCAAGTCAGCCCGAATAATCCTTCTTTGGCGAAAGGATTAACCCGATCCTTTTTCGCCACGGGGATCTATTCGGATCTTACCAATGCGGATATCACGACTTCCGTAACTTGGGCTTCTTCCGATCCGACGGTTTCAACGATTTCAAACGCGACGGGAAGCGAAGGATACGCATTCGGGAATTCGATCGGTTCCGCCAATATCACCGCTAGTTTAGGAACCGTGACCAGTTCTTCGTCTACGTTATCCGTAACAGCCGCCGAACTCGTTTCGATCGGAATCACACCGGCCTCTTCCTCGAAAGCCAAAGGACTTACGGAGAATTTTTCAGCCACCGGAATTTTTACGGACAACTCTACGCAGGACTTAACCGAGCAAGTGACTTGGTCTTCGTCCGATACGGTGATCGCGCAAATCTCCAACGTCGCGGGCAATAAAGGTTTTACAAACGCTCTTGTTTCCGGTTCGAGCGATATCTCTGCGGCTCTCGGTTCCGTGACCAGTCCTTCCGTTTCATTCACTGTATCGGCCGCGGAACTCGTCTCCATCGCCGTTACACCGAGCAATTCTTCCCTTGCAAAAGGATTAACGGGACAACTGAACGCGACGGGAACGTATACCGATAACTCGACCGAAGATCTTACGAATCTTGTTTCTTGGTCTTCTTCCAATTCCTCAAGAGCGATCGTGAGCAACGCGTTAGGATCGCAAGGTATTGCAACCGCGCTCGGAGCGGGAAGCGTGAATATGACCGCGACCCTCGGCTCTATTTCCGGTAGCACCGGCTTAAATGTGACCGCCGCCGTGCTGACTTCGATTCAAGTTACCCCAAGCATCGCTTCCGTCGCCAAAGGTCTTACGATACAATTTGCCGCGACCGGTATTTATTCGGACAATTCCACCCAAGACCTGACCGCGCTTGCCACTTGGATTTCTTCCGATTCTTCCAAGGTGATCATAGGGAACGCGGCCGGCTCCGAAGGTTTAGCGCTCGCTTCTACTTTAGGAAATTCGAATATTCGAGCGATCTACAATTCGATCCAGAGCGCCTCCGCTGCGATGACCGTCACCGACGCGGAATTAGTCGGCATCGTGGTCAGTCCGCCTTCTCCCTCCAAGGCGAAAGGTCTTACGCAACAATTTACCGCGACCGGTATTTTCACGGACAGCACAAGTCAGGATCTGACTTCTCTTGCGACTTGGGTTTCTTCCGATACGAGCGTGGCGTCCATCAGCAACGCAATCGGTTCGGCGGGTTTGGCGACCGCATTGACCACTGGTTCATCCGATGTTTACGCGGTTTATAATTCTAGGAACAGCAATACAGTATCTTTCGGAGTCACACTGGCAACGTTAGTCTCTCTTCAACTTTCTCCGGTAAACGGAAGTCTTGCCAAAGGTCTTACACAACAATTCAACGCGCTCGGAGTTTATACGGACGCATCCACGCAGGATTTGACTTCTTCCGTAACTTGGTCGAGCACGAACACGACTTCGTCCACGATCTCAAACGCCGTCGGCACGGTGGGAAGAGCGACCGCGATTCAAACCGGAACCAGCACGATCTCGGCCACTTCCGGTTCGATCACGGGCAGTACAAACTTCACAGTAAGCGCGGCCATTCTTTCTTCGATCGCCGTGTCGCCGACCAATCCGTCCATCAACGCGACCGCGACTCGACAATTCTCCGCGGTGGGAACCTTTTCGGACGGAACTACTACGGACTTAACTTCTACCGCAACCTGGGCTAGTTCGAATACGTCGATGGCAACCGTAAGCAACGCGTCGGGAACGCAAGGATTGGCTACCGGAATTTCCGCGGGAAGCCCTACCGTTTCAGCGACTTACAATTCCGTTTCGGGGAATACGATTCTTACCGTGAATGCGATCGACACGACACCTCCTACGATCACATCCGCCGTTTCCTTGTCTCCGACTACGATCCGAGTAGTATATTCAGAATCCGTAAACAACACGGAAGCATTGAGCTTATCCAACTATAAGATCGTAAACGGTTCTTCCTTTACCGGAAATTGTTCGGACAATACGGACTTTACCGGAAATTCTCAAACGGCAGATTTTGCGCCGAGCAGCATCAGCGGAAGCGGAAACACGTTTACGATTACGCTTTCGACTTCGCAGCTTTCCGGAAAAACATATACGCTTGTCGTAAACAAAGCAGGTGTCCACGATCTTTCCTTCGCTCCGAATCTTTTGGGTTGTCCGAATAACGCCGATTTTACGGGACAGGAACAACTCAAAATCTCCGGCGCGGTCTGCAACACGGTGGGAAGAGTGATCGTGTCCTTCTCCAAACCGTTGTTCGCGGGAGCCGATGTCGCTAAGTCCGCGGAATGTTCCAATCAAACACAGTGCGCACTTCGGTATAAATTTACGGGAGTTTCCTCTTTAGGAAACATCACGAGCGCGAAAATTTTGGACGGAAGCGTTTGCGGCGGAGCTGCCGCGGATTCCTCCAAAGTTTGTATTACGCATTCCTTGTCTCAGTCCGGCGGTCAATATACGATCATCGCCGCGAACAACTTGGACGGAGACGGATTCGACAACACGTCTTGGGGATCGATTCGTAATTCATCCGATACGGAGAATTTACAATCTTCTCCGAAGGATAGAACGAGCTTTATCGGTTGCGGAAGTTCTCCCGTAAACTTCACGGACGGCCCCGTTGCGACCAATCCGTTTGCCGACGATTCTTCCTTCGGTTATCTCACGGGATACAACAATCGGATTTATATCGGGCCGAACACGAACGGAAACCAAGCGGTTCGTTTTAATTACGACGGAACTTCTCCGGAGTCGGTATCGTTCTCCTTTACCAAGGATACGACTTCCTCTTCCGGAACTTCGAACGTATCGTCTAACAGCGCTTCAACGAGGGACGGAGGAATCGGAGTTCCTCCATACGTGACGATCGGTCATACGGGCTGCACTCTCAATAACGCGAATCAGGCGAACGGCTGCGGTCCGGATAACGAAGACGGCCGGGGAGTATTCGCAACCGGTTCACTCGGTGGAACGGCTCACATCCTGATGGCGGGCTCCCGATCCGCGGAGAACTTTAATTATCTCTACTATTCTTCCGATACCGATTCTGGCTTGGACTTCAAATACATCGATATGGGAACGATCACCGGAACGGTTACTGCGGGAACTTCGTCGATCACCGTTTTGAACGATCGGATCTACGCCGGTTTTGCTAAGCGAAATCAAGGTTCTAATTCTCCGGACTTCGGAAAAATCACTTTCAATGCCGCGGACTCTTCTCGATGTACGGTCGGCTCTAACTGCAACGCAAACGACGGTTCGCGCGGAGATCGTTTTAGAATCGATAGAATGCCTTACTTCGGAGGCGGTTCTCAGGAAGGGAACAACTCCTCGATCAACTGGGCTTACTACGTCGGAATCGATTCGCTCTTCGTTTTTAACGGAAGAATCTACGCCGCAAACGGAGGCTTTCCAAATTCCTTACATAATGGAAGTATAATACGTTCCACGAGCGGAAATCCGACTCCTTGCGACGGGACCGACAGTTGTCCGGGTTGGGTCGATGCCGCTCCGAGAAGCGACGCAAAGTGGCATAACGGATCGAACAACAATTGGTTCTCTCTCGAACTTACGAAATACTACGATATGGTTCCGGGCGATAAGGCGTTTTCTCAGTTCGCCGAGTTTAACGGAAGAATGTACGTCACAAGAACGATCTGCGTGACTCCTCAGGACAACTCCGGTTTACGTGGATCGGTTCAAACGACCGCAGGTTGCACGAACGGATCCTATACGAATCGAAGACCGCAGCTTTGGAAATGCGATCCGAGTCTGAGCGGAAACTCGACTTTGTGCGATGCGGGTGATTGGTCCGTGGTCGGGGACGACGGAAGCGGTTTTACGAATTTCGGAAACGTTTCCAACCATAGTATGACGATGGCGGTCGCAAACGGATCGTATCTCTACGTCGGCTTTGACAACGAAAGCGGAATCCAAATTTGGAGAACCAATATCGCAAATCCGGGAAGCGCGTCGAATGTTTGGGAACAAGTCGGCGGAAGCGGCTTAGGAGACGCGACCAATCGTCAAATTTACTCGGCCATTGCCGGATCGGACGCGGGTGTAAACTACATCTACGTCAGCGTCGGAAAGAACAATCAACCGGTACGAGTTTACAGACAACAGAATAATTGATATGCGACATCGACAAACCTTATCACTGATCGTTACCGTGCTGATTCTAATCGGTTTCGTTCTCTTCGGAGAAGAAGGAAATTCGGAACGACTCACGTTTACGAAAAACGATCGGAACGAAATGATCCGGCTCCAATCCTTCGTTCACGGAAGAATGGAATCGGGAAACAACGTTCAAAATTACGAATTTATCCTCAAACAATCGGAGAATATGCGAGGAATCTTTCAAATCGATTCCGTAAGCTCCGATCTAAAACTCGAATTGATCAAAAAAGAATTTCCCTTCGACTCAAAGACTTCCTGTGCAAACACGAATTCAGGAAACACGTTCTCCTGCAAAATCGAAATCCAATCCCTGGAAAAAGGAAAGTATCGACTGACCGTTTTCCGGGGCACAAACAAAAAAGAATCCGATTTCAATCTATTTGCGGGAATATTCGGAAAGGGTTATATAGATGTCGACTCAACATCCGATCGTTAAAGCGGCGATCGCGTTTTTATTCATGGGAATCTTCGTCGCCTGCCAGCACGCGCGCGTCCGATTTCCGCAGGACCCGCCTAAATCCTGTTTAAATCCGTCCACGCAGAGGCAGTGTAAGGCCGCGCTGGAAGACAGGGAACGATTGAACGCGGAACCTTCGCAGATGCACGTGATTCCTCAGTCCTTTTATTTCTGGGGAATGAGCCCGAAAAACTATCCGATAAACGCGGCCGACTATTGTACGAACGGAGTGAAGGAAGCGCATCAGTATTCGACTTTTTTCGACGCGCTCTACGAACAGCTTACGCTCGGAATCTATTCACCGAGGACTTTGGATCTGATCTGCTACAACTGAGAAGTATATGAGAATTTTAAAAACCATACTGTTGACGATTACGATCGGAACGGCGACGGGATGTCACAATACCACATTACAAATCTATAATTCTCCCGGAGCGGCCTCATTTCCGGACGAAACCAAAGCGGATCAGACCTATAAACAAGGCGGCTACGCCGTGGGCTTGATCGAATCTTTCGATACTCCCGAGGTGAAATGCCAGGAAGGAAAACCGCGGATTCTCATCCAAAGAAACTTTTGGGATAACGTGATTCACTGGACGATCGGCGGAATTTACACACGAAGGACAGTGCAGGTGTTTTGTAAAAAGTAAGGCGGAGTTAAAACAGGAAATCCTCCGGCGTCGTCGAAGGATTTCGAATCTGTGAAAGTACCGTTTAGACTTCTTTCGGTCCCGGATAAAAGGCAGGATTCCAAGCGACTTCCCAATAATATCCTTCGGGATCCTCGAAGTAACTCGAATATCCGCCCCAGAAAACGTCCTGTGGTCGCTTAACAATTTTTGCTCCCGCCTTTTCCGCCTTTCCGATCACTTCGTTGACTTCCTCTTTGGAATGTCCGTTGTAAGCGAGCGTAAATCCCCGAAAACCGTTTCCTTTTGCGGGAACTCCGACGTCCTCGGCGAGAGCTTCGAGCGGATACAAAGCGAACCAGGTTCCGTTTAACGTAAAGAAGGCGATATTTCCTTCGAACTTCATTTTAGGAAAACCGAGTCCTTCCTCGTAGAAGCGAACCGCTTGATCGAAGTTTTTTACGCCTAAGGTGATGATGTTGATTCTGGGTTGCATGGGGCCGATTTTTAATACGACAAGGAATTTAGAAAAGAATTTTCCTGTCGAAAGAGATTTCGAAACGTAGAATTTATCGATCGGGTAAAGTTCGTTTCGGGGTAAAATCCGAACAATCGGTTTCGGAGAGAATTTGAAACGGAGAACTTAGGAGAATTCGGAAAGATCTTTCTACCTCTTCAGACCGTATCGCGCTTTGACCGTTTGGATTTTCTTTTCCATCTCAGCCCAAAGGGATTCTTTGTTCGGATGAAAGGAGGCGAAAACTCCCTGCCGGATCAGGTCCACGATTTCGTCCAAAGAGAAATCCAAGAATCTCCAAAGTTTATAATATTCGTATGTAAGATTTACGTTGAATATTTCAGGATCGTCCGTGTTCACGCTGAGAGGAAGTCCCTGATCGTAATAGTATCGAACCGGGTGATTCTGCTCCTTGCGGACGTATTTCCCCGTAAATACGTTAGACGTCACACAAATCTCGATGGGGATATGATTCTCTCTGAGATATTTTACGAGTTCGGGATCTTGGATCGCGGAGGTTCCGTGTCCGATCCGTTCCGCTTTGAGAAGTTCGACCGCTTCCCAGATCGCCCAAGGACCGTCGTCCTCTCCGGAGTGAGCGACCACGCGGAGTCCCGCTTCTCTCGCTTTTTTGAAAACTTCCTGATAATCCCGCGCAGGCCCCATCAGTTCCGCGCCGCCCAAACCGATCCCGATCACTTCGGGATGTCTGAGTTTTAAAACGCGGTTTAAGTTGTTCATCGCGTTTTCCGGTCCGAAGGAACGCGACACATCGACTAACAAGCGTATGGTGATTCCGTCGTTTTCCTTTTCTTCACGGATACGGTTCACGAGAAAGTCGATCATCTCCTCGAAATCGAGTCCGTTTTGGATGAATTTGGAAGGAGCGAAGAACACTTCGGTGTAAACGATGTTGTTGGCCCGCATGTATTCCGCCAAACTCCCTACAAAGTAGGAAAAGTCAGCGGGTTCTTTCACGAGCGATTGTATAAAAAAGAATACTTGGATGAACCCGTTCAAGTCCTTGAAGTTGAACTTCGCTTCGAATTCTTCGTCCGAAACGCTGATCCCGTTCTTTTCCATCAACTGTTTCATCGTGTCTTTGTTGACGCAGGCCTCGAGATGAAGATGGATTTCGGTCTTGGGGAGTTCCCGCAGGAAGTTGATTACATCTTGGTCGTCCGGCTTCTCTTTGGAAAGATCTCCGGAAGGAAAAAGCCCTTTGATCGGAACCGGAGTTTCTTGAGGAATGCCGGCCGTGGGAACTCCTAAAATCCAAGAAGGAGGGTCCAGAACCTCGAGTTCCATGAGTCCGACCCTTTCGTTCAAAAGTTCGTTGATCTGTTTGTCGAAAGAAATCTGTAAGGAAGAAGAATAAGGACGGTCGGCGGGAAGCCTGGATTTCAGGCGGTTCAATTCGGTTACATCGCGATCGATGATCCGAATTCGTTCTAAAATCTCTCCAAAAGTTAACGCCACTAAGGCAAAATATATTTCCTCGGAAAAGATTTCAATTCTTATCGAGCGACCCGTAGGAAGCGAGATAGCCAACGAGCAGCGGAGCGATGCGAGTGGTTTCCAACGAAGGTGGAAAAGAGAGCGCCCCGTAGGAAGCGAGATAGCCAACGAGCAGCGGAGCGACGCGAGTGGTTTCCAACGAAGGTGGAAAAGAGAGCGCCCCGTAGGAAGCGAGATAGCCGGCGAGCAGCGGAGCGATGCGAGTGGTTTCCAACGAAGGTGGAAAAGAGAGCGCCCCCGTAACTTCTGAGTCCAGAAATTCTCAATGGCGGTTACAATTGGAGTTCCCACACACAGCCCGCAAGGGACGCGCAAGACTTGGTCCGATTTTGCGGTTCCTGTAGAAGAAAGAGCACGCTTTTTTTTCGACCGACGCCTCGGACCGAGCGGGACTCCGCGAGTCTGGAGCGGCCCGACCCCGCTTGCGGGGATGCGGCCGTAAGTTTTCGTATGAGTTCCTACATTTTTCCGGATCGCCGATCGATTTACAACTCAGGAAAAATCGAAATCTGCCGAAGCTTAAAAAAGCACCGGGGGTTATGTCCGATTTATGATTACAGCACGCAAAACCTTTCTCCCATTCGCCCTACCTTGCATTTCGGAAAGGGCTATCGAAGAAGTTTCCGCAGTTCTCCGATCCGGCTGGATCACCTCCGGTCCTAAGGTGAAAGAATTCGAGGAAGAATTTGCGCGTTACACCGGAGCCGAATACGCGCTGGCTCTCAACTCCGCGACCGCAGGTCTTCATCTCGCTTTGGAGGCAATCGGAATGAGCCGGGAAGATGCGGCCATTTGCCCCGCGGTTACGTTTACCGCGACCGCGGAAGTCATCTGTTACTTCGACGCGGAACCGATTCTTACGGACGTCGATCCGATCTTCAACCTGATGACACCGGAAACTCTCCGCGCCACAATCGAAAGAGAATGTATCTATCAAAACGGAACCCTCTTCCATAAAAAAACCGGCAAAACGGTACGGGCGATTCTTCCCGTACATCTTGCGGGAGTGATCTGCGACATGGAAGGTATATTAGAAATCGCTAAAGAATATCATCTCTACGTGATCGAAGACGCGGCCCACGCGTTCCCCGCCGTTCACAAAGGAAGAAAGATCGGCACCTTCGGCGATTTTACCGTTTTCAGTTTTTATGCCACCAAAGGAATCACGACCGGCGAAGGAGGAATGGTGACGACCAACCATTCTCACTTTGCGGATCGGATCAAATTGATGCGTCTTCACGGAATCAACCGGGAAACATACGATCGTCCGGGTTGGTATTACGAAGTCGTTTCCCCCGGTTTTAAATACAATATGACCGACGTCGCCGCAGCGCTTGGCATCGTTCAGCTTTCCGAAGCGGACGATCTCTGGAAACGTAGAATTGCAATCGCCGAATTGTACAAAAAAGAATTCGCCGATCTTCCGTTTTTACATCTGCCTCTTTCCGCTCCGGACGGAGAACATTCCTGGCATCTCTTCCGCGTGGAAGTCGACCGCGCTTCCTCCAAAATGGATCGGGACATCTTCGCGGCCGAATTAAAAAAACGGAATATAGGTTCGAGCCTTCATTTTATTCCTCTTTACGAACATCCGTTTTACGGTTCCCGTTTCGGATTTAAAAAGGAACATTTCCCGAACGCGAACGCGATGTATTCGAGATCGCTTTCGATTCCTTTGTTTCCGGGAATGAAGGACGGAGACGTTCAGGACGTGATCAAAGCGGTCAAAGAAATTTTCAACGCGCTCTGAAACGGAGCGCTTTTAATCCAGATAACGATTGATTTCCAGCGAAAGCTCTTCCGGTTTTTCCATGTGGATGGCGTGTTTCGCATCGGGAATCAGGACGAGCTTGCTCTTCTTCAGGTAAGAATGCAGCTTCTTCGTCATCGCTACGTCCGTGATCGGATCTTCTTTGCCGGATACGATCAACGCCGGAATTTTTATATCACCGAGTTTTTTGCCTAAAAAGATTTCCGCTTCCCGTTCAAGGGTATTGATCGTCAGAAATTGATTCGGCAGTTCGTTCCAAGATTGAATCAAAGCCTTTCTTGCAATTCTTCCCGGAAGCTCGGGAGTTTCGTAATACAACGCTTCGATCAGCTTAACGAGATCGTTTTCGTTTTTCGGAAACAGAAGTTCCTTCATCTCGTCCCGTTTGGGATGAGGAATTCCTCCGGGAGAAATCAAAACCAATTTGGAAATCCGTTTCTCCCGATCCCGCAGCGCGATATGCATCGCGATCAATGCGCCCATCGAATGTCCGCCTAACACAAGATTATCGAGGTCCAGTTTGCGAATCGCCTCGTAGATCAAATCACCGAACACGTCAACTTGATAGAGATATTTCAGAGGAGGAAGTTTGCTCTTTCCGAACCCCGGAATGTCCGGAATTAAAATACGATAATCCTGCCGCAGCTTGGGAGCGACCCTGCGAAGTCCCGTAGCCGAATCGAGCAACCCGTGGATCAACAGAATCGTCTTATTCCTGTCCGGATTCTTCTCCAAAAAATAAACGGAATTGCCCCCGATATCCGCTTTAAGATCCTCGAACCCTAGGATCTCCTTCATATATTTTTTCTTTTTCCAGTGATAGTAGCGCAGGAACAATCCGTACATCGATTTCATGATTGCATATTCTCTATGTTAAAAGTAGCAGAGTTCCGGCGAACGGGAAAAAGAGCCGGTCGATTTCAAAAATTCCATCCCTGCTCTCGCTGTAAATCCTTCCGCTTGCAAGTTTCCCGATTTAATTCTTGCAAAGAATCGAAAGAAAGCCGAAATACAATATAGGTTTTCCCGGATCAGCATGCCCGACTCTTTACTCTCCGTGCTTCATTCCTTCTTCTATCCGGTTAAGGAAGGAATTCTCGCCTTAGACACGGAAACGGAGAAAATTTTATACGTCAATCCGACTCTCGAAAACCTGCTCGGTTATTCCGGAGAAGAACTCAGAGGCAAACCTCTCGATTTCATTCTTCCCAGTCCGAACAATCCGAGAGAAACGTTCACGATCAAACGCAACGAACCTCTCAAAGTCTATTGGCAGTTAAGGGACAAGCACGGACAAAGAAAGCTCGTCAACTTTACCATCAACACTTCCAGCTTCGGGGGAAAAGACGTCTTTCTTTTTTACTTCACGGATCGATCCGAGATCCAACAGACCGAACTCAGACTTTATTATATGCAAAGTATCTTAAGAACCCTACGGCTCTTGAGACAAAACCTGAGATACTTGACTTCGGAAAGTTCCGTCTTTCAAAAACTCTGCGACACTTTAAAGGAGAATCCGCATTACTTTTTGGTCTGGGCGTTCTACTTTAAAGAAGGAGAATTGCAGGTCATCGGTCAACGGGATATGAATCCGGTCCTCAAGCAGCAGATTCATTCATTCATTTCTTCTAATGCTCTCTTTCCGATGCGCAACCTGATCGAAACGAAGGAGAATTTCATCATCCACGAGTTCGGAAACGGAAAATACGCCGAATGGGAATCCCTTTTTGCGGATCACAAATTCCGCAGAAGTCTTTCGATCGGAATCCGGGAAAAAGGACAACTCCTAGGAGGAATCGAAATTCTTTCTTTGGAAGGGATGGCCTTCGATTCCGGAGAGAATTTTCTTTACGAGGAGATCATCTCCGACGTCCACAGCTCGCTTCAAAACGCGAAAACGGAACGAACTCGTATCGAAAACTCGAAAAAACTTCAGTTTCAAGGCGCCCTTCTCAATTCGATCGAAGTTCCGCTGATTTCGACCGACGACGAAGGTTACATCACGTACGGAAACCGAAGTCTCGAAAAAATATTAGGAGTTTATAAAGAAGATTTCATCGATCTTCCCATCGAGGAATTCTTAAATCTCACTCCTTCGGTTTTGGATCGTCTTTCCAAGGAAGAATTCAGAACCGAAATCAAGATGAAAATTTTTCCGGGAATAGAAGCGCCGATGCTCCTCGCTTCCTCGCGAATCCGGGACGAATACGGAAATTCGATCGGAACGATCCTTCTCCTGCTCGATATCACCGAACAAAAGAAAAACGAGGAACTGATCCGTTCTTCGGAGATCAAACTCAGAAATCTTTTTTCAGCGATGAACAACGGAATCGTGATTTTGACCCCCGAAGGAATCGTTCTCGAAGTCGCGCCGATTCTCAAATTTCTTTTATTCCAAATTTTGAATGTAAATCCCGGAGAGGATTTCTTTTCGTTATTTGCCGAGAACGTTTCGGACGAACTCAAAGCCGGAATCAAAAGCTGTCTCGATTCGCAAAGAGCGGTCTTTTTGGATCTTCCGATCCAATTCATCGCGGAAGAGGAAAACTTCTTCTCGATCAAGATTCTCCCTTTAAAAAAATACAGGGAAGAAGGGGAAGCGGTGATGCTGATTTTCTCGGACGTCACTCAGACCAAACTCCTCGACAAACAACTCTACGAAACCGCAAGATTCGCCTCCATCGGAGAACTCGCCGCCGGGATCGCGCACGAAGTCAACAACCCTCTGCAAGCGAGTCTTTTGTATCTGGAAGACTTAATCGAAACCGAAGAAGCCGATCCTATTGAACGGCAAAAAATTTACAAACGCATCGAGGCTGCGAGCATACGCATACGCGACCTAATCAAATCCCTTTTGGATTTGGGAAGGACGGTAACGCGGGAAAAGGAACTCGTTTCTCCGTATTATATTCTTCTTCGAGCCTGCGAGTTGATCGAAGTTTCCTGTAGAAAGAACGGAATCGAACTCAAACGGATCGCAAGCCCCGATCTTCCTAAAATCCGCGTTGCATGGCAGGAAATCGAACAGGTTTTGATCAACTGTATGGTCAATGCGATCAACGCAATCTCCGAAATGGATGTAAAACCGGCTTCTCCCAAAATTACGATCAACGCCAGAAAAGAATTTCATTTGAATCGGGATTCGATTCTTTTTACAATTTCAGATAACGGTCCGGGAATGACGAAAGAAGTTCGAGATAAGGCGTTTCTACCTTTGTTTACGACTCGAAGAGGAAAACAAGGAACGGGATTGGGTCTTGCCATTTCACAAAGGATCATTTCCGAACACAACGGAACGATTTCTTTGGACTCTTCTCCCGGAAACGGGACTAGGGTTTTGATTCGCCTTCCCATATAGATCGGTTTTTCTGGTAAAATAGCGTTGTCCTATGGAATCCAAGTCAACATCAGTACTCGTGATCGACGACGAATCCGAAATCCGCACGGTTCTGGAAAGAGTCATTTCCAGAGAAGGGTATCGCGTGTTCCTTGCAAAGGATTACGATTCCGCTCTTGAAATCATCAAAAGTCAAAACATCGACATCGTGATCTCCGATATCGTGATGAACGGCAAAAACGGAATCGAAGTCACGAAGGAAATCCGCAAAATCAACGAAAACATTCCCGTCATCTTAATGACCGGAAATCCCGATCTCACCACCGCCGAGGAAGCAGTCCGCAACCGAGCTTTCGATTACATCTCCAAGCCGATCCGAAGAACGAGCATCTTGGAAGTTCTCGAAAAAGCCAAAGTGGAAAAGGAAACCCGCGATCAACACGCCGAAACCCTCATCAAGTCGGCGACGGAGAATACGAAACTCGCACAGAGAGCCAAGGATCTTTATTTACAAAATTATAATATTCTCAGCGCAACGAGCGACTGCGTCATCACCCTCGACCAGAACCTCAACTTCTCCAGCATGAATCAAGCCGCGTTAGACGCATTCGGTTATCCGGAGGAGGAAATCATCGGAAAACACTTCAACATCCTGATCCCTCCCGGCAGAGAAAACGTATACATGGAAAAGGTTGCACAGCTCCTCAAGCGTAAGGTCAAAAAACAAATCGCGAGAATCAACCGATCCGATCTCAAAAGTAAAAACGGAGAAGTGCGGACATACGACATCTCGATCTGTTATTACGACATCGAAGGTCAGACCTATTATACCGGAATCGCGCGGGACATCACGAGCAAACTTCTGATTTCGGAAAAACTCATCGACGCGGAAAGGCGCGCATTCCTTTCCACGCTCGCGTCGAGCATCGGACACGAAATCAACAACTCTCTGACGGCCATTCAAGGACATATCGAAATCGCAAGACTTCCCGATTCTACGGAACAGACGCGTCAAAAGGCGATTCAGATTACTTGGAGTCAGTTGATCAAACTCAAAACGCTTACGAACAACCTGCTTCAACTCGGTAAACCGGGCGACAACTTAAGAAAGTCTTCCGAACCGATCAACCTAAACGATTCGGTAGAAAGCGTGATCGACGTTTTTCAGAAAACTTCGCGGCTCAAACACTGTGTGATTCATTTTAAGCCGGAACCCAATCCGGTGCTGGTCGAATCGAATCAGGATCAGCTCTCTCTGTTACTTTCCAACATCATGCTGAATTCCGCGGACGCGACGGGCAATCGGGGAAATATTAGTATTTCCGTATATATTAGAAATCATCACCCCGTCGTCTCGATTTTGGACGACGGGGTCGGCATGAACGAAGAAGTGATTCAAAAAATCTATCAACCCTATTTTACGACCAAGGGAATCGGAAAAGGAACGGGACTCGGAATGTTCGTCGCAAAAGAAATCGCCGATCAATACGGAATCAGAATCGAAATCGAGTCGGAACCGAACTCGGGAACGGAATTCCGTTTGGTCTTTCCGGATAAGGTATAAGCATCCATGAGCAACGCTGCCGCAACGACCCTTACCGAACAAGAACTGAAATTTTTGGAATACGCCGGTAAATTCCCCGAAAAGATTTCACCGATCACATTGGAAGCTTCCGATCGGAAGTATTTCCGGGTCCAATACGCGGATCGAACGTTGATACTCTGTAAAGACGTTCGTTTTCAACACGACTTCATCGACGTCGCGGAGTTCTTATCGCACGAACACTTTCACGTTCCCGAAATTCTAAAAAAGGATCTGATTCACTTTTTGATCCTAATGACGGACGGAGGCGAAAAGGATCTCACTTCGATCACGGACGACGTGGAATACCGGGAATGGCTCGTAAAGTCGATCGAGATTTTGGTAAAACTGCAAAAGACGCATCCGATTCCTCCCGTAAGTTCCCGGGAATTCGACGTGGAAAAACTCGGGTTCGAAAGCAAGTTCACGTATTCAAATTACCTAAAGCTTCAGAAACAATTCAATCTCAAGACGCAGCTTCGAAGCGAAGTAAAGATATTCATCGAGGAATGTTCGGCGTTTCTCGCCGAATATCCGGTCAAGGTGTTTTGTCACAGGGATTTTCACGGAAGAAATCTTCTGATCAATCCGCAAAATGAAATCTGCATGATCGATTTTCAGGACGCGAGAATGGGAACTCCGTTCTACGATCTTTCCAGCATTCTCTACGACGCATACAGACCGATTCCTTTCGCGATGCGGCAGGGACTCTATCAGCTTTTTCTAAAATTGAGCGAACACAATTTTCCTAGATCCAAGGAATGTTATTACATTCAATGTCTGCAGCGTTCGTATAAGGCGTTAGGTTCTTATTTTTATCTAGTCGCGGACAAGAAGATGGATAAATACAGACCCAGCATTTTGAGCGCGCTCGATAATCTATTGGAAATCGTACAAGCGGGTTTGTTCCCGGATCAGTTGTATGTCTTCTTTCATCTATTAAAGGAAGAACTTCTGGAGAATTCCTCCTTTAAAAAAGGACTCAAACCTTGAGAGAAACGTTTTGAAATTTTTTATCCCCGCCGCCGGTTTCGGAACGAGAATGAAGGAGCTGACCAAAGACCTTCCTAAACCTCTGCTTCCTGTGAACGGAATTCCTCTGATTTATTATTCTCTCTTTCAAGCCTGGATGCAAAACGCCGAGGCTGCGGTCGTCAACACGCATTATCTCGGAGGGAAGATCAGAAAGGAACTGAAAGACTTTCGACCTTTTCCTCTGTTTTTTTCGGACGAAACCGAAAAGATCTTAGGGACCGCGGGCGGAATCGTAACCGGACTTACGCGAGCCGGTTGGATGGGTGAAACGATCGGAATCGTAAATCCCGATTTCCTTTATTTTCCCGAAACAGGTTTTCGACTCCCGACCTCGCTTCCGGGAAACGATTGTCTTTTGTATTTAATGTCTCAACCGTCAAATGCGAGTTATACGGGACTAGGACTCGATGAAGGGAAGGTCACGTTCGGAAGCGGAAACCTATTTTACATCGGAATCTCTGTGTTGAACAGCGCGGTGTTAAGCGACATTCAACCCGAAACGTTTTTCGATCTTTCCAATACGTTCCGCGGGCTTTCCGCAAAACGAAGATTAGCCGGAGAAATTTTTCCGGGCGAGGCGATCGACCTCGGTGAAAAAGAATATTATCTTTCTCTAAAGAATCGGGACTTTTCACCGAACCTCGGAGAACGGTGGCCGGAATTTTTGGATCTCTGCAGTTTAAGGATTCAGAGATAGGAAGAAAGGCACCAGGCGCAGATTCCATTTCCGGCGCGAATCGGTTCCGGAATTCCCATTACGGGGATGTCGTCCGGAATTTTGGAAAAGAAAATCCGATCGTCCACCGTTCTCCCGCAAAAACTGCAACGACTCGTTTTCCAAGGAAGTTCGGCTTCTTCGTGGCTTTCTTTCGGAAACGGAAGAATCTCCTCGTCGTTCAGGATTTTTTTGCGGATGCTCCGATATTCCTCTCCGAAAGGAACTTCCAAACGCGAAGTATGAACTTCTTCTCCCGAACCGATACGAAGCAGTTCCGGTTTCAATCCGGTTTCCCTGAGCATCAATATCGAAAGTGCAAGTCCGATGTCCCGTCCTTCACGGTCCGCCGGATAACAATCGTAGTAGTCCATCAAATTCTTAAATTCCATCGCGGCCGAAAGATACTTTCTTAGGCGCTCTTCCATAAACGGAATCAGTTTAGAATTGTGTAATACTTCCGCGGCAAGGCCCGTATCGTTGTGACGAATGATCACTTTTAGAAACAATCCTTTCGTTTTGAGAGCGTTTCGCACAGCCTTGGCGTCGAACGTATGTAAGAATTTCCTAAATTCTTCCTCGCTGGCATCGAAGACGCTTTGATCAAAAGGATCGATCCCCTTTTCGAAGGAAAAATATTCGCGCAGGTTGGACATGGCGGCTCGCAAAAGCATTTCCTGAATCACGGAATATACGACAGGCGCCAAATCGTTCTTATTATAATTTTCGAGACAGAGCTTTACGAACTTTTCCAAGTTGGTCCGAAACGAATCGTTGAGGATATAACCGGTAAGCTCGATCCGGGTTCCGGATTCGATCGCCCGCAGAAGGCGGGTCCATCTTTTGAATTCTTGGTCCATTTTTGCTTCGGGGAAAAATTCCCCGGCAAAACTACCTCAACTTCGAGATAAAAGAAACCTATTTTTAGGCCGGAAAAAAAATATGCCAACCCCGGTTTCGGGAACGAGTAAATTCCCAAAAACCGGGATTGGCACAATTTGGAGATCCGTAAGTTGCAAACAGTAATAAGGACAAAGATAAAATCGATGATAATAACGAACCAGCAACCTCAAAGGTCAAAAGCACGGCGCTGTATATTACGAAAATAACGAACAGAGAATGGTAAGACATATTTCCCCCGTAAGGACAAAACTAGAAAACGTAAGGACTAGTTATACGAGAGAAGGAGGCGGTAAATTCAGCAGATTTAGAGTTTGGATGTTACAGAAATGGAATTGGAACCTATCCTGGAGGGAAGTTATTTTGCCCTTGAATACGAATAGAATGTTTTTGTGGGTTAAAGAGAGGAAACTGAAAAGGAATTCGGATTCCTCTTCCAATTGGACCGGCTCTTTATATTCGGATTCAATCCCGTCTATGATCTGTTTTTGGGTAGGCAACTTCCCAGGAAGATTGCTGGAAAAAGGGGTAGAAAACGTAAGAAACAGAAACGCCAAAGCGAGGACGCCCGTCAGCGAAATGCTGATTTTGTTTCTAAGCCCTTTCATGCCTTCATAGCGTGCTGAATTTTAAAACATGTCAAGCAGTAAAATAATTTTCATCGAAAAGATAGAATGATCGGGATGTATACGGGAAGAAACGCTAAACGATAGTGTTATCCGAACGAATCCTTCAGTTTCCGAGAATTCTTTTGCGAAGCGATTCTCCCTCTTTCTCAAAACCGTTCTTATTCAAAAGGGCGAACATATTCTTTTTATAGGTCTCGACTCCGGGCTGATCGAACGGATTGACTCCGAGGGAATAACCGGAAATCGCGCAAGAATACTCGAAGAAATACATTAACTCCCCCAAGGACTTCGGCGAAATATCGGAAAAGATCAATTCCAAACAAGGAACACCGCCGTCCGCGTGCGCGAGAAGAGTTCCAAGACGCGCTTGTTCGTTCACGTGACCAAGCGTATTTCCGGCCAAGAAATTGAGAGAATCCAGATTGTCGGGTGTAGGTTTTAAAGTCAGATCGGAGCGGATTTCGACCGGACTTAAAACGGTCTCAAACAGAATCCGTTTCCCTTCCTGAACGTATTGACCGAGGGAATGAAGATCGGTGGTAAAGTCCATGGAAGCCGGAAAAATTCCCTTATTCTCCTTACCTTCGCTTTCTCCGAAAAGCTGTTTCCACCATTCGGAGAGATAACGCAAAGAAGGATTAAAATTCGCTAATACTTCCACATGTCTTCCGGAGGATAAAAAATAATTTCTGAGAGCGGAGTAATGCGTGGCCGGATTAAGCAGCGGATTCGACTCCGAATGTAAAACTTCCAGAATATTCTGAAATCCTAATATAAAATTTCGAATCTGGATTCCGGCTACGGCGAGCGGAAACAGCCCGACCGGCGTCAAAACGGAATATCTTCCTCCCACGTCGTCGGGGATCGTAAACGTTTCGAAACCTTCCGAGTCGGCGAAAGTCTTCAAAGCGCCCTTGGAGGAATCGGTGGTGGCTACGACTCTCGAAGCGGCCGCGTTTCCGTATTTTTTACGGAGAAGTTCCCAGAAAAGACGGAATGCGATCGCAGGTTCGGTGGTCGTTCCCGATTTGGAAATTACGTTTACCGAAAAATCCTTATCCTCCAAATATTCCATCAACTCGGACAAATATCTGGATTCGAGATGATGTCCCGCAAAGACGACTCCCGGATTTCCTTGGGAAGGTCTTTGAAAAAAAGGAAGAGTCGCCTCCAGAACGGCGCGCGATCCCAAATACGAACCGCCGATTCCGATAACGACCACCACTTCGGAAGAGGCACGAAGTCTTTGTGCCGCTTGGATGATTTTTTCGATTTCCGATTCTTGGATTCGTTTCGGAAGATCCAACCAACCCAAATATTCGTTTCCCTTTCCTTGAAGGGAATGAAGCGTCTTTCTTGCGGATTCCGCCTTTGCCAAAAAGGGTTCGAATTCCCCGGAAGGAACAAACGAAGAAGCGAATCTGGTTTCCAATCGAATCATAAATTATTACGAAGTATCTTTTTTACGTTATGATTTCGGAAACGGCCGCGAAAATTCTACCGAAAAACGAACGCTGGAACAGTTTAGAAAAATGGAATCGAGGGGCAAGAAAAAACCAAGTCTTCGCGACGGAGAAGGATTGACGGAATCCGAGCGTCCATCAATGTTTCCGGGATTTTCAAACCGTATTTACCAAAATGAATCAAGATGAATTAGCGAAAATTCTCCGGAAAGAATTCTCCCCGAGCAGTGAAACGATCCGATTTTTTTCAGCGCCGGGAAGAATCAACATCATCGGCGAACACGTGGACTACGCGGGAGGAATCGTGTTGCCGGCGGCGATCGATTTTTCGATTCGGATCGCGATCCGTAAGAACGAAGTCCGCAAGTTCAGAATCTTCTCCGTTTCAACGGGTGAAAAAATCGAATCCCCGTCCGCCGCTTACGATTCGAAACATTCTTGGGTGAATTACGTTTATGGAGTGATCGACGAGTTTCAAAAGCTCGGTCTCGTCCCGGACTTTTTCGATTTGGTCGTTTGGGGAAATATTCCGCAAGGAGCGGGACTTTCTTCCTCCGCTGCGTTCGAGGTCGCGGTTGCATTCGCGCTTTCGGAAATTCACGGTTGGAATTTTTCCAGAGAAGAAATCGCTCTGCTCAGTCAAAGGGCGGAGAACCGTTTTGTCGGAGTGAACTGCGGAATCATGGATCAATTCGCGATCGCGACCGCAAAGGAAGGTTTCTGCATCGCATTGAATACGGAAAATCTCCGATATGAATTCTACGAAATGCGTCTCGACGGTTATGAATTCTATCTGATCGATTCCAAAGTGAAACATTCTCTTAAAGACAGCGCTTACAACGATCGCAGAAAGGAAGTCGAATCGGCGTTTCAGAAAATCAAAAAACACAGACCGGAACTCGCGACCTTATATCAAGCGGAACCGGAGGATGCGGAGAATTCTTCCTTCGGTCTGAACGAAACCGAAATCCGACGAGCAAGACATGTCACCTCGGAACGATATCGAACCCGCAACATGATCGGGAATTTGAAGTCGGGTAATGCGGAAGAAGCGGGAAAAATCCTATTCGAATGTCACGATTCCCTCTCCAAAGACTACGAAGTTTCGTGTGAAGAGACGGATTTTATAGTCGAAGAACTCAAGGCCGAAGGTGTCCTCGGCGCGAGAATGATCGGAGGCGGTTTCGGCGGTTGCGTTTTGATACTGGACAAAGCGGGAAGAAAAGATATACTGTTCGAGAAAATAAAAAGCCGTTACTTTAAGAAATTTGAAAGCAACCCCGAGTTGTATACGTTCCGAATTTCGGACGGAGTCAAAGAATTCTAAAAATCCGATTTTAAATAGAACTGGAGATAAACGAAATGGGAGCAGACGATTCTCTTAGCCTCGACGGCGACGAAGTGGATTTTTCAATCAACGAACTCAAGGTGGCTCTTCAAAAGGAGGACGTTCCCGGAAATTTTCCGAAGGACGCGGTCGTCCTGAAAATCAGCGGCGAAATCAATCTCTATTCCGCACACGCTTTAAAGGAGAAAATCTTCGATCTGATCGATAAAGGTTTTGTTTTTATTTTCGTGAACATGGAAGACATCCGTTATATCGATTCCTCCGGTCTTGCAGTTTTTATGAGCACCCACGCAAAGCTGGTCAAAAACGGAAAGGGAGGAATCGCGATATTCTCTCCTTCTTCCCAGGTGAATAAAATCCTGGAACTTACGAAATTAAAATCGCTGATCCGCGTGACCGGAACTCTGACGGACGCGATGAACATTATTATGAATTGATTTCCCCTTTGAATGAAAAACAGAAAATTAGAATATTCAAATCACATAAATCATCTTTTAAGCTGCAGAAAATGTCCCAAAATGGAAGGCAATCCGGTTCACGGTTGTGTTCCTTCCGCGAGAATCATCAGTTTAGGTCAGGCGCCCGGGGTTCACGAGGAACGGTTCGGCAAACCCTTCGCTTATACCGCCGGAAAAACTCTCTTCGGTTGGTTCAGGAAAATCGGAATCGAAGAGGAAACCTTTCGTACCAAGGTGAACATGTCCGCGGTTTGCCGTTGTTTTCCAGGAAAGGCCAAGAGCGGAGATCGTAAACCGGACTCGGACGAAGTTTCGAACTGTTCGGAGTTTCTGGAGTTCGAGGTTCGTTTTCACAAACCGGAACTTTTAATTCCTATCGGAAAACTCGCGATCGATCAGTTGATCGAAATCAAAAAATACAAACTGGAAGATGTAATCGGTCAGCGATTTACGAGAGAATTCCACGGAATCAACGTGGATTGGATTCCGTTGCCCCATCCGTCCGGACTCAACGTCTGGAATCATACGGAAATCGGCAAAAGGCTGATAGAACAGGCTCTGAACAAACTCAAAAAACATCCGGTCATCCGGGAGGAATTCTCCCTTTAAAACTATATTCAAAAAGAATAAATAACTTTCACGAATGCGCCTGCAGAAGCTCCCGCAAAGCTTCCTCCAGATTCGGATATCGAAACGTAAAACCGGATTTGGAAAGTCGTTGCGGAACGACCTTCTGTCCCTGAAGAATCACGTCCGCTCCGTCCTCGAACAGAAACTTCAACACGCTCGCGGGAACTCGAAAAAACGCGGGTCGTCTTAACACGCTTGCAAGCGTTTTGGTGAACGTCTCGTTGTTAACGGGATGAGGAGAAACCAAATTGAAAGCCCCGCTAAGTTCCTTGTTTTCGATCAAATGAAGAATCGCGCTCACCATGTCTTCGATATGAATCCAACTGAGAATTTGTTTTCCCGAACCGATCGGGCCGCCCATCCCGAGCCGAAACGGAGAAAGCATACTTTTCAAAGCGCCGTCGAACGGACTCAAGACGATCCCCGTTCTAATTTTTACGAGACGAATTCCTATGTTCGTTACGGGTTGCGCGGCCGCTTCCCAATCAGCGCATAACGTTGCGAGAGAATCGCGGCCCAAAGGAGATTCTTCCGAAAATGTGTTCGCATCGTCCTCATACGAACCGTAATAACCGATAGCCGAACCTTGAATCAAAACTTCCGGGGGAATATCCACGACCGTTTGCAAAGAAGCGGCTAAGTTCTTCGTATAATCGACTCGGGAAGATCGGATTTCCTGTTTTACTTTTTCCGTCCAGCGAACACCCGCGATCGGAAAGCCCGCAAGATTTACGACGGCGTCCAATCCCTGCAGATCCTTGGACTTAGGAAAAGTTCCCGCGACGATTTCCAGATTTTTTTGGCCGCGAAGCAACGGGGGAATATCGGAAAAACGGCTGAAAATTCTCACGAAATTTCCGGTTTGAAGCAAACGATGCGCCAATGTTCTTCCGATCAAACCGGTTCCGCCGGCAATTCCTACTTTCATAGTTGATTCCTTTCTTCTATTGTTCGGTTTTTGAAAACGCAAGAATCCTGATTGCCCAAACGGAGGAGTTCCCGCAATTTTGATCCTGTGATTCCTAAAAACGTTCTCTTCAAAAGTTTAACCTTAATTTTCCCAATCGCAATCCTATCCGGAAATCTTTATTTATGGAATACCACTAAGAATCGAATCGAGACGTATACCGAACGTCCTCCGTTTTTGGCATTCGATTTTACGAACTCGTATCTTTCGGATCGGAACTCGAGAATTTCTCATTTGTTGGATCGTAACAAGGCGACCACGTGGACAAAGCTACGGGGTTCCGACCTGAAACAGGATTTTCTCGTGGAACTCAGACAAACGCATCATCTCCAAAATGGAAAGCCCGAAATTTCCAACTGGAAGACTCTTCATGTTGTCGGTTGTCCGGAAACCGTCGGCGAACTAAAGTTGGAAATTATCTTGCGAGAATCCATCGACATGGACAAAGAATTGCGATTGCCGAAGGATCAAATCCTCGGCGAACAAGTTCTCCGTTTTTCCGAATCCAAACATTTCGAAATCCCGCTTGGGCAATACTATCGGCCGGGGAAAAGCGAGGAGTTCCCACAAAACATGTTTCTCTGGACGGTCGGCGGAACTTGGTTGGAGAAATCTCCGAAAAGCTCCGACAAAAGCAAAACACTTTGTCTCGAAGACATTTGGCTCGGCGAAGATTGAAAACCGAAGCTGAAAACGATTTTCGGTGAAACTTGAGAATGAGAAAGTCTGCGAGGAAAGCCGGAAAAAGCGCGAAACGTTTTGAAGGAGTTCCCGCAAAAACTGGGGAGAACGACGGGAATCGAACCCGCGACGGCCAGTACCACAAACTGGAGCTCTACCAACTGAGCTACGTTCTCCGTCTCTGCTCATCCTGGTGACCCGAGAGGGATTCGAACCCCCGACCCACTGCTTAGAAGGCAGTTGCTCTATCCAACTGAGCTACCGAGTCTTGGGAGGATTTGGAAAATCGGGATGATAGGATTTGAACCTACGACCCTCTGCTCCCAAGGCAGATGCGCTACCCCTGCGCTACATCCCGTTTCCGACTCCATGTTTTTAAAAACAGCCGCACTGTCAAGTAGAGTCTTCTACTTTTTCAATATGTCGTAAGATCTCAGGATGTGTAGGAGCTTTTAAGAGAGCCTTTTTGAAAGCGAGAATGGCTTCTTCTTTTTTGCCGCTCTTGGAAAGAAGAACGCCGAACGAATCCAAATACGCGGGATGATCCGGTTCGTTTTTCAGAACCGTTTTCAGACAATCGGCGGCCAATTTCCATTCTTCCGGACTCGGCTCCCTTTGGTTCAGCAAAAGATAACCGAGAGAATTCAAACTGTTTTTATAATCGGGACGCAAGCGGAGAATTCTTTTGTGAATTTCGATCGCGTCTTCGATACGCCCCGACTTTTCCAAAGCGAAAGCCTTCATGGAGAGAATTCTCAAGTCGTCGACTTGCACCTTGAGACGTTCCTCGCATTTTTCCAGAGCCTTGCCGTATTCCTTGTTTTGAATCAGAGAATACACGATCATCAAGATCGAATTTTCGCGTTCCCCGAAACGCGGAAATTTTTCCAAAAGTTGTTCGAGAATCGAAACGCATTTTTTGTGATTATCGGTTCTCGCACAACAGATCGCAAAATTGTAATATAGTTCCGGGTCTTCGTTGCCGGAGGAGATTTCTCGGTCGATCAGAGTCAGCGCGAAAAGAAAATTCTCCTTATTGATTTCCTGAAGAATCCGTTTTTTGGCGGACGCGGATTTTTTATTCTTGTCCTTATCAGACATTCTTACCCAAGGAAGCGGAAAGTTCGTTTAACAAAGACGCGTCGGTCTGATCGAGAGACAACGGAGTTAGAGAGACTTTTCCCGCAAAAAACGCGGTAAAATCCGTGCCCTCGTCCGTGGAATGTCCGAGTTCGGAACCGCCGAGATAAAAGTCCGCGATTCCTCCGATGATATTCTTTTTGGAATACGTGTCCTCGTAGGTTCGCTTGCCAAGTTTCGTAATTTTAAGATTCTCCATCGAAGGTTCGAAATCGGCGGGGATGTTCATGTTGTATACCGTTCCTATCTTCAAAAACGAAAGGTATTCACGGATGAAATGTTTGATAAATTCAGCTTCTCGAATATAATCGTATTCTTTATTTATATTTCCCGAACTCACCGCCAAGGAAAGACGATTGTGAATCGCACCGTGTCTCGCCGCGCCCACCGTTCCCGAATAATGAACGTCGTGTCCCATATTTACGCCTCGGTTGATTCCCGATAAAACGAGATCGATCTTCGGAAAAATTTCGCCGTGCAGGCCGATGTTCACACAATCGGCCGGATAACCGTCCACGATATAATGATTGTCGTTGATCCGTTCCACGCGCATCGAATCGTAAATCGACAAAGCCATAGAAGTCGCGGATCGTTCGCGCAGCGGCGCGATCAAATACGTATTGTGTTCTTTTTGAAGGACCGCTTCCAGAGCCTTGATGCCGGAGGAAGCGATTCCGTCGTCGTTGGTAATCAGAATATTCATAAAATCAAATGGAGAATGGAACCGGAAATATAGAAGTAAAACACGAACGGGAACGCACCCGAAATCACGGCCGCGGTGATCGCAAAACGAACCGCATCGGAGGTTTTCAAATCGTAGATGTATTGAATTCCTCTGGATAAAATCGCGACGTAATATCCGATCAAAAAGAGAAGAATCAGAAAGTAGCCGATTCCTCCGGTCAAACCGGTTTCCCGCAAAAGAATCGCAAGCGGGGTAAAGAAAACGAAGATCGCCATACCGAAACGGCAAAGATTATACGAATAATGGACGTTTCCTGTTCTTTGTTTTCTCTGGGCGTAAAAATCGATCACAGCGCCCAACATCGTAGGAAGAATGGAAATCATCGAAAGGTTCGCCGCAAACGCGAGGAAAATTAAACCCATGGAACCGCTCGTATAAGGAGGCGAAAGATACGTCGCGCCGACGGAAATGCTGAGTGCGCTCGGAATCAAAACGATCCAAGAAAACAGATTCAGATTCTTATCCGTTAAATTTGCAAGTGCCGCTTCCAAACGGACCGGCTCGTATAAGGAAGCTTCCAAAACTTCGAGAATGGAATTCAATAAATCTTTCAAGGAACTTACCTGATCGCCTGAGGAAGAATCACAAGCACGGGAGAATTCTTAAATTCTTTGAAGAAGATCTTTTCGCCCGAAAAGGAATTCATCTTGGAACCGAGCATCATAAACAATCTGTCGAACGGAGATTCTTCCTCTTCGTAAAGAGGGATTTCTCCGTCGTATTGACAAAGTCTGGATAATTCTTCGAGGGCTTCTTTTCTCCCTCCGATTTCATCCACGAGTTTATTGCGGAACGCGTCTTGCCCGGAATAGATGCGTCCTTCCGCAAGATTTTGTACGGACTTTACGGTTTGATTTCTTCCTTTGGCGACGTCCTGCACGAATTCGTTGTACGTGTCGGAAAGCATCTTCTGGATCATCTCGTCTTCTTCGGAAGTGGAATCGCGAAACAAGGACAAGGAATCCTTATACTTTCCTTCCTTGTAGACTTTCATCTTCACTCCGTAACGATCCAGAAGTCCTTTGATGTTCGGAGCCATCGCGATCACACCGATCGATCCGGTGATCGTTCCGGATAACGCGAAGATTTTATCCGCGGAAGCGGCGATATAATATCCGCCCGAAGCCGCCATGTCCTTCATCGACACGACGATCTTTCTCGTTTTGCGGAGACGCATCAATTCGTTGTAAACTTCCTGAGAAGCTCCGACCGTTCCGCCGGGTGAATTGATTTCGATTAAGATTCCTTTAATATTCGGATTTCCTTCTATATCCCGCAGCTTCTGGAGAATACTTTCGGAGCCCGTCGATTCGAAGGTGGAATGTCCGGAATGAATCTCCCCTTCGATTTTGATCAACGCCGCGCCGATCGGAGCCGTACTGAAGAAGGTTCCTCCTGTGGTTCGGGAGTATTTCGAGGTCGTAGTCGCGAGTGAGATGTTCACAAGTCCGATGAGAACGGACAAAATGGTTAATACGAATGTAATTGCTAATGCAAGGCGGTTTCTTTCCACTCTTGAGATCAGATTCTTCCCTTTTAGCGGTGTCAAATGAAATAAGAGGAGAATTTAGACGGAGTTCCGTCCCAGTTTCCCCGAAAATCGGGGATTTTGCAGGAGTTCCCACATTTTCCATTCCTCACTTACACCTCCGCGAAACAAAATTCTTCGGTTTTTTGGGAGTTCCCACATTTTCAAGTTTGACAGCAAAACAAACCCTTTGAGAAACTGACCAGTCAGTCAGAAATATATATGAGATCCTTAATCGAATCCTTTATCAAAAACCGCCTTTTCATGTATTTGGGGATGACTTTCATCTTCTTGTCCGGAGTCGTATCCCTCTTGGGATTGCGACGAGACGCTTTTCCGAACGTGGACATGAAACAAATGGTCATTTCCACGAAATTCCCGGGGGCTTCTCCCGCGGATGTGGAACTTCGAGTCACGTATCCGATCGAAGAACGACTCAAAGAAATCGACGGAATCGACGAGATCCGTTCGTTTTCGCGTAATTCGCTCTCGGATATCGACGTTCGCGTTAGTCTGGAAGAAAAAGACCCCGAAAAAGTTTTGAACGAAATCCGAAGAGCCGTGGACAACGCGATGTCCGAATTCCCGGTTCAAGTCACCGAAAAACCGAAAATGACCGAACGGAAATCGGGCTCATTTCCGATTCTCGAATTCTCGATCTTCGGAGGTAAGGACGAAATCGAACTCCATACCACCGCGGAATTCGTCGAACGAGAACTCGAAAAGATCCAAGGCGTCGCACGCGTGGACGTCTTCGGAAAACGCGACAGAGAATGGCAAATATTAGTCAATGCTAATAAACTAAAGCAGTATTCCCTCGATCTTACGGATATCACCAATACGATCCGCAATCGGAACATCAATCTTCCGGCGGGTTCGGTGGACTCCGATACCGCGTTCGATTTGAGAATCGACGGTGAATTCAAGGATCCTTCGGAAATCGGAAAGATTCCCGCGAGAACGAACGAGATATTTTCCACCGTTAAACTCCGCGATCTCGCGCGAGTAGAGGACACGTTCGAATATCCTAGATTTCTCGCGATCGCAAACGGAAAACAGGGTTTGATTCTTTCCGTGATCAAAAAGGAAAGAGCGGATGCGATCGAAGTTGCGGATAACGTCCACAAACGACTCGGCGAACTTTCCAAAACCTATCCTTCCGGCATGAAAACGTTCGTGTTAAACGACGAGGCAAAACGGACCAAGAACCGTTTGAACGTAGTTTCGTCTAACGCGTTGATCGGATTTGCGATCGTCTTCGGAATTCTGTTTCTGTTTTTGGATTTTAGAACGGCGACATTGACCTCCCTTTCCCTGCCGTTTTCGATGTTGATGACCTTTGCGGTTCTACCGTTTTTCGACGTTTCGTTCAACATGATTTCGATGATGGGTCTAATCATCTCTTTGGGGATGCTCGTCGACAACTCGATCGTCATCTCGGAAAACATCTACACGTATCTCGCGGAAAAGAACGATTCGTTTACCGCTTCCTTACGCGGAACCGTGGAGATGATCGTTCCGATTTTCGGTTCGTACCTCACGACAGTGACCGCATTCTTACCGATGTTGTTCATGTCGGGAATCATGGGAAAATTCGTCTGGGAAATTCCTCTGGTCGTGATCGTCGCGCTTACCGCGAGTTTGATCGAATCCTTTCTCTTTCTTCCCGCGAGAATCGCCGCGTTCGCAAAAACTCCGGATCAGATGAAGATCAAAAGCCGATTCCGTCAAAAGATGGATTCCATCTTCCAATCGATCGAAGCGAAGTTTTCTAAGTTCGTTTCGTTCAACATCAAACATAAGAAGTCTTCGTTTGCGGTGATCCTTCTTCTCGTATTCGGTTCCTGCGGAGCGATGTCTCAGATGGACTTCATTCTTTTCCCGAAAGAAGACATCGAGATCATCATGATCAAAGCGGAGTTTCCCCCCACTTCGAGAATCTTCCAAACGAGAGAGAAGATGAAGTATATGGAGAGCATCGTTCAACGAATTCCTAAGGAAGAGTTGGTCAGTTATTCCACGAAAATCGGAGTTCAACAAACCGATCCCGACGATCCGTTGTCTCGTTTCGGCGAGAATCTCGCGGTGATTCTGATTTATCTTACGCCGGAAGTGAAACGGGATCGAAAGGCCTCGGAAATTCTCCGCAGCATCGAACCCGACTTAAGAAAAACTCCGGGAGTGAACGAAATCTTTTTGGAGGAATTCGGTAACGCTCCTCCGATCGGTGCGCCGATCACGATTTCCATTCAAGGAAGAGATTACGAAACTCTAAAGAAGATTTCGAACGAACTTCAGGCGTTTTTAAAATCGATTCCGGGAGTTTTCTCCGTTCGAGACGATTATCGTTACGGAAGAAAGCAGATGTATATCCAACTCGACGAAGGTTTGGAAAGTTTTACGGGGGTTTCCACGTTGTCCGCAGCGAACAGTCTTCGCGCCGCTTACGACGGGGAAAGAGCGGGAACAGTCCGCAAAGGAAGAACGAAAATATATCTGAGGGTTCTTTACGACAAGGACTTCCGCAAAAATCCGAACGAGATCAAATCGATCCCTCTCCGCAACAAGGCCGGAAACATTACGAATCTTGCAAAGATTTCCAAGATGGATCTGATCGAATCCCCCGAACTTCTCGCGCATAAGGATTTCGAAAGAGCGATCACCGTCAACGGCGACGTTAAGTTAGACGAAATCACGGCGCACGACGCGAATCAAAGAGTGATCGACGAATTCAAACCGCTGATCGAAAGACAATATCCCGGCATTTCGATCAGCTTCGGCGGAGAAGAAAAAGACACACAAAGATCGATGGCTTCTCTCGCAAAGGCGGGACTGATCGCGATCTTCGGTATTTTCGGAATTCTTGCGTTAACGATCCGAAGCTTCTGGAAACCCGTGTTGATCCTAAGCACCATTCCGTTGGGAATCATAGGAATCGTGATCGGCTTTCCTCTTTCCGGCAAATCCATCAGCTTCTTGGCGATGATCGGTATCATCGGTCTCGCGGGAGTTCTCGTAAACGCATCGATCGTTCTTGTGGATTGTATCGATTCGATTCGAAAAGATTCGAAAGCGACGATGGACGAAATTCTGATCGAAGCGAGCCAACGGAGATTCAGGCCGATCCTTTTGACTACTCTTACCACGGTGGCCGGTCTTTTGCCGACCGCATACAGTCTCGGAGGTTCCGATCCGGTTTTGATTCCGATGACCTTGGCCTTAGGTTGGGGATTGGGTTTCGGTACGCTTGGCAGCCTTTTATACGTTCCGATCACCTTATCCGTGTTCAACGATCTTTCTATGAAATTCAGCGGTAAAAAATCCAAGAAGTAATAAGGCGTTGACTTCGAACCCAAAAGAAGATCTCAAAAACGAATCCGGGAAAAAGGAAAACTTTCCCGGATTCGGAGCGCATTACCCCACTTCCGCAAAGAAAGAATCGAAAAAATCAGTCGAAACAAGGGACAAACTTTTAGAAGCGACCTTGATGATTTTCGGAAGCAAGGGGTTTCACGAAGCGAGAGTGGAGGACATTACCGCGCAAGCGGGATTCGCCAAAGGAACGTTTTACGAACACTTCAAAAGCAAGGACGATCTGATCTATATTCTGATCGACTACGCGGCTCGAAAAGATCTGGAAATCACGCAGTCCTTGTTTCAGAAATGCACGAGTTCTCTCGCGATCCGCGAAGAATATCTCAAACCGATCCTGCTGGAGATCCATTCCAAAAAGGAACTCAACCGTGTCTGTTACCAATTCCTCACGAACGAAATTCTCACGAACGAAAAACTTCAGAAAAAAATAAACTACTACAATCGATTGTATCAGCGGTATCATCTGAGCAATATCAAACGCGCGCAAAAGCTCGGGTATATTCGGATGGATTTCGAAAAAGAGGAGATCTTTCTGATCTTTCGATACCTGATCGAAGGGTTTACCATCAATCAGGCATATTCTTTTTTTTGCACATTGGGGGGAGACGTGGAAATCGGATCTCTTTTGAAACTCTACGACCGATCCCTTCTCGTAACTTGAAATGTTTTCGTAAAAAACATTTCGCCGAGTTTCTGAAACGGAAACAAACCGGAACGGACATCGCGTCGATCGGATGATCCGTCCCTTCGTCCGACTTGGATCAATAGTCCTGTCTGTAAATCGCACCGCCGGAAATATTCTCGGGAGAAGTCGTTCCCGTCCAAAAATTCGCTTGGAACTGAAGATAGACGTTTCTCGCGTCCCGATTGTCCGGAGTGTTCCAGAAATAATTCTTCGCGACGTTCGTATGAATGACCTGATAGAAAAGTTGAACCTTGAAGAGATGATAATCTCCCATCAAGTTGATTCCGGCCCAATAGATGTAATACGCCTCGCCGGGTTCGAACATCTGATTCTGATTCCAATCCCCTTTCATAAACTCCGCTTTAAGAACGGGCATGATGTATTTGGAATCGTAAAGATGGAAGTTGTAGCCGATCATCCCGTGATATCCCATCACTTGATTTGCGGCCGAGCCGGAAAATTTGCTCCAAGCTCCGTTTAAGTAAAACCCCTTCCATGTAAACGTCATATCGTAAGTATGACCGACAATTCCGAAATTCGGACGTCCCGGCGTAGTGATTGTTCTGGCCGCGAGATAATCCGAACGAAGTCCCGTCGGATCCGTACCTCCGGTAGGAGTAGTCTGCTGAATCGCAAGAGCCGTTGTAGGATTGATTTCTTTAAACAGATATTCAACGGGAACGGGTTGTGCGGTTTTCAACTGAGTCGTTTGCGCGACGGCCGCTCCGAAAGACAACTTCGCATCGTCCTGAAAGATCTCGTCTCCTTCCACCCAGCCGATATCGTTGTCCTTCTTCACCAAACCGCCGAAAGCGTTGTATTGAATTCTTCCGTAATAAATCGGAGCGAGTAGCTGAGGAAGATTTTGACGAGCCGCAGTATTGTCTTGTCTTCTACCGTACCCGTAGTCCCCGCCGCCTCCGTGACCGTTCCCGATAAAACCGTGCAAAGATAAATATCTCGTGTATTTTTTATCGACGACGCTGAGAGGGTGAACCGCGATCATCGCGCCCGTGTCGAACTGAGGAAGCATATTGGTTACGATCGATCGTTCCAAGGAAACGAAGTTCGCCGAACTCTGGATGTATTCCCGGTTGAACGGAACGTTGATCTGACCGATCGTAAAACGGGAATGCATAAACGGAATGTTCAGCCAGACGACAGCTTCGTGAATCAAACCTCTCGCGTCGTTCAAGGTTACATCCTGAACGTCTCCGGTAGTTTTATCCTTCGTAACTCTTAAGAATTGGCTGTTGATCGCGTTTTCGAGACGAAGCTGGGTCGCAAAACCCCACCACTTCGCACCTTGGTAAAAGAATCCGAGACGAAGTCTTCGAAAGTTCGCATCGGCGGTATGAAAGTCCTCGTTCCCGGAAAAGGGAGATTGGCGATCCCCGCTGACCGCGCGGAACTGCGTTCTTGCGGCGATCACGAGTTTCTCTTCATTGATGTTGTCGGGTCTGTGTTTGTAATGATTGGGGAGCTGCATATCCTTGCGTTCCGGAAAAGCCCCTTCTTTGTTCAAGGAATCGATCTTAGTTCGGTTCGGACCGGGTTTCGTATAAATCAGACCCGTATCGTTGTCTTCGTAAAATTCCTTCTTCGCTTTTTCGGCCGATTTGTCTCCCACGGGCTTATCCTGAGCGAATAAACCGACTTCGGTTAACAAAACCAACCCGATTATCTGAAAACCGATTTGTAATTTTCTAACCCTTATATTACGTTTCTTTTTCTTTTCCATTTCAAGATACCGGATCAAGATCCGTCCCCTTCTCTGTTTGAACCTTTTTGTAATTTAATCGAAATCTATATTTCATTTACGTTACAATCAGATGAGAGAATTATTTCATTTTGATTACAATGCTCAAATCCGATAAAACGCCCCATGCAGGATTCAGACGGCGGCTTGCCCAGATATTTTCTTTTAGGAATGGTCCGGGAAACAAATCCGCGGACTTTGTATGGACGTTTTTCGGCTTCAAAAAACGTTACGGGAGAATCAACCGGCCTATTCCTTACCTGTAAAGAATCCGGCAAGACCGGAAAGTACGATAGGATACGACGGAAAAAGAAAGTCTTTACAACCCAATCAGTTCGAGAAGCGGGAAATTTATTTCGCATCTCCGTCGCCGTTAAAAAGACGTTGATCGGAACAAACGATCTTCCAAAGGAAGAATGCGGCATTTCACAAAAGAAAGGTCTAACTAACACATGGCAACTCTGCAAAAAAAGCGCCTTGAAAACTCGCCGGGAAACTTTTACGTAGATTCGACCTGCATCGACTGCGAAACCTGTAGGATTCTCGCACCTTCGACATTTTCCGAAAAAAACGGAGCCTCGTATGTCCGACGCCAACCGGAAACGGTGCTCGAAAAGAATGCGGCCCTACGGGCTTTAATCGCCTGTCCGACGACCTCGATCGGAACCGAAGACCGAACCGATCTAAAAGAAGCGAAAGAAGGCTTTCCGTCGTTGATAGAAAAGAACGTATATCATTGCGGTTATCATTCCAAGGATTCTTACGGTGCGTTTTCCTATCTGATTGTTCGAAAGGACGGAAACATTCTCGTGGATTCTCCCCGATTCGTTCCGTCACTTGCCGATAAGATCGAAAGTCTCGGCGGTATCCGTTATCACTTTCTCACGCATCGAGACGACGTCGCCGATCATCAAAAATTTCATGAACGTTTCGGATGCGAACGGATCATTCACGAAGACGAGAGAAGCGCTGTTCCGAACGCTGAAATTTTCCTTTCGGGAAATTCGGTTTATACGTTGGCGGAGGACGTAAAGATCATTCCGACTCCCGGTCATACGAAAGGGCACGCGGTTCTTCTTTTGGACGATCGATTTTTATTTACCGGAGATCATCTCGCATACGATCCAAACCGCGATCGATTGATCGCGTTTCGAAGCGTTTGCTGGTTTTCCTGGCCGGAACAAACGAAGTCGATGAAACGTTTGTTGGATACTTCTTTCGAATGGGTTTTGCCCGGTCACGGTTATCCCGCAAACAAGGGATACGAGACGATGCGGAGAATGTTGCAGGATTGTGTTTCTTGGATGGAGAAACGTTAGACATCTTTAAAAGAGAATGTAAATCTCGTTTTCTTCCTTTCGAATTCTCTCTCGCAAAGCGAGGATTAGTTTTTCGGTATCTTCCCGAAACTGAGATTCGTTTTTTAAAATGGAAGAAGGCAATAACCATTTGGAATGATATGTTTTAAAAGAACTCTTTAATTCCATCGTACGCTTTTTATATTCCTCCGCAATGGATGAGGAATTTTCCACGTCGCTTTCTTTGATTTTCGGATAGATCACGCTTTCTTCCACATTGATATGAAGTTTCAATCGAGCGCAGAAGCTAGCAAGTTCGTGAAGCAATCCGTCCATACTTTCCGAAATTTCGCCGTATAATCTTTTTTCAAGATCGGTGAGAAGTTTTTGAATTTCCGCGTATTGAACTTTATAGAATTCTATGTTCAAAATCGTTTTCCTTCACTTAGAAAATTTACAGCGTGGTCTCAAACTGACTGTACTTTATCAGAAAGATTAGGCTGCAAGGTTCTGTCCCTGACATTGCGATCCGTAAAGAGCGGTGTCATCCGTTTCCTTGGGAACAGGTTCTTATTCTACAACTTGTTCAATATAAACATTGAAAGCAAGAATCCTAAATCCAAAAAGACGAAACCCGGTTATAGGCCAAGTGTTTATTCCTTGAATTCTTCATTTGAGCGTAAGAAAAGATCGTTTGCTTCTATCACAAATTTTACAAATTCGAAACAATCTCGTTGAACGTTCCAATTTGTGTTTGTTTTTACCAGCGAAATCATCGAGGCAAAGAATGTTTCTCGATGCATAGTTATAATAGCGAACATTTTGAATTATAGTACGGATTTCATTATTACGGTTTGACGTTAATATTTTAATATGGGAACGCAAATACAAAATCTATCTCCGTCTTTACAGAAATCGCTACTGTATTTTTCGGATCAGTCTGCGGAAGGAATCGTTGTTGTTGATCGCGAATGGAAGAAAGTATACGCAAATCATAAGTTTCAAAATTTTTGGTCGTTTCCCAATTTCCAAATACTTTACGAAAAGATAATACCGGTTCTAAAATCAAAAAAACAGAAATTAGAAAGCGATACGAACATCTCCCATCTTTTGCAGGAAACGGAAGAACCCGAAGATTCTTTTTTGAACGAAACCAACTTTCAACTGCAACTGAGCGTTCACGACTTCGACGATTCTTACATGATTCGTTTCAAACCGCAACTCGGCGTTCAGCCCCGCAAGGATTACGAGGCCGGCCATTGGGATCGTAATACGAACCTTCCCAATCAAAAATACTATTTGCATCATTTCGGCAATCTTCTAGCGGAAGATGAATCGGTGTCCGAAGGTCATTTTTCCTTCCTTCTTTCCGCATCCAATCCGGACGCGATCGCATCCAGCGCAAACAATTCCTACTTTGAGGAGATTTCCGTAAAAGTCACGGATCGTTTGAAAAAATATCTGAATCCGACCGATCATCTGTTCCGAATCGAAAGCGATAAATTTCTGATTTCTTCTCCGATCGTCGATTCAGACGTCAAAGCGGAATGGTTTGCGGAATGCCTTCGAATGCTCTTCGATTTCCCGTTCACATACGAAAACCGGGAATTTCATTTAAACGTAAACATCGGGTATACTCGTTTCGATTCCGAGGCCGGAGCCGATATGAACGGTCTGCGAATTTTAAAGGAAGCGCTTCATCGGTCCTGTCTGATCGGGCCGAATTCCCTGTTTTACTACGATCACAGCGCGATCCGCCGTTCTTCCGAAAAGGCCAAAATCGAAATCGATCTGAGAAAGGTGCTGAATCGGAACGAGTTGGAAATTCATTTTCAACCGATCATCGATCTCAAAGAGAATCGAATCTTCTCGATGGAAACGCTGGTTCGTTGGAATCATCCCCAAAAAGGAAAGCTGTTGCCCGGAAGTTTTATCTCCATCGCGGAAAGTTCCAGTTTTATCAAAACGATCGGAGAATGGATGATCTGGGAAACGTTTCGTTATTACGAAAACTCGATCTTAAAATCCAAGAACGTTTCTCTTTCTCTGAACATTTCTCCGAAACAATTGAGCGACAAGAATATCTTTCCTTTGCTGAAGGAAGCGAGCGACTTTTATAAGATTCAACCGGGTCATATCATTCTGGAGATCGTAGAGGATTCTTTCGACGCGAAAGAAAGACAGATCGGCAAGGTTGTCGCTTCACTGAAGGATTACGGTTTTAAATTCGCGATCGACGATTTCGGAAAGGGATATTCTTCCTTGGGAAGATTGATCCACCTTCCGATCGATTACATCAAACTCGACAAGATGTTTCTTTTTAATTACTTTCAGACTTCCACGCGCGCGGTCATCACTTCGATGGTAAACTTAGTGCAGGCGATGGGCAAATCGATCATCGTGGAAGGTGTGGAAAACGAAATGCAGCACGATCTTCTCAAGGAGCTCAACTGCGACTTCGGACAAGGATACTACTACTCTCATCCGGTCGAAATCGAACTCGCCGAGAAAATCGCGCAGAACGAATCGTTTCCCGTAGCTTAAAAGTGAATCACCGACTTTAAACGTTCGTTGTTTCCCGAAAAACTTCCGGAAGGCGCGAACTCACGGGAAGAATTCACAAGATCCAAATAACCGTCTCGGAATAGGGACAAATCCTTTTGTGCGTTCGGAGCGTTCTTACCGGAAATGTCGGAAAGCGCCGCCAGTGCGAACGTCTCGAAAGCAAGATCGGCGATGTAAATCCGATTCAAATCCAATTCTTCCGAAGCGGAGTTGTCCAAAAGACTTTGCAAGTGTTTGGATTTTTTCCCGATCGTTGCAGCGGCCTCGCTGTTCGCATCGGTGATTTCCTCCACGTATTTAAAAAACGTCTTTGCCACCTTCTCCCGTTTAAACGCGCGCAAAACGTGTTCGCTTAACAAAAGATGCGTTCCTTCCCAGGTTTCGTTGATGATGGAATCGTTGTGCAGTCTCGGAAGCGCGGAAAAATCCCCTACGATTCCGTTTCCTCCCAACACCAAAATCGAGTTGTACGTGATCTCGGTGGAAGTGGAGGAACATTTGTATTTCAACAGAGGAGCCAACACTTCTCCCGCGAGTTTGAGAGGTTCGGGCGTATGAACGTGACGGAAGACGGAGGTCAACATCGCCGTGTGTTTGAGTCTTTGGTCGCTCAACTGTTTTAGTAAAGAAGAAAATTCTAATATTTTGCTTCCGTAAGCCGTTCTAAACTTCGCGTATTCGTAGGCTTCCATCCAAGCCCTTCTCGAAATACCGGAAGCCGCAAGCGATACGTGCAATCTGGAAATCCCGATCACGTATTTCATAAGATTCACGATTCCGTGCGCGGGACGTCCGAGCGCTTCCGCTTCCACTCCGTCGTAGATGATTTCCACGGTGAGTTTTCCCCTGGAACCGATGATGTCTTTTTTACGGAGAATATGATGTCCGTTTAACGTACCGTCGTCTTTGATGCGCGGAACCAAAAACATCCCGATCGTGTTCGTGTCTTCGACTCTTGCGGTCGTGACCCAAAGATCTCCGGGATTGGAACAGAACCATTTTTCTCCGGTGAGAATCCACTTTCCGTTTTCCTGTTTTCTCGCGATCGTTCTGTTCGCGCTTACGTTGGAACCGCCCACTCTTTCGGTCACGTATTGACCCGCCATAAAGTGGGATTCGCTTCCTTCGCCCGCCACGAGACGAAGATACTTTTCTTTTTGTTCGGGAGTTCCGAGCGCTTCGAGAACCTTGATCATCCCTTCGGTCATCGCGAGAGGACAAGTGACTCCGCCTTCTCCGTTTTGATTGGCGAGATATGCGAGCGAGTAACGATGCAGATCGGTAAAAGGATGTTTCCAGGAAGAATGATAGTTTAAGTTTACGATTCCGTAATCATAGGAAAGTTTTCTGGAAAGTTTTTGTTCGTTCGAATAAACTACCGCGTCGATTCTGTTTCCGGTTCGATCGTATTTGACGACCTCTCCGTATTTTCCTTCCTTATGAGAAGCGTCGGTGAGTTCGTCCAAGATTCCTCCCACCAAGGAACCGTAACCCGTCAGATGTTCGATCATCGCTTTCTTATGCGCGGCATCGTATCCTTTGGAATATTTTTCCACGAGAGTCTGCAAAACTCTGTCTTCATCGTAAAAATTCTTTCCCCGATTTCCGCGGTAATCGGAAATATCAAACGGAGCGAGAGCCGGGTTTGCGGCTTGGTTTAAAGGATACTGCATCATTCTCTCCTGATTCTTTGGAAAGTATAAGTCCACCCGCGTTTTCAAGCGAGCAAAAAAGAATCGAACGAACTAACGTGAACTTTTGTTCGACAAAACGAAAAAGATCCGCAATCAGATCGAAATTTCTTCGGGGATTTGTTCCCCCAAAGGAAGGGTGAGAATTTTTTCTCTCAGTTTAAAAAGAAGATTCGGATCTTCCAGCTTGGAACCGTCTCCAGTCTGCAGATAAAAAGAATCATACGCATAATCGGCGCTTGTCGAAACTCTCAGATAACGCACTTTCAAATCCGAATGAAGAATCACCTGAAGAATCCGATACACCAAGCCGACTACGTCGGGCATTCTCACTTCCATGATCGTAACGTCCGGAAGATCGCCGTTGTAAAACATCACCGAACGATTGACGATGCTTTCCGGCGTCGGTTTGCGCGGATTCCAGCCCGTTCGTTGAAAGGCGATGCTTTCCCGTTTCAAATTTCCGGAGGCGATCGATTTGAGTTTCGCTTCGACACGATCAAGTTTGTCCTGCGGTAAGTTTCCGCCGCCCGCGGAATCCGTCAGTTGAACCGAAGTGATCCAATATTCTCCGATCGTATAACTCTTCATTCCCAAAAGGCTCAAACCCTCGGAAGAAATCGCGCAGGATAAATCCAAAAGGATCTCAGGTTGATTTACCGTTACCACGTCGATCGTTACGAATGCGGGATCTTGTTCCGTTTCAAAGATCGTCCGCAAGGAAGAATCCTGTGCGAGCGTTCCGATCGCTTTAAAATTTCTTAATATCTTTCGATTGGAAGCGGTGTGAAGATAGGTGTTTGGAACGACCTCGTTCGCGAATTGAACCACGGACTTCGCGATCGATTCGTCCAAACCCTCCTTTGTTACGAGATAATTTTTCAGGTCCTCGAGTTGAACGTCGCGAACCGGACCGGTCTCGCCGAAGTTATCCGCCGAATCGCTTACGAGATACGGAATCGTATTCCGATAGAGAGTGTTCAAGATCGAACTCTTCCAATTCGTAAGAACGCCCGTTCCGACGGACTTCGTGTCGATTACGGTAAGAATATACAGTTTTCTTAATCTTTCTCTGCTTCCCACGATTCTCGCAAAATCAAAAAGGAGTTTCGGATCGCCGATGTCCCGTTTGGAACTCAGCTCTGACATGAGAGTGTGTTTTTCCACGAGAAAACGGCAAAGCTCCGTGTCTTCTTCGCTTAATCCGAGACGATCTCCGACGGACACGACGAGTTCGGCCCCGTATTCGGAATGATCGCCTTCCTTTACTTTTCCCGCGTCGTGCAAAAGAATCGCGAGCGCGAGCAATTCGATCTTGGAACATTCCCGATACGCCTTCTGCACTTCCGCATCCTGAAACTTACCCTCGTCGAGAAGATCCAGTTCATGCAAAATCAATAATGTATGTTCGTCGACGGTGTATTCGTGATGATAACTGAACAAAGGAAAGTTCGTGCAGGCGCCGAACTCGGGAAGAATCGCGGCCAAGACGCCGGATTCGTGCATCAGCTTGAGAACTCGTCCTCTTTGAGAGGGAGTTCGCAGGATCTTCAAAAATTCCTCGTTCACTTCGGAAGAATATTTGAAGTCGTCGTCCAAAAAATTGGAGGCGAATCGGAATTCGTTCAGCAACGTGCCTGAAATCTGAAGATTCTTTTCCTGAATCATCCGAAAAGAGCGCATAACGTCTCTGTAAATCGTATGCGGATTCGTAAACAGAGTGCCGATTACCGGCGGAAAAACCGTGTCCCCGATCTTAAAGAAGTGAAGGTCCTCGTACGGAAAACTTTCGCCTTCGGAACTTTTTCTTTTTTCGATGATGGAATCCAGATACGTACGGATGATAAAGTAGATGTTCTTTTGATGACGATACAGAGCGTGCATGAACTTTTCCACGGAGGAAAGTTCCTCTTTTTTGCCGAAGCCCAGAGACTCCGCGACGTCCTGCTGCAGATTGAGATCGAGACGGTCCGTTTTACGGGAAGTGATCCTATGCATCGCGATCCTAGTCCGAAGAATGAAATCATACGCTTCCTGCAAAAGCTGGATTTCCCCTCTTTGAAACACGGGCAGAATCGATAAACCGCCGAGAGAAGGAAGATTGCGGACCGACTTTTCCATCCAGAACATATATTGAATGTCCCGAAGACCGCAGAGATCCGTTTTAAGATTCGGTTCGCTTAACAAAATCGGGCGTTCTTCGTTGAGAAAGCGGGAGGAAAGAATCTCCTCTTTCGCCTCGTTGTAACGTTTCGTCCATTTAGCGGGAAGTTTTTCAAGAAAGTCGGATTTAAACTTTTCGAATAAAGCCCTCGAACCCGCCAAGAAGCGTGCGTCCAGAAACGCGTGATAGGAGGACATATCGTCCAGATATTGAAAACATTCCTTGATCGTTCTGCAGGAATGTCCGACTTCCTTTCCCGAATCATAGAGATAGGTGTTGATCTTTCCGATTACGGACTCTAGTCTTTGCACCTTGATCCCGTTGTGAAGATATAAAAGATCGATGTCAGAATGGGGAGCCATTTCCATTCTTCCGTAGCCGCCCATCGCGATGATACAAAGTTCGTCCCCGGATTTGAATTCGACTCCCGAGTTTTCGAACTTGGAAAGAATAAAGGAATCCACGATATGCGTAAGCTGTCTGGATACGAGACGACCTCCCACGTTCTTGCTCTTTTCCAAAAGTCTTTGAAAGCTGTATGTGATATCCAGTTGCAGAGGCATATTATAAAAATTGAAAGTTCGTCCGAACGACTTTGTTTACATTTTAATCCGACTTAACAACAGAAGCGACCGAAATCTTATTTCAGCTTATCGCCCGGCTTCGCGTCCTTGTGAGGAACAAACAAACTCAACGTTTCTCCCTCGCCGGAAGCGAGCAGCATCGCCTCCGAAACGCCGAATTTCATCTTTCTCGGTTTGAGATTGGCGACGACCACAACCTTTAGACCTTTCAGATCTTCCGGTTGATAAGCGACTTTGATTCCGGCGAATACGTTCTTGATTCCGAGTTCGCCGAGATCGACCTTGACGTTCACTAGTTTATCCGCGCCTTCCACCGGTCCGGCTTCCACGATCCGACCGACCCGCAGTTCCACTTTCGCGAGATCCTCGATCGAAATTTCAAGTCGTTCTTCTTGGGAAGAAGTTTCGGCAGTTTTTGCGGGTTCCGCTTTTTTGGAAGCTTCCACGGATTGTTTGTTTTCTTCTAACATAGCGTCGATTGCCTTTTCATCCACACGTTTTGTGATCATTTCGTAGGGATTTACTTTCGTTTTTTCTAATACGTTTGCAAGATCCAGGTCGTCGAACTTCGGAGCTCCTTCCAGATTCAGGAGTTTATAAATTTTTTCCGAGATTTGAGGCACGACCGGATATAAGTAAACCGCAAGAAAACGACTTGCGTTCAAGGTCGTAGTTACGACCTCTCTCGCTTTTTCCGGATTCTCCTTGATGAGTTTCCAAGGAGCGTTGTCGTTCACATAACGATTGACCGTATCGCCGAGACGCGCGATTTCCCGCATCACTCTCGCGTAGTTCTTTTGTTCGTATGCGGTTTTTATAATATCCTGAACCGAGACTTCGCCCGTTCCTTGTTTGATCGGTTGATTGAGCAGTTCGTTTAACAATTCCTTTCCGTCGACCGGTAAAACTCCAAGAGTGCGATCCAACTGATCCAAAATGCTCGTTGAAATTCTAGAAACCAAGTTTACGAGGTTTCCGACCAGATCTGCGTTGACTTTCGAAGTGTAATCGTCGAACGAAAGATCCAAGTCGTCCATTCCCGAACCCAACTTGCCTGCGAGATAAAACCGAAGATGTTCGGGATCGAGGTGTTTTACGTACGTGTTCGCATTGATGAACGTTCCTCTCGACTTCGACATCTTCTCCCCGTTTACGGTGATAAAACCGTGGACGTGAACTTTGGAAGGCGCTCGATAAGCGCTTCCTTCCAACATCGCGGGCCAAAACAAAGTATGAAAATATAATATATCTTTTCCGATAAAGTGAACGATTTCAGCGTCGCGTTCTTTCCAAAAAGAATCGAACTTCTTTCGATCGCCTTTGAAAAAGTTCAAGGAAGAAGCCATATAACCGATCGGAGCGTCGAGCCAAACGTAAAAGTATTTATTCTTTTCGCCCGGAATTTCAAAACCGAAATAAGGCCCGTCTCTGGAAATATCCCAAGCCTGCAGACCGTCTTCGCTATCGAGCCATTCGCTCAATTTTTTTTGAACGCCTTCGACGGTCCCGCTTCGAATCCAATCTTCCAAATAGAACTCATCGGTTCGCTTCTTTTGATCCTCGGCGGTTGCAGTTTCGACTTTTTTTCTGTGAAAGTTTCCGAGTTCGAAAAAGATATGCTCCGAATCCTTACGAACGGGAGAAGTTCCGCACAAAGCGCAATGAGAATCGATCAAATCTTTCGGACTATAAGTCGCGCCGCAAACTTCGCAGTTATCTCCGTATTGATCCTTGGATTTACAATTCGGACAAGTTCCTTTGATAAATCGATCGGGAAGAAACATCTTATCGTTTTCACAGTAAGCCTGTTCGATGTTTCTTCTCGAAATATGTCCTCTCTCTTTGAGTTTCAAATAAATTTCTTCGGAGATACTCTTGTTTTCGTTCGAATTCGTGGAATAATAGTTATCGTATCGAATTCCGAAAGAAGTTAAGTCTCTATAATGTTCCTGTTGAACTCTCTCGATGAGTTGTTCCGGAGTAATTCCTTCCTTACGCGCCGCTAACATTACCGGAGTGCCGTGCGTGTCGTCCGCACAGAAGAAATAACATTCGTTTCCGTTCGCCTTTTGAAAACGAACCCAGATGTCCGTTTGTATTCCTTCCAACACATGTCCTAAGTGAATCGGACCGTTCGCATAGGGAAGCGCCGATGTAACCAGTATCTTTCTTGGGATTCTTTTAAGAGAAGAGTTCACAAAAGTCAGGTTCCTAAAATTTAGGTCAAAATCAACGTCTTTCTTTTCAGATTTTCATTGCAAAATCAATGGTTCGGATAGAATTTTCTGAAAACCTGGAGGAACTCCCGATGCCAATGGAGAATCTTTCATCCCTTGCAAGTAAAGTCCTGCCGGGGCATGAATTCTATGAAAAGTTCAGAGAAGAAATGAACCCCGAACAAGAGATATTCCATCTGAAGATGAACTACGCGAAGGTTCTCGTCAGCATCTGGTCTTATTCCTGCATGGCCGATGGAATCTTTCATCAAAAAGAAGGAAGTCTTGTCGGTCAGATGGTCAAAGCTCTTTTCGAAGAAGGTTGTATTTTCTTCGATCATCAGGAAGAAAAAACTTCCATCATCAGCGAGTTATCGGACGTTTTCGAAAATCCTCTTCCCGTAAAAACGGTTCGTAACTTTTCGGAAGGCAATCCGATTATGGCCGCCGGATTTTACGAAGACGCGTGCGTGATCGTGTCGATGGACGGAGGCCTTACGAAAAAGGAAAGGGAATTCCTGGACGATCTCGCCAAAGAACTCGAAATTTCTTCCATGGATAAGAAGAATATCGAGAACAGAATTCTCGAGAAAAAGAAGTAAATCCATCTTTTTGAGAAATAATTTCTTTCCAAAGTTCCGATCTTCCCGTTTTGAGGAATCGATTCCATGAACTGGGTTTGGGAAACGTTATTCTATCTTCTCATCCTGTATGCCGGACTTCAGTTTTTGTTTTCCGGCCCGATCCTGCAGCTTCTCGTTAATTTTTTCTCCTTCCGTCACTTCAAGTTTCGCTGGATTTCTTCAGGAGTTCTTCTGCCGATCTTTTACGTCATTTCCAAGAACTGCACGATCGAATTTCCGGGAATTTTAAAAACGGATCAGGTTTACGCCAGAGTTTCGTCCTTGAATTTCAAGATCGATTTTCTTTCTCTCTTCAAGGGTCAGTTGAGAATCCCCTCCTCTCTCTTTAAAAATTTTCACATGGATTATACGAACATCATCAGTCCGCATAAAAAAATCGGACTTATGCCCAAACGCGGAAGAATCGTATTCCAAAATATGAAAATAGAAAACGGATCGATTTCGATCGTGGACAAAACGCTGACGCCCACGTATTCGATTCAGCTTCACGACATCGCGATCGACGGCGGATATATGGACTCGGGATCGCCTCTCGAGATTCTTTTCAGAACCAAAAGCGGATCGTGCAGGCTCGGCAAAAGAGGGAATTTAAAGATCGGCGTTTTAGGCGGAGAAACGAGAGGATTCTTATCGTTAAGCGACATCACTTGGTCCGAACTCGCGGGCCTGCAGGTGATTCCCCTTCCGTTTTTAAAAAACAGGGTGCAGATCTACGTGGAATTCAAACATATCAATTCGGATCAAACCGCGGTCGAAGGAACTCTGATTCATTTCGGACCGCATTCTCAAGATAAACCCGAACAGAGTTATCCGTTTCACTTTACGATCGACTGGAAGAATTACAATCTTCCTTTCGATCTCGCTCTACGTGAACTCGTCTTGGAATTATTTCTGAAGATCAAATTGAAAGGTGTGATGACCAGAGCCCTTCAGACGGTCGCCAAAGGATTATACGCGATCATAGGAAGAAACAGATCGCATCACCATCATCACAAATAGAATTCTAATTGTTCCGCACAAGAACGTCGAAACCGAATCGCAAAAATCGTATTCCGATTTTTTAAAACGAATTGTTAAACGAAGAGATCGCGATTCAAACCGCAAATACTTTCAATTTGTCCGAAATATGCTATGCGGCTTCTTTTCCTATGCGACGTTTTATCATTGTTCGATACAAAGAATCAAACGCGGAGCCGTAGTACACAAATATCCCGTCATACCGTCGCCCGATAAACCGGTTCCGGTCGCATTATTCGTCCAATCTCCGCAATTTTGCAGCGTATCTACGGTCCAGTTTGTAAGAAATCCGGACCAGAAATTATTAGCCGGATTCGCGGTGCTTCCATAGATCGTGGCATACGGGATCAGACCGTTCACGTCCGAAGTTGCGATCGCGTTTAGAGTATCGTAATTGTAATAGCGGGTGTTCGGTTTGATCGGCCAACCGGCGCTTCCAGGCACGCGGGACGCGACACCGAGCAACGCTTTTGAAGCAAATCCCGCATTGCCGGAACAAGAAGAATCCGCACCATCCACTCCGAAAGTGGCTCCGCCGTACTGCATGTTTCCGCCGCTGTTCCGAACGACTTCCCGAACTCTTCGATCGTTGTCCAAGATCTTCATCGTAAAACTCAAAGAAAGTCCGATCGGAGTCGCAGTTACGGATAACGTATGAACCTTGTCTCCGAAGTCGCTCACATTTGCAGGGGTCAGATCCGAAGCGGTCACGGAAACCGTATCAGGATTGGCAAAGTTCGTGTCGAAGTTTTCCGGCCCGGGACTAAAATGATCGATCGTTGCGTTCGTTGAAAGCCCGATATGCGTCACCGGATCGTTCGGCCCCCATGGACCGCTCAAAGAAATCTGAACGTTCAACGCGGTTCCGTCTTCTTTGATTTCGATCGTGTCGCCGGCAACCTTACCGTTGATCAAAATCGTCGTGCAATAAACGATTAAGTTGGAAACGTTCGCAGTCGCCGTCCCCGAAGGATTTTCGGTGGAATCGGAGTAGACTTTGCAGGAATGGTTCGCTGCGGGGCTTGCCACACTGATCTGGTAATTCTTATTTGGAGCAACGGAAGAATTGAATTGAAATGTTCCATTTGCCGAGATAGGAAGAATTTCGTCGTTTAACTTGAGTTGGACAGTTCCGGATTTCAATCCTTGAACAGCCCCCCCGATTCGAAATCCTGAGGAGTTCCCACCAAGGGACGCAGATTCGGAAACGTCTTCCACAATGCTGATCAACGCACCGCTTTGACCGTCTAAAGCAAAACGACTCGCTTCGGCACACGCTGCAAAAAAGAGAATCGTCAGTAAGATTGCGGTATATTTATAAAAAGCAATTGGCTTCATATCGTCAGCGAATTGAATTCGTTGGGTCTATTCAAGAGACAACTGATTCAAAAATTTTTTGATTCCTTTTTATTGGGATTTCATTCTTTTGAATTCAAAATCAAAGGAAATTCTTTCTTTTTGCAAGGCTTTTTGGCGGATGATCCTTGTCGAAACGTTTCGATTTAAGTAGGAGTTCCCACAATTTTCCAAAGTTCTCACCGAATCCAATGTCTTGAAGGGATAAAAAATCCCTGTCTTGCCCATAGCACAAAACAGGGATTTAATATCTTAGATCGTGTGAGAATATCGAGAATCAAAATCTTCCATCTCGTCTTCTTTACTTTTGTAGTTCGTAAGATTTTCTTCCCGGAACGCTTTCGGAGATTTTTTTGTCTCTTTCAAAAAGGCCCGATGAAACGCAGATGAAGAACTAAAACCGACCGCCATTCCGATCGAAAGAATCGAACGATCCGGTTCTTCAAGCAACATGACCTTTGCTTCTTTTACCCGATGGTGATTGATAAAGGAATTAAAATTCATTCCCATGTGCTCGTTTAAAAAAGCGGAAAGGTGGTGCACCGAAAGTCCCATTTCCGAAGCCAAAGAAGGAAGTCGAAGTTCTTCATCCAGATGGATTTTTTCGTTTTGCATCAACTCGGTCAGCTTGCTCTCCACCTTCTCGATGTTAAGATCTTCCAAAAGGGATCGTTTTTCCTGACTGGAATCTCGATTGGTAAGATTCTTATCCGTTTCTTCGTTTTCGGAATCGCCAAGCAGGAATTCGCTCTGCGTTCTCTGCAAATCGGAAATGATCGGAATAAATTCGCTCAGGATAATCGGCGAAAGAATTAGAAAATAATAATTGATCGTGTTGATCGGCTCGATAATTTTCGCGCCTTCAAAATATCGGAACACTTCCGTTAACTTGATGATCAGCAACACGCAAACGGAAGGAAGAATTCTTACCAGATTCGCCTTGTTTTTAGCGGAACGCAAGGGAATCAGAATCTGAAAAAGCAGATAAACAAAAAACAGAAAGGTTCCCAATGAAACCATTTCCGAAAGATTCGGAATTTTGAATTCGTCAAGCAGATCCCAAAGCACCACGATTGCCGCAGTAGCCGCAAAACTTCTAAGAAGCAATTTTCGGAACGCGCTCAAAGAATCGATATACTGAAAGCTACCGCTCTTTACGTTTGAAGCGAGATTCATAAAAAAGAACGCGACTGTTACCGAAAAGTAAGCGTAAAAATATTGGGCTAATTTTTTTGCGAGAGTGTTTTCCGTGATAAACATCGTGGCCGTAAACGACCAAAAAACACAGGCCATCAGAAAAAACAGCACGGGGGCGCTTAAATTCTTTTGCCGATCCCTTTTGAAAACTCCGAATGCGGCAATCATAAAGTATAACATTGCCGCTAATGAATAATATTTAACCTCTTCCACATCCGAATCCTTTTGTCGTTTTGTTTGTATTTTTACCAGATCAGCTTTTTATTTCGGTAAGAAAGCCCTTGCCTTTCGATCGAAGAAGAATCTCTTTTTTTATTCTGCAATCAAGATGCATATACACAGCTTCCTTGATTACTCAACAAAAGGTTTCCGAGCTTTTGCTCATTTTTTATTTTTTTTAGAATTATAATTCGTAATTTCCTGAAAAAAATTTATTAGCTAGTCAGTTTAGAATTTTTTGTTTGATACTCAAATGAACAAAAGAGTGTCTTAAAATGCCTTAAATCGACGTTTTGACAAAGAATTTTGAACTCCTGAATTATAGGAAAGTTGGGTTTGTCAAAGTACGGAAATGAAGTCAAAAAAATAAACGATCGTTCTCTTTTGAAAATTTTTTTTCCAGGCACGTTAGTCAATCTTTTCCTAACGCAGATTCTTTTTAAGCCATTCCAAAGAAATTTTTGGAACCCACGGAACATACTTTTCCCATATTTTTTTTAGTTGCGAACAGAATTTTCACGAGTATTGCGAACAAAATCGTAGGCTCACACCCCAAATTTTGGACTAAGCTCTAACTTATAATCAAAGAATTCCTTACTTATATGCAATGACGTATTCTTTAAAAAAAAGAAGTAAATTACTCTCAAGTGAATTCAAATTCTCCGGATTAAAATGTTGTGGGAGTCTTCTATGGGTCAGGGAATCAAAAAACAACATGCGAAATTAAAAAAAGAAATTTGCTTATTATACATTCTTTTCCTTTGCTGGGGCATCGCTTTCTCCAATTGTTTGGTAGGTGAAGGAAAAAAAGGGTTCAATTTTTTCTTTCTTCCAGGTTCCAGCATTTCGAATCCTGGCGGCGGAATTCAAGATACTCCGATCCTTACGACTCCGGTCGCCCCTCAAGGAAGTATTACTTACAGTTCCGCGACCACTTTTTATGTGAGTAACAACGCAGGGGCAATTCAATATTATGATATTTCTTGGTCTTCCAGCCTCGGAGCATCCTATGAGCTTCGCAAAGGCGCGACCAATTGTAGCGACGGAAGCGTTCATACCAGCGGAAGCGTGACCGCGTCCACTTCCAACACCGATCGAATCAATGCATCCGATCTTAGCGCAGGAAGTAACGGAATCAAACTTTGTCTCAAAAGTCCGGACGGAACTCTGGCTTGGGATACCGTTAGCATTAACGGAATCCGGGACGACGTCGCGCCTACGATCGGATTCTCCCCTGCGGGAGGAACATACGGCTCATCCGTTCCGAACATCACTCTTTCTTGCACCGACACAGGCGCATCCGGTTGTCTTGGAATGGCTTTTCGAAACGATGGGACCAATCCGGGCATAGCCGCGGATGGAACGGTTGCATCCGGATCCACCGGGTATTCTTCCGCGTTTGCCGTTGCAAACAACGCCACCACCGACGTGAAAGTAATCGCTGTGGATAAGGCCGGTAACATAAGTGCGGTCAGTACAAGTCAGTACGTCGTTGCCGTAGGAAATCCTACGATCACGATCAATTCCGTTTCCAAAGCCGATATGAGAAGCGTGGATTCGAGCGTCGTAAAATGGCAATCGGATCTTGCAGGTAATTACGATATCCGAGTCGGTGGAACAGATTGTAACTCCGGCACAAACGGAAGCTCTTTGTCCCTCACGGGTTCTGCGGCCGCTAACACGGAAATCACCACTACGATCAGCGGTGCGGCCCCTCTCGCAGTCGGTGCGAATACGATTCGAATCTGCCTTACGACCGCGGGAAGCAACGTAGGATCGAACTCGACCGCGATCAACATCGATAATACGGCGCCGACTCTCTCTTCCGCCACGCCTGCAAATAACTCAACCTCTTTGAGCGTAGATCAAAACACTTTCGTTTTTACGTTCAACGAGGATATGGATCAAAGTCTCAAACCTCTTCCCGAACATCACGACAGCGGAGTAAGCGGCAACCCTCAAATCGCTTGGCCTACGATGGCCGGAACTTGGACGGATGCAAGAACCTATTCATTAGCGTTGAACAGTAAATTACCGGAATTGCATACGTTTTATCTGCAATTCACCGCTACTGGATTTAAGGATAAAGCAGGAAACGCAGTGGGCACAACGCCCGTTGCGATCGTAGGAGGAGTGTTCAAACTCAACTATAAGTCTTTAACCGAAACGAAAGTCACTCTTGTTACGGATACGGCCCAAACGAACTGTTACGATTCTTCCGGAAACGCCATTGCTTGCGCAGGCTCCGGTCAAGATTCGGAACTCAGCGTTATGCCTTACGGTCTTGGAGTTCCAACGACAAACCCCGGATATCCGAACGATCGAATTACAAGAGATACGGTCAACAACGTGATCTGGAAAACCTGTCCTCCAACTTACGTTTGGTCCGGTGCGACCTGCGTTCAGGATGCGGTGGATCCTTACAACGCCGCTCTCATCGCAAGAAACATGGGATCGGGAATTTTGGATCTGACTTGGGGAGATTCTCTGGAATATTGTTTGCAACTCAATCTCGCGAACTCCGGAGCCGGATTTGCGGGAGTGAAAACGTGGAGACTTCCGACTCTCAGCGAACAGATGAGCATTCTTACGTATGAAGGATCTATCGGAAACGAAACGATCCAGAATACGAGTTTCCCCGGTTTTATTAAAAACGATTACCAAAGATATTGGACCTCTACGAATGCAGTCAGCGCTTCGATCGCTCTGAACGGTTATACGGGAAGCGAATTAGGAAACGGTTCCAATGCTTGGGGCGCTTGGCAAATTTCCGTTTTCGGCGGAGGAACTCATATCAACAGCAAAGGGAAAGCCACTTCCTGGAACTGGCCGAACCGATATATGGCGCTTGCGATGTGCATCGCGGATTAAGGAGAAGAATCACATGAAACTATTGAAAACGTTTATACTTCTTACCATTTTACTCGGAATCATTGAAACGTTAACCGCCATCGGAGGACCATATACGGATCCGAACGATGGAACGATCAACGATACGGGAAACCGTCTTCTCTGGAGAAAATGCGGCAGAGGACGCGGAACTGCGGGATCGAATTACACGAACTGTAGCGTCGTTTCGGGACCGGCAGAAACGAGCAACTGGGCGACAGCGGTCGCTTATTGTAGCAGCCTTGGAACGACTTTGGGCGACGGAAGACAATGGAGATTGCCCACGGTAAAGGAACTCATCTCGATCGTGGATTACAGCAGATCGACAAAACCGATCATCAATCCGACCTTTTTCCCGAATACCGCGGAAGGAAGATTCTGGACATCCACAAATTCGTTCGTAGCGGGAAATAGTCCTGTCTTACCGAGCACTCCCACCGACGAAACGGGCACGACGGATCCGAAACAATACGTAACCAACCCGGGGAACACCGAACAACACTATAAAATTCCGCAAGGCGCCAATTATAGATCAATGGCTTACATCGTGGAATTTACCGTAGGCGGCGTGGTGGAATACGGAAAATCGAACAACGCATACGTTCGCTGCGTGAGCGGACCTTACTGATCTTTTTAAAGCGACGTCCGTAAAAATCGCGGGCGTCGCTCTCCTGTATCTCTTCCCTTCCGATCGTTTTCGCGGAAGCCGAGTTTCACGAAATTCAAACGATCACTCAATGACAAAACAGGCGTTCAGCATAAACTCGATATTCTCTTTGGAAATCAAATCCAAACGCTCGTTCCACTTTGTTGCGGGAAGAACCTTATCTTCCTTTTCGAGATAACTCAACTGAGGAATCAAAGTATACGTCTTATTGACTTCGTGAATGTCCGAATCGGAAAAAGAAATCAGATTGTGGATAACGGGAACACAATTGGCCTGGGTCTGATCGCAGTATTCCACTCTCTGCTGAACGTGTCTAACGTGGATTTCCGCTTCCTTTCCGATCAACATCTTCTTTTTAGGAAATATTTTTTTCAGCACTAAAACCAATTCCAGGGCCTTCGTAAGATTTTTCTCTTTCGTAGAAGGCGCAAAAACTTTTTTCCACAACTCTTGTTGTCGCTTGTGAATACAGGATTCGCTTTCTACGTCTGCGGCGGCAGGATCGGGCGCTTTCTCGCAAATTTCGCGGATCGAGGCGGGAGAAAAAGATTCCACGACTACGGACTTTGCGGTCTGTATCTTTTCAATTTGATTCTGATTTTCCGGCTCTTGGGTCTGCGCGGTCGCGCAGTAGAATAAAATCAATGCCGGCAAAATGTAGGAAACTCTATTTATCATATAATTCGAAACAACGAAACATCAACGTTTTTGAATACATTTTGCGGAACATTTTATTTTTTTCGAATTCAATGTCCGTCTTTCGAATCAATTCGGATATGTATGTCTTCCTTTTACTCAGCCGAAAGGAGAATCAGGAACTCTTACTAGGAAAGATTCAAAAATTATCAAGTAGGCAAGCAGTTATAATCTGGGAGGAGGATTACTTTTTATAATTTCAAATTCATCTCTTGCGATTGTTTAATAATCAACAGGAGAATATTATGAAAATATTAGGAATTATTATAAAGAGAACCTTACTCTCCGCGGTCTTAATCGCGCTCGGAGCGTTGAGTTTTCTCTTTTTAAAATTTCCGGACATCGGTGAAAAGGAAGAAATCAAAATCGCTCATACCCCGGAACAAATCCGACGAGGCGAATATCTCGTGAAATCGGTGGCGGGTTGTATGGGATGTCACACGGGTGATCGGGATCCAAAACAACTCTTCTATCCGGTGACGCATAACGTGGGCGCGGGAAATCTCCGCATGGCGGAAGATAATTTCGGTTTACCTGGAACTTTTTATTCTAAAAACATCACCCCCGCCTCCACCGGATTGGGAAATTGGACCGATACGGAAATCTTTTACGCGATTACGGCGGGTGTCTCCAAGGACGGAAGTCCTCTTTTTCCGATCATGCCTTATCCGAATTACGCGCAAATGGACAAGGAAGATATCTTCGCAATCATCGCATACATAAGGACTCTCCAACCGATCGAAAACAAAGTGGAGAAGTCGAACGTGAAATTTCCGATGAATCTCATCGTAAGAACGATTCCGAAATCTCCCGAGTTTCAAAAACGACCCGATCCGAATGATTCAGTTGCCTACGGAAAATATCTAACGACCTTTGCCGGCTGCGACGACTGCCATACGCAAAGAATCGAAGGCAAGGTCGTCGAAGGAATGGAGTTTGCGGGAGGAACCGTCTTTCCGCTCTCGACCGGAGGGAAAGTAAGAGGAGCAAACATCACACCCGACCGAAAAACCGGAATCGGCAACTGGACTCGTGAAAGTTTTATCGCAAGATTTCGCGCGAACCAACTCAGAGCAAAAACCAATCCAATCATTCATGCGGGAGAATTCAACAGCGTTATGCCTTGGTTGGAATATTCGGGAATGAATGACCAAGACTTAGGAGCGATCTTCGATTATTTAATGAGTTTGAAACCAGTTTCGAACTCCGTTTCGATTTTCGAAAAATAAAGAAATCATACTGCTTGTACGAAGAAGAAAACCGTACAAGCGTACGTCTTTCGTTCTTGAAACCGCTCAGGAAAGAAATTTCTGTATTAAAAGAAAAGCAAAGAGTTCAAATGCCATAAAAATGAAACAATTCACGCTTGAATGAGTGATGTTCCGATTTGTTCGAGAGTGGATCCATTTTTTTATAAATAAAGATCACCGTATCACACTCTTTGCAGTCATTAGTAGCACTATATATTCGGCGATTATCAAATTATAACAAACGAAGAAATTAGAAGATTAGTTGAGTATACTCGTTTGAGTATGAAACGATCACTGAGACTTCAGATTATTTCCATTTATTCTTTGCTGACAGTGATCAATCTCACGTTTGTTGCGGTGATGATTTTCGAAAATCAAACCGACTTGCTCATCGATAATTTCACTCTGGAGTCGGATCAGATCGCGAGAAAAATTCTCAAAAAAATCGAAGGTTTAGAATCTCAAAACTACGAGGATCCGGACAAACTCGCAGACATCGAAAGTAAACTGCTCAGTATCGGAATCGAAAATTTTTCCGTAATCTCGGTCGAAGACCGTTCCGTCGAAAAATTCAAAATCAATCTCGAACACGGAAATAGAATTTCCATCGATTATCTGAAAGGAAAACTTGCAACGATCATCAACGCGAAGGAAGCGATCAACAGTTCCTATGACATCGAACTCGATTCGAAAAACTTCATCGTAAATCTCATCTTCTATCTTACTGAAAAAACTTTTTTAGTTTCGCAGGTTCGCGTAAAAGAAATCCTCGATCGTCTCAATTCCCTTTATATACAGCTCGCACTTCTTCTTCTTTGGGGAGTGGTCTTTCACATTCTATTCGGGATCTTTCTCTATAGAAAAATTTTCGTTCGTTTATTCATCCTGAAGGAAGTGAGCGAGACGATGGCTTCGGGAGATTTGACCGTAAGAGCCGGATGGAATTTTTCCTCCAAGGACGAACTCGATCTTTTGGGAAGCACCTTCAACGGAATGGTGGAAAGAATCGCCTCGCAAGTTGAAAGTTTAGAACATAAGAATCAACAGATTCAAACTGAATTGGAAATCGGCAAGAACGTTCAGGAATGTCTGCTTCCCGGTCGTAGAAGAAAATTCAATCTGATCACGGCGGATATTTTTTACAAACCGATGCGCGAGGTCAGCGGGGATATCTACGACATTCTCGAGATCAACGACGAACGCACAGGATTCTTCTTGGCCGACGCGACCGGCCACGGAGTTTCAGCGGCTCTTATCACATCGATCATCCACTTCAATATCGAAAACATCATGAAGGAAACCGTGAATCCTTCCTTCATCTTCACCCGATTGAGTGAAAAACTTTTCGATACGCTTCAAGGTTCGTTCTTTGCGACCGGAATTTTTATGTTGTTCGATAAGGAAGGATTCGCTTATTTCTGCAGCGCGGGCCACAACCCGATCTACTATTACAGAAAGAGCAAAAATAAGATCGTTACTCTCAATTCCACCGGACATATCCTCGGCATCGGTATTCCGGAGGAATATCAGGTTCTTAAAATCAAAACGGAACCGGGCGATAAGGTTCTCATTTATACGGACGGAATTTTGGACGCGACGGCTCCAACGGGCGAACAATTCGGAGACGATCGTCTTCTCGAAGTATTCCAAGCGAACGTTCATCAGGAAGCAAAACAGATCACCAACGAAATCAAAAAGGAAATGGACGCGTTCGCGGACCGTTTCCCGGACGACGTCACCTTTGGAATCATCGAAATTCAATAATCGTCATGAAGAAGAGCGTTTTCATAGCCCTAATCGGATTTCTATTGATTCTTCCTTTGGGATTTATCGTACTCGAAACCAAACTTTTCGAGTTGAGAATCATATTAGAAAGACGTAAAATTCTTAACTTCTCTTTTTCGAGCGAGATTCTCCGCTCCAAATTCGAAGGAATCATTTCGAACAAGGAAAACATCAAGGCGGAAATGAAGTTGAATCACTTGCAAAGTTCCATGATCAACAACACGAACACAACCATTTCTTTGGAACCGAACTTGATCCACGAAACCGGCGCCGTATTGATCAACTCAGTCCGTTCCCTTTCCTTAAAAGCGGGAATCAATCTTCATATGAATTCATCCAAGATCCGTCTTTTGGAACACGCGTTCGCCTTGGAAAGAAATCAATTCTATAAGGAAGCCTACCGCACTTACGAAGAATCCTTCGATCAATTCGGTAAACAATCGGAGGAAGGCGGATTCATCCAATTGCATCAGGGTTTTTGCCTTGCGGTTCAAGGAGAATTCGATTCCGCCCTGCGTCCTCTCTACGAGGTGAAAGCGAATCATCCGGGCACCTTGCTTTCCAGCGACGCGGAAATTCTCATCTCTTTGATTCTGAAAGCGAAACAGAGCGCAAAAGAAATCGAAAACAATTTGGACGATCCCGAAAAAAGGGCCAAGGCGTATTTTGCAAAAGGGAATTATGCGAAGGCTCTCGAAGAAATCGAAAGAGCGAAGATCAACAACCCGGAAATAAATTATATCAAAGGTTATTCTCTGGAAAAAACGGGACATCAATCCGAAGCGATCCGGGAATACGCCGCCCTCGCCTTTTCGGACAAAAACAAAGACATCGCAATCAAGGCTAACCGAAGATTGTTGATGCTCGGATATTATTACAACGCCGGTTCGGAGATAGCGTCTCTTTCCGATAAGAACGCTGAACGTTTGGGAGACGCTTCCGAAGCGAAGGAAATCAAAACCTCTTCCGAAAAATTGAAACAACCGAGCCGCCTTTTAGACAACGGGGATTTCGAATCGAAAAACGAAATCTTGGAACGGGATCTTTCCAAACAGAATCAAGCGATGCTGGAAGAAGTGATTCAGAAATCGAATCAGTTTCTGAAAAAAGCGGAAGCGCCTCCGCCTCCGAAAGCGATGATCAAGATCGTCGTATCCGATTCGGATCCCGTTTATGCGAACCAGGTCGTGATCGAAGGGGACAAGGCGAGACTTTTCTCATCCCACTTTCCGATCACCCTTCCCACGTTTTCCATCGAATCGATCTCGATGGATAAGAACGCGACGAAGAATTCCAAACTGATCATGACCAAGGACTCAAACAAGCAATCTTTTTTAAAAGCTTCCGTAGACGACGATTCGATTACTCTTATGGACAAGGTTTCCAAGAAGAAAGTTCAAATCAATTCTGCGATTAAGATAGAGGTTATTCAGTGAGCAGAATTCTTTTTCTACTTTCCATTACGATTCTACCGTTGTTATCCTTCGAGATTTCGGCGCATCGAATCATTTTAAAATCCGGGGAAGAGATTTCGGGTAACGTTACCGATAACGATCCGGCTCTTGAAGAGATTACGATCCAAACCGGAGACGGTGAACGAAAGATCAAAAAGAGTGAAATTTCCGAAATGCGTTTCGAAGAGGCCGGAAACATCCTTTGTTTGGAATTGGACGAAGATCCGAAGCGGACCTGCACGCATAAGCTTACTCGAATCAACGCACAAACCTTGTTTTACGTCACGGAAGAAGGGGAATATCTCCGAGTCGCGATCGAACGGGTAAAATACGCCAAGATCACCGAGCCTTCCCCGAGAATTCTCCAGCAGCTTTCCAAAACGAATTTGAAGTTCACCGTTTCCTCCGAAACGGAAGACGATATCCTTTCCAAGATTTCGATCCTAAACGACGAATCGATTATGTTGACGCGCGGAGAAACCGAAGCTCCCACTATTTTAGAAAATAAGAATATTTCAAAGATCGTATATAAACTGGAGGATCTAACTCCGAAAAATCCGGAAACGGGTCTGGTTCTCTGGGATTATCTGATTCCGGGTTATTACCTCGCAAGAAAGGAGCACACAAAGTCCGGTTACGCTCTCATGGGAGTCACCGGATTGTTCGCCTTGGGCGCCGCTTACGAATACTATTCGGGAATCAACGTAAAGGAGAAACAGCCGATGTTTCTTCCGCAGGACAACGGAACCTTTCTTTTGTTCGATCAGGACAATTCCGAGTATTCGAGACACAAACAACTCAATCATCTTTTTCTAATATCCTTGTCGTTGAGCTATATTTTCAACACGGCTTTGATTTCTTTCCCTGCGGTTTTTTCGATCGCCGCGACCGAAAGAAATATTCCTTACGCATCGGCGGTGAGGGAACGAAACATCGAATTTAAAATGACGTATAACTTTTAGGGAGAATTAACTTATGCAAAACACAGGCGGCGGACTGGCATCCAAAGACGAACTTTTAGTTCAGGAAATCACGGACTCTCACGTTCAGGGAGTTCTCAAAAAGAACATGGCGATCTTGAAGACGACGGGAGAAATCAGTTTATTCTCCGCTAAAAAATTCAAGGAAGCGATGAACGACAGAATCGAAAACGGAGTAAACATCTTCCTCGTAGATCTTTCCTCCACTACTCATATCGATTCTTCCGGATTGGCCGCTTTTATCAGCACGCAAGCGAGACTTTTTAAGGAATCTCAGGGAAAGATCGTGATCTTCTCCGTTCCGATGCACCTTCAAAAGATTTTCGAGCTTACAAAACTCGACAAACTCATCGGGATCACCATCGATCTGGATGCGGCGATCGACCGTGCAATGGCTTCCTAACCGGGCCGCGGAACGATTCGCGGCCGTTTGAGATCGGTAAACCGGCTCTCAAAATGAGTTGCAACGGGTTGAATGCTTCCTAAGCTTTCCTGCGATGGCAGGAAAGCTGTTTCTGATCGGGTCCAACGTTCTTTTAAGCGGAGTCCCGGTCTCCAACGAACTTCACGAACACTATAGCGCCTCTTTTCTTTTGAGCAAAGGAAAACCGTTCCGTTTCAGAACCGGCGTCACGGATTGGATGGAATCGAAAGCCGTCCTCGTCCGTCCGAACGTCGAACAGCAGTTAGAAGCTCCGAACAAAGACATCTTCATTCTCCATTTCGATCCGGACAGCGTTCGAATTCAGGGAACGATCTTCGACTTCCGATCCGATTTTCTCGAACTGAAACCGGAAGTATATTCACAAATTCTAAAATTCTTAACCTTTCCCGCTAACGAAGAGGAAGCGGTTCTACTTTGGAAGAGAACCCTCGACGTGCTTAGAAAAGAGGGAACCGATCGCAAAGAAAGGGATCCTCGGATCAAGCAGGCCTTAAAAAAAATTTCCGAATCCATTCCCGAAAATCTTCCGCTCGAAGAATTGACCCAATCCACCGGTTTGTCCGAAAGCAGACTGATGCATTTGTTTAAAGAAGAGGTCGGAATTCCGATCCGAAAATACGTTCAATGGCTGCGAATCAAAACCTGCGTGCTTTCCCTGGCAAAAGGAAATTCGCTGACCGTCGCATCCCACGAGGCGGGCTTTGCGGACCAGGCCCACATGAGCCGGACCTTCCGGGAAATGTTCGGTTTAAAACCCTCGCTTTTTTTGAAAAATAGCAGTTCCGTTCAAGTAATCTTCTGCAAAATCGGGGATGATGTGCAACTCTAAACGGAGCCGAAAATCGAAACACGGCTTCAATCTTTGATGAAGGGAGTTGATATGAAAACGATCGAACAGTGGTTGACCGAATACGCGGAGAGTCACCAAAATATCATTAACAAAAGAATTCACTGGATCGCCGTGCCGACCATCATGTTTACGTTGCTCGGAATGCTTTGGTCCATTCCTTCCGGTTCCATTCAGAGCCTTCTTCCCGAATCCCTAGGTCAGAGCAGATTGTTTTTGAACTGGGCTACGATCTTCGTTTTAGTGACCGGAATTTTCTATCTCAGACTTTCCATCCCCATGTTTCTCGGAATGATGACGATGGTCGCAGTAATGCTCGCGGGCGTTTATTTCATTTCTCTTTCCGGGATTTCCACTTTGATCAGCATATCCGTCGGAGTGTTCGTCGTTGCGTGGATCTTTCAATTCATCGGTCATAAGATCGAAGGGAAGAAGCCTTCTTTTTTCAAAGACCTTCAGTTTCTTTTGATCGGGCCCGCTTGGTGCCTGAGTTATTTCTATAAGAAGGTAGGAATCTCCTACTAAGAAAAATTTAGGGCGCTCCTGCGCCGATACGACGATTTACGAATCACGAACTAAGAAGGCGCAGGCCAGGCTCGCTACGCGCTTCGGCTACCGCCTTCGGTTGCATCGCGATTCGTAAAGGCGAGATGACCAAAAGCAAAGTTTGACAGGTTTTGCCGAATAACGGCGATGCAACTGCTACGCACGCTCCGCATCCTTAGCGCGTTTACAAAACGGTTGACTCGATCCTTAAAAACGACGAAACTCGCCTTCCACGGAGAATTAAAATTGAAAACGACCCAAACTACGTTCACATCCAAAAATTTTTCCAGAAAGGAATTCCTCCGTTCTTCCGCGAAGTTTTTCATTTTGAGCGGAACGGGTGCGGCGGTCCTTTCTTCCGCAAACGGATGCGGCTCCGGTCCGAAAGGGATCGTCGACAAGGGATTGACTTTTTCTTCCCTATCGCAAGTGTTAAGCGAACTGGAAACATTCAAAAAATCGAATTCGATTCAAGGATACGGAACCTGGGACGCGGGAAAAGTTTTTCTTCACTGCGCTCAATCGATCGAATATTCGATCCAAGGTTATCCCGAAAATAAAAGCGCTCTATTTCAAAACACGATCGGAAAACTCGTATTCTTAAAGTTCGCTTCTTCGCAAAAGATGTCGCACGACTTGGAGGCTCCGATTCCGGGCGCCGCTCCGATCCATTCCGATACGGATTGGAAGGCAAGCCTCGGGGTTTTACAAGAAACGATTTTGAAGTTCCAAGCATACGGCGGGGAACTCAAACCCCATTTCGCATACGGAAGTTTATCCAAGGAAGAATACGATCTGGCGCATGCGATGCATATCGCGAACCATTTCAGTTTTTTGACTTTCAATTCTTAAGTTAAGAGGCGTTAAAAAAAATAGACTTCGGAATTCCGGGGAACTCCGAAGTCCGAGAGCAAGTGTTTCGGATGGATTCGTTAGTGAAAAAAATGAATGATTACAAAGCGGAAAGACTCGCTTCCGCCAATTCGTAGCCGCCCATTTGATCCGGATGAAAATTCGGCCGGAAGTATTTCAAACATCCTTGGAACAAAGGAGGCACCGAAGCTCCGAGATGTTTGCGGGCATAAAAACGATCCGCTCGAAACTTCTTCCAGGAAACTTCCTTATCCGCGATCAAGAACCAATACTGAAACAGAATCGCATACGACCAAAGCAGAACGGTCGCGGTCGCAAAACCGAAAATTCTCAAGAAATAATTCGGAGCGACTTCCTGAAGAACGTCGTAAACGACCGATTTGTGTTCTATCTCTTCACAAGCGTGCCAAACGAGAAGTTTTCTCATATCGCCGTGAGCGTCGCGGGCCAGATCGTATTTTAACGATATTTCGCCTAACGTGGCCGTATAGTGTTCGAGAGCGGCGGTGATCGAAAGATCGATCTTAGGTCCGAATAAAAATCTTAAAAACGGAAAGATTCCTTTATACAGGGTCGTGTAATAGAACTTGGCGATCTTATCGAGCGGAAGACCGTATCTGCGGATTGCGAACCAAACCCGTTCGTGTTCTTTTCCGTGCTGCACTTCTTGACCGATAAAAGACTTCACGCGATTCTTTAAAGGTTCGCTGAGTCGGTCTTGAAACGGTTTCACGCTTCGGATAAAATAGCGTTCCCCTTCCGGAAAGATCACGTGAAAACTGTTCAACGCGTGCGTAATGATCGCGTTATCGTTGAAATAATGTCTGGGAAGATTTTCCAAACCTTCAAAGTCCATTTTGCGGACCGAAGGTGATTGCCCATCAATCGTTTTTGCGAACGGCTTTTTCATTTTCCAAACCTCTTCTTCTTTTACCGGAACTCTTTTTCTTTTCGATTTCGGCGAGTAGGATACCCGATCCTTCGTTTTCGTTCTTTCCGAATCCCGAAACACCTGATGGATTTTGAAATCGGCTAGGATTTTCTCGGAGAAAGTTTCGGAAAAGACGCGGACTTCGTTCGAAATTCTCGGATCCGAACGCGTTCTTCCTTGATTCTTCCCCGGAAGGAGAAAAGGAATCTTCTTTACGAATAAAGCGCGACGCAGATTCTGGAATACAAGGCAAAGGGGGATTAGCTCAGCTGGTTAGAGCGCTACCTTGACATGGTAGAGGTCACTGGTTCGATCCCAGTATCTCCCACCACTTATCGAGCGCCTTGTAGGAAGCGAGATCTGAGTTTCGCGATTGTATTGAGTCTTCCTCGAGCGCTCCGTTCATCGTTAATTTTCGAACATACGCGTAAGGCGATCGACGAACCGAATCGGAAACGTCCATAGTTCGTCGAAATACACGCCTGTTCAACAAGGAGTCGAACTCGAAAGTTTCGTCCATGTTCGTTCCTTCCAAAAGTATCATCACAAAAACCATTCTGATTCTTTCGATCGTCAGTCTGTTGACGGACGTCGCGTCCGAGATGTTGTATCCGATTCTTCCCATTTATTTGAAGGAAATCGGCTTTTCGATTTTTCTGATCGGACTCTTGGAAGGAGTCGCGGAAGCGACCGCCGGATTCAGCAAAGGTTCTTTCGGAAGAATGTCCGATCTAAGCGGAAAACGGCTTCCGTTCGTTCGATGGGGTTACCTACTCAGCGCGCTTTCCAAACCGATGATGACTTTTTTGGCGTCTCCGTTTTGGGTTTTTTTCGTGAGAACCACGGATCGACTGGGCAAGGGAATCCGAACTTCCGCCAGAGACGCCCTTCTTTCCGACGAAACTACGATCGAAAACAAAGGAAGGGTTTTCGGTTTTCATCGATCGATGGATACGTTCGGAGCGGTACTCGGACCGCTTTCGGCTCTCGTGTTTTTATACTTTTATCCCGGAAGATACAAAGAATTATTTCTGCTAGCGTTTATTCCCGGACTTCTCGCGATCCTATTTACCTTTTGGATCCGAGAAAAGAATACGATACCGCTCGTTCCCAAAGAGGAGGAGAAATATTCGATTCTTCTTTTTTTCAAATATTGGAAGAGCGCTTCTCCTTCGTATAAAAATCTAACGCGGGGAATTCTGTTTTTCACGTTGTTCAACGGTTCGGATGTGTTTCTTCTTTTGCGTTTGAAAGAGTCGGGCATGAGCGATTCTTCTTCCATCGGAGCCTATATATTTTACAACATCGTGTACGCGGTCGCCGCTTATCCGTTGGGAGTGATCGCGGATAAGGTGGGATTGAAGAAGATGTTTCTCTTCGGTTTATTATGTTTCGCGCTCGTTTATTGGAGTATGGGATTCGGAGAATCCTCTTGGATCCTTTGGATCGCGTTTGCCGGGTACGGGGTTTACGCTGCTTCCACGGAAGGAATTTCAAAGGCATGGATCAGCAATCTGGTTCCCAAAACGGAAACCGCAACGGCATTAGGAACCTTTAATGCGTTTCAAAGTCTTTGTATGATTCTCGCGAGTTCGATCACGGGTTATCTGTGGGTCCAATGGAACTCGACCGCGGCGTTGACGGTTTCGGGAACGGCCGCTCTGATTGCGGGCGCGTACCTATATTTTTCGGAAGAATCCGTACAACAAAAAAGCCCCTGAACTTCAGGAGCTTTCAATACCGGTTTGGTCTTTCTTTTTGATTTAGGAGATTCTAAGAATTCGATTCTTATTCCGCAAAGATCACCGAAATAGTCGGAAGTTTAAAACCGAGAACGGTCGACAAATCCTTCCGAATTTGATCGCGCACGTTTTGTTTGTCCTCGATCAACAGCGCTTGACGAAGATAAAATTCCGCCGCTTTTAGATCCACTTCTCCGAGAGCCATGGAAACTCTGTAACGAACGGAAGGATTCTCGCTTTTAAGCATATCGCAAAGAGAATAAAAACTTTTATCCGCGACTTTCATGATGTTAACGATCGAGTTGAGGATCGCCGCTTTCGTAAAATCGTTCTTTTCCTTTTCCAAAGTGGAAACGAGAAAGTTCACCGTTTCCTTGCGGTTCATGTATTTTAAACCGTCCGCCGCGGAAGCGCGGATGTAATAGTTCGGGTGACTGAGAGCGTTTACGAGAACGTCTTCGGATTCTTTCGCATAAGGAAAACTTCCGATCGTTCTTAGAATTTCGCCGACCGCGATCACCATCGTATAATCGTCCTTAGACGTAAAATACGGTTCGTCCTTTTCTAGGATGGTGGGTTCGAGTTTCTTATATTCTTCGATGGTCGGTTTGATCGCGATTTCCTGATCCATTACGGCGAGCGCTTGAGCGACCGTAAACTTGAGATAGGGATGATTTTCAAGGGACTTGGGAACTTTCGGATTTCCGCGGAGCGCGTTCAAAAGAGGACGAACGGCGAGTTTGTTATTCACGAACTTGAGATAATCCGCGGCTTCGACCCTTTCCTCGTAGGAACCGGTATCGAGCTTTTTGATCTGCTCGAAATACGCTCTATCGGCGTATTCTACCGCCTTATCGGAAGAGAATAAAGGCAAAACGAAGATAGAAGACAAAATGATAGAGATCGAAATATTCTTAAACATGGAATTCCCTCTCTTGTAATATCGGCTTTTGAAATCTTCGGCTTAAAGTTTCAGGCTTCCTTTTCTTTTACGCTTTCCGCAATTTTGCGGATTTTTTCGGAAAGGTCTTCCAATGGTAAATCGGTTTCGGCGGATTCTTCCAGCTCTTTTCCGATTTTTTTGAGGTCTTCTTGGATGCGAAGTTTGTTTTCGGAGGCGCGGCTGGCCATGTGAGTCAACAGGTCGTCGCGGTATTCAGTCGCCATTTCCAACTTGAGTTCGCCCAAGGAGATCATGGATTGAAGAATCTTTTCCAAACGATCGCGAGTCAGATAACTCGCGCCGATTCCGCCTAAGACCAACCTTCCGAACAGGGAACTTATGTCCTTACCCGTTTCACGGATCAAAGCCGAAAGCATGAAGTTGGAGAATTCTTCGTTTCTTTGACCGAGAGAAACCTTGAGAAAGGTTTGCCCGAGAATTTTCGGAGTGATATCGGAACCGGACATATTATCGATCACGCGGATTTCTTCTCCGTTGATGATCATCTCCGCGACGTCTTCGAGAGTAATCGTTTTACTCGTCTCGGGATCGTAGAGTCGTCGATTCGCGTATCGTTTCAGAAGTTTCATTTTAATTGGTTGCGTCTTTTACGCGTCGCACAATTCTAGAATTCGCCGGAAAAGCCTTCGGTCAAGCAAAATACCCATGGCAAGCCTACTGTTCGATTGTCTCTTCTTAACCGGACTTACCAAAAAAGAAGAGAAGCTTCTTTTCTCCCTCTTGGATTGGAAAGAAATTTCAACGCAGGAATGGGCAGGAGCGGGAAGATTTCCGGAGACTGGACCGGGACAAATCGTGGTTCGCAAATCGGTAGAACCCGATTCTTTGCAAACGGCGATGGATTGGTCGAAACAACCTTTGTTGATCGGAAGAATCGAACCGGCCCTACTCAAAAATCTCTTCGAACACGGATTGAATTACTTTCTAGATCTGAACCGATTGCAAATCGTGGACGTTCCTCTCGAAACGCTTCCTCAAAAAAAAGAATTAACTTCGATCGTAATCGGACCCGATCCGCTTTTATACCAACGAATCCGCGCTCATCTCAAGGTATCGGGTTGGGAAACGGTTCCTTGCAGAGAACTAACGTCGCTCAACGATCGATTTAAGGAATACGAACCCGGCCTTTTGTTTGTCGACTGGGAAAGAACGAACGTAAGGGAAACCGTTGATCGATTGAAAAATCTTCCTCAAAGAGCGGTATTTCCACCCGTGATCGGAATCCGGGACGTCAAACGGGAAAATCTGTTTCAGGATCTCTCCGCGGGAATCCGGGATTTTTGCGAGGATCTATATTCAGAAAAAGAAATATTAGAAATATTGAATCATTCTATTTTCGAACCCGAAAGGGAGAATTTCGCAACTTCGCCGTTTCGACGAATGGTTTTCGAGTTCAGAACCGGAAGTCGACCGACTGGAATCCGAATCGAAAAAACCGCACCGATCCGGTTTTCCAATTCGAACCTGGAAAAAATCAAACTCGGAAAAATCCTCGGTTGGATGTCCGAGTTTTTATAAAAAGCCTGTCCCGAAAGAAACTCAGCGACACTGCTCTCTACGGGTCGCAGCGAGAATCAAATCTAAAATTTCGAAAAAAAAGTTCCAGAAGGTAAAAAATGCTCGAAACGCACTACATATCCTCCCCCGAAATAGAATCGATCGGGTACGACTTCGAAACCGGCGATCTTGTAATCCGTTTTCGAAACGGAAAAGAAAAAAGATACGCGGACGTCCCCAAGGAAACGTACGTGGCTTTGATGCAATCCGGATCGAAAATGAAATTCGTCGAATCGCTCGGCGAGCCGCTTTCGTAAACAGCGATCAAATTTTATTATTGAAGCAATGATTTTCCAAGCAACTATGGATCTACGGAGAATGATCCATGCCCTCTTCAAAAGAAACGAAAACCTCCTCTTTGATCGAAACCGCGTTCGCCTATTACTTTCACCGAACCGATCGTCTCTTACGGCTGCACTTCACCAAGCTGATGACCGACCACAAAGAGGACATCACCGTCGAACAATGGTTATTGCTGAACCAGCTCTCCGTAACCGGAAGCGCGTATCAAACCGATCTTGTGGACAAAACGTTCAAGGATAGACCCAACGTGACTCGGCTTTTGGACGGATTGGAAAAAAAAGATCTCGTTCAAAGGGAAGACGACTCCGAAGACAGAAGAAAATTCAAAGTCGTAATCACGAAAAAAGGAAAGGCTCTTTTGGAAAGAACCGTTCCAAGAATGCTGAAGGAAAGAAAACTCATCTACAAAGGATTGAGCCCATCCGATCTACAAACCTTGAAACGGATCTCGGAAACCATCGAAGCGAACGTGTTAGACGGCAGGATTTGAACTTCAATTCAAATGAGCTTTCAAATCCTGAATCGGAATATGATCCGTAACCTTTTTGGAAAACTTGGCGATCTGCACGCGCAAATCCGGACCGATCAAAAACTCAGCGGGCATACGATCCATCTTCATACCCGGAACTCTTTTCATTTCAAAACCCATTTCTTCCGCTTCCTTAATTTCCTTTTGGGAAGTAAGAATCGTTTTGAAAACTCCGAGCCAAGAAGTGCCCACGCCGTATAAACGATATAACTTTTCGGAAGGATCGGGAATTAAGGAAAACGGAATCGATTTCTTTCCAACGCTTTCCCGAATACTTTCGGGCGTGGATTCGAAAACCGCCAGAACCTGGAGCCCCTTTTTTTCAAGTTCGGGATACGCCTTTAAAAGTTGATGAACCCGTAAATTACAAAGAGCGCATTCCGCATTTCTAAAAAAGGCCAAAAGCGTATATTTTCCTTTCAAATCCGCAAGGCTGATGTTTTTTCCCAAATAATCCCGCACCGCGAAATCTTTGGCCGTGTCTCCCGTTTTCAGTTTCATAAAAATCTCCTTTCTGATTCTGTTTTTAAGTTTAGACTCATTTTGTTGCTTAGGCAACAATTATTTAAGCATCATAATTCGAAAATGAGATTTTTTACTAGGATTTTTCTCGATCATCAAAAGGGGAAAAAACCTTGACTTTCGTTTTTAAAGTCCTATTTTCCTCGGATCATGAAACGAATCACGATCGCAGTTATATCCCTTTCGGTCTTTATTCTTCTCGCGCTTCCCTTTCTTGCGGACGGAGAAAACGGGCTCATCGATGCGGAAGTCCGCGCAAGAAGCGGCGGTTCGTTTGCACAAGGACGAGACGGGTGGATTCATTATCAATTCGAAGGTCCGGAAAATGGCGAGATCGTAGTTTTAGTTCACGGTTTGTCCATGCCGCTTTTTATCTACGGCCCTATATCCGCCATTCTGCAACGGGAAGGATATCGGGTATTAAGAATGGATCTATACGGTAGAGGACTTTCCGATAGACCGGAAACTCCGTATAATAACGATCTCTACGAGAGACAGCTTTCCGATCTATTCGAATCTCTGAATATTCAAAAACCGGTACATTTAATCGGAACGTCTATGGGCGCCTTGGTCGCGATCCATTTTACCCTCAAATATCCTGAAAAAGTGAAAACTCTCGGACTTATCGCCCCCGCCGGATTGCCGATGGAAATTCCATTGGTGGCAAGATTATCCCGTCTTCCCATTTTGGGAGATTATATGATGAAGTCATTCGGAGATAGATCCTTGCTTCAAGGAACCAAGAAAAGTTTTTACGAACCCGATAAGTTTCCGGACTTCGGTTCCCTTTTTCAGGAACAAATGCAATACAAGGGTTTTAAACGCGCGATTCTTTCCAGTTTGAGAAACATGCCGCTCGAATCCTTCGAAGAAGAATACAAACGTTTAGGAACATTCAAAATTCCTAAACTATTAATTTGGGGAAAAGAAGACAAGGTGATTCCGTTTAAAAACAGCGAACTTGCCTTGCAACTTCTTCCCGGAATCGTGTTCGTACCGTTAGACAACGCCGGTCATATACCGCACTATGAAATCCCGGAAAGAGTCGCTCCAAAATTGGTCGAATTCTTGCAACGTTAAACAAACGTCATAGGAATTAGTTCAATCCAACGAAAGAAGATAAGTCGTCTTATACGTCGTAAGAGGTTCGTAGATTTCCATCGAAGCTTTTCCTTTGAGATCGCATCCTTTTTCCTCGCAAGCTCTGAAAATCTTCGGATAAACCTTATAAATTCCTAAAAAGATGGAAAGAAAATTCTTAAGAGGAAATTCAGCGATGAGATATTTTTTCGCGGGAATGGTTCTCGCCTTCAATTCGATGGAAAGTCCGTCCGGAATTTTGGAAATGGGTTCCGCAAAAATCGCCCCGACTTCGCTACGCAGTTTGGCTTTCGGAACTTCATTCGGATTGTCCAAATAGATCCCGAATAATTTAAAGTCCTTGAATCCTTTTTCCGGAAGTTCCTTCTGAAGAACCTCGAACGTTAAACCGACATCGCGATAATCGCCGATCCGCTCGTGCGAAAGAATATAAAACGGGCCCTGTGTTTCTTCCCGAACCTGAACCCGATCGAATGCGCCCATATAAAACAAAAAGCCGACGAGCACCAAGGCCAAAACTAAAATACTCAACGCAAGAATTTTCATAAACACCTCAAAGAATTAAAATTAAGAAGAAGGGAACGATCAAACCGTAATTCAGATACAGCCAGTAGGAGTATCGACTGAAAACGGCTCGTTTCTTTTTTTGGAAGAACAAATCGCGAACCAGAAGAAATCCGGCGACGAACAATAAAAATGGAAGAAAGAACTCCGCTGACTTGTTTCTTTCGTACGGAAAGTTGTGAAAGAATTTCAACCAACCTTCCCCTCCCACAAAAAAACTCGCAAAGATCGAAAGTAAAAACAAATCCCAAGGAATCAGAATTAGGATTCCGAACGCAGTGCCGCGATTGTGCTTCCAAACGAGGGAAAATAGCTTTTGTTCGCCCGCAATTCTTTCCCGAAAACCAGAAATAAGAATATCAAATAAATCGAATATTCTAAAGTTTCCTTCCGTATACGAATCCTCCAGGCCGCTCAGAATCGCATTTTTATACATTTTGGAACAAGAAGAAGGGTAAACGATTTCCACGAAGAGTTGAAAACATCGAAAGATCATCTTAGTTTTCCAGAAGATCCAATTGTTTGGCTCGTTTTAAGGCGGATTCCATCTTTTTCAATTCGTGGATCAAAACCTCTTTTCCGTTCGGCGTGATTTCATAATACAACCGCCTCGGGTCGTCTCCCGGTTCGAGCTTTCGTTTGCAATGTCGAATCCAACCGTAACCGCGAATGGATTCCAAGGTTCGATACAGAGTTCCCGGGCCTAAGCGAAAATTCCCTTCCGAAGAAATCTCGACCGATTTTCCGATTCCGTATCCGTGCTGCGGCCCTTCCGCCAGTGAGAGCAGAATATGAAACATAGCCGGAGTGATTCCTTTGGTTTCGGAGAATTCTTCCTTGGTTCTCATCTATATCCATTATAGATATATTCATATCGGACTCAAGCGATTTTTCGTTTCAACAGCATCGTGAATCGCTTATCTGCTTCGGAATTTTCGGACGGAAACGCAAACCGCGATAAAAATTCGGGTCATTCTCCGTTTGAAAACACCTTAGAGATATTTTTTGAACGTGTTCAAATTTTTTGATTGCCAAAATTCCGCGATGGTGCTATTTTTTGAACATGTTCAAATTTGGAGTTAAATTATGAAACGCATCTTTGTTTGGGCCTTATTCTTCGGAATCACCGCCTCGGCCTTTGCGGATTCCCAATCCGATTTCTTTGAATCGGTTCGAATCGGAAATCTCGCGAAGTTGGAAAAAATCTATTCGGAAAGTCCGTCGACGTTCGACAACACAGATAGTCGCGGCAGATCCGCGGTATTTTACGCGATCGAAAGCGGAAACCCTTCCGTAGTTCAATTCGTGTTGGATCGCAACAACAGGATCGATACACCCGATAACGCGGGAGAATATCCGATTCACTACGCAGCAAGAATGCCGGACAGTAAGATCGTTGATTTGGTTTTGAATCGAGATTCTTTCAGCGGCTATCTGACACGCAACGGAGAAAACGCTCTTGATATCGCATCCCATTACGGAAACAACAGCGTCGTCGCGTATCTTTTGGCGAAAGGTCTTAAGTATTCGAAACCGGGTTCGGGTCCGTTCACCATCGGACTTTACATCGGATATTTGATTATCAGCATCTTGATGACTATCTGGGTCGCGAGAACTCTTTTCAACAACGGAAGAATCTTTTTGATTCAAATGTTCAACGGGGAAGAAAAACTCGCGGATTCGATCAATCATCTTTTGATCGTAGGATTTTATCTGATCAACATCGGCTACATAAGCCTTTCCTTGACCTCCAGTCAAAAACCTTTAGATCTGGCAGAATGTATCGAAATTCTCACCACAAAAGTCGGAGTAGTACTTTTGCTTCTGGGAGCGATGCACTTTTTCAACCTCTTCCTGTTCGCGAAATTCAGAAAGAAAATTTCCCACACTTTCGGAGAAGCTGAAGTTCCCGCATGATTCGGAAAAATTCGAAAACGCAAAAAGAGACCGGCAAGTCGCAACAGACCCGGTCTCTTCTTTTTAAAACCGCGATTTCCCTATTTCAAAAAGAAGGTTATGACGAAACGACGATGCGCGCCATCGCACAAAAGGCGGGACTCGCCGTTGGCGCTTCGTATTATCATTTTAAAACGAAGGAAGACATCGTTCTTGAGTTCTACAGACAGACCCAAGACGACGCAAACATTCAAAATAACGAATATTGTAAAATCGAATCCGACCTGAAGGCCAGAGTTAAAAACGTCGTTCGATACAAGTTGAGCCAGTTTCAAGGACATGAAAAATTCCTGCACGTACTCGCAAGGAGCGGAGGCGATCCTCATCATCCGCTTTCCCCTTTCAGCAAAGAAACGAAGCAGATTCGGGAAGACGCGATTTCTCTTTTTAAAAACGCGATCGATTCCTCCAAAGATTCTCTGCCTTCCGATTTAAAGGAAGAACTTCCCTCTCTATTCTGGCTCTTTCAACTTGGAATCATTTATGTTTGGCTGTTCGACGGATCGGCTCATAAGAAAAAGACCGAACTTCTTTTGGATAAGGGTTTGGATCTTGTTTTTCAACTCTTAAAACTTTCCTCGTTGCCGATCTTTCGATCGGTCCGCAAATCCATTCTATCGATGATCGATCTTTTCAAACAATAACGCGCAGGAACCCGAAAGTATGAATCTTGAAAACGTAGATACTCTTCCTCCCAAAGACAAAATCAAAGACGAAGTTCTTCAAAAAACGGAAGTATATCTCAAAGAACTTTCCGTATTTCAGGAAAAGTTATTCGCACAGAAAAAATGCTCGGTTTTGATTCTTTTGCAGGGAGTGGACACTTCGGGAAAGGACGGAACGATCAAGCACGTTTTTGCGGGAATCAATCCGCAAGGTTGCTACGTAAAATCCTGGACAAAGCCGAACGCGGAAGAAATCCAATACGACTTTTTATGGAGAATTCACAAATACGTTCCGCCGAAAGGGATGATCCACATTCACAATCGATCGCATTACGAAGACGTGTTGATGCCTAAGATTTTAGGAACTCTTTCCGAAAAAAGAATCGAAGAACGATTGGAATCCATTCGAGATTTCGAAAAACATCTTCGGCGCGAGAACGAAACTCTGATTCTTAAATTCTTTCTGCATATTTCCAAGGAAGAGCAAAAACAAAGAATCACGGAACGTCTTTCGGATCCCGATAAAACTTGGAAATACGATCCGTCCGATCAGACGACGCAAGACCGTTGGGAAGATTATCAAAAAGCGTACGAGACGATCTTTCGATATAAGGACCAGGAGAAAGAATGGAACGTAATTCCCGCCGATAAGAAATGGTTCCGCAATTATCAAATCGCCAAAATTCTTTGCAAAGAATTGGAAAGGATCGTTTCTTAAATCGGCAAATAAAACGTGCAAGAGACGGACTTGCATTTGCGGAAAAGAACGGCGAAAATGGCATCGATGAAATTTTCGAACCGCAAAAACAAAAAAAGGCCGAATTTTCATTCGGCCTTTCAAATCCTAACTAAGAAGTCCGGTTTTCGTTTTACAAAGCCCGGTTCATTCCCTTTTTAGAGGCAAAGACGCCCAGAATTTTCAATTGTGCTTCCTTTACCTTTTCCGAGCTATCGTAAGAATCGTCCGATCTCATCAATTCCTTCATAAGCCAACGAGAAGATTCTCTATCAAGAAAATCTAATACTTGAATCACGAGTTTTTCACGCACGCTTTTTAACGCCTCCGCGAGATCGGGAAGGCTCACCTGTCTCAACAAATCCTTCAATTCGTTGTAGGAAAGAGAATGAAACGCGCGGCTCAACAGTATGTCCGAATCGATCTGCGGTTTAGAATTGCAGAATTCCGCGTAAAAATCGTTGAGAAGGATCGTATCGATCTCCTTTCTCTTCTGAGTTACGAAATTCCAAAAACTTTCCTGATACGATTCCCCGAAATAAGAAGCCACTTTTTCCAGAAACACGGTAATGTGCAGCTCCTTCTGAATCGCTTCCATCCCTTCGAGTATGATGATTCTATCTAATAATTCCTTTCCTTCGTAATTTCCGGAAACGATGTATCCTTTCAGGATGTTGTGGACGTTTTCCGCATCCATTCCGATTCCCATCAAATCAAATCCTTTTCTCAGAAGAAACGGATGGTCTTCGGAATCGAAAGCGTCGATCAAAAAATATTTTCCAAAGACGTAACACTTTTCGCTCAGTTCCAACATCATCCCTAATGTTTTCAGACTTTTTTCGCGATCAGAGTCTTTACAGATAAGTTGATCGGGTCGTATATGTGCCAGCATGCCTTCGTTTCTCCGAAATGATATTGTTGATTCTTGATGAACCCCGATCCGTTTTGAATGCGAGATTTCGATCAGTGAATTCTTTGTGAATAAGGATGCATCAATAGACGTGGGATTGCGTTTTTTTCAAACCCTTTTCCGGCATTTTCCGAAGGAAAAGGGTAAATTCTTTCCGTCCTTTTCGTCGCCTCTAATCCCTTCGTTTTAGTTTGAACCTCAAAAGAACACTCTTTGTATTCGAATTCCTTCAGCTTAGATTATGCGAACCATCGGATACAAGGCAACTTTCAAAGAATGCGAATAATGAATCAGCGGTTCGGTTTGTAATACGGGGATTCTATGACTGCGCAGAATCGTGTTTTCGTAGATTTTACATTCTCCCTTTTGTAAAGGCCAGGGAAGATGATGCACTTCGGCGCGGTAAATTCTTCCCGAAGAATCCTTACAATAAAGACAATATCGTTCGGTCAGCCAATGCTCCAGTGTTCCCGGCTGCGATCGATACGGTTCGGAAATCGGTCGATAGTCCGCGTGAAACCCGGCGGGATTCGCGCGAGAATCGGTTCGATTACTATAAAATGTTTTTTGAATATTCTTTCTTTGCAATGTCATGTCCGCGTTGAGATACGGAAGATGAAAGAATTTTCTGGCGATTTCAACAACCAGTGGATTGCTCGCATCCAAACTGAAAAAATATACACCGGGTTTATCCTGCGTTTGAACATAGGTTCGGACGTTCAATTCGGGAAAATAAGAAAGCCACGGAAGCGGCGGAAGATACGTAGGCCGCACGCCTTTCATGCGAAAGGGTACCAATCCGATAAAGGCCTTTCCTTGATATGTGTCCGGACTCAATCCTTTCGGAAGAACTTCTTCCAAAAAGCCGATCGGAATTTCCCAGTGTAGGAAAGCGAGTTCGTCCCAATACTGGATCATGAACGGTTTCGCTTTCGGCAATGCCCAAGGTCGATGTGCGGTTTGACTCAATATGGATGAAAGTGAATTCGGATTCATCGCGGGATGAATTTATATTCTCCATTGGAAGCGAATAGAAGTTTTTTGTGGGAACTCCTGCAGCGATCCGTAGCCACGCGATTTCTCAAAGGGGTCAATCTTCGAAAATTGAGTCCTTTTTTGTGGGAACTCCAACGTTTCATAACTTAAGGGAGAATTCCTCCCGCCGAAACTGTGGGAACTCCTTCGAAAACGGGCCGATTCTCCCTAAAAACGTGGGAACTCCCCCTAAAATTGGTGTAGATCAAATACCAAAGTTCAGAAATCTGTGCACATGAGCCAAATTGAATCCGTTCCAATCGGAACCCTCCCACCCTTAGGACAGGTTCCTAAAAAAATGTATGCACAGGTCGTTCGTCCTGAGCGCTACGGCGATCCGATCACCGCAATTCAGGAAGAACTCATCGATGTTCCAGAAATAGCTCCCGACGAGGTTCTGGTCGCGGTAATGGCAGCCGGTGTAAATTATAACAATGTTTGGGCCGCTCTCGGATTTCCCGTAGACGTTATCGGCGCAAGAAACAAGAAAGGCGAACCGGAGAAGTTTCATATCGGCGGGTCCGATGCATCCGGAATCGTTTACAAAGTCGGTTCCGAAGTTAAGAACGTAAAAGTCGGAGACGAAGTCGTTCTTCACTGCGGAATCTGGGATAAAAACGATCCTTGGGTCAAAGCGGGAAAAGATCCTATGTTTGCCCCTTCTCAGTTAATCTGGGCTTATGAAACCAACTGGGGATCCTTCGCGCAATTCTGCAAGGTCCAAGATCATCAGTGCCTTCCCAAACCGAAACATCTCACTTGGGAAGAAGCCGCCGCTTACATGCTTGTAGGAGCTACCGCCTACAGAATGTTGCACCACTGGAAACCGAACGACGTACAAAAAGGCGACGTGGTTCTGATCTGGGGAGGCGCGGGCGGACTGGGCGCAATGGCGATTCAGATCGTAAAGGCCGCGGGCGGAATTCCGATCGCAGTCGTTTCCGAAGACGACAAAATCGACTTCTGTATGAAACTCGGCGCGGCAGGAGTAATCAATCGCAAGAAGTTCAACCACTGGGGAGCCTTGACTTCCGAGATCAACAAGACCGAAAAATTCGTAGAATGGACGAAGGCCGCTCGCGAATTCGGAAAGGCGATCTGGGACATCGCAGGAAAAGGAAACAATCCTAAGATCGTATTCGAACATCCGGGTGAAACCACCATACCGACTTCCATGTTCGTTTGTGAGACGGGCGGTATGGTAGTGATTTGCGCGGGAACCACGGGATACAACGCGACCGTCGACTTGCGTTATCTCTGGATGAGACAAAAACGTCTCCAAGGTTCTCACTTTGCGAACGACGAAAACTCAAAAGGTCTGAACGACTTGGTCATCGAGAAAAAGGTCGATCCTTGTCTTTCCAAAACCTTCGCTTGGAACGAGACTGCGCTTTCTCACCAATTGATGAAGGAAAACAAACACCCGGCCGGAAACATGTCCATCCTGGTCGGAGCCGACAAACTCGGATTAGGAAAAAAATAATTTCTTTTTCCGATTCGATTTCAAACCCCGAGAGCGCTCGCTTTCGGGGTTTTTTATTTTAAGAGCAATCGATTCGGCCGCGTCCGTCGTACGACGGACCGCGCTCTCAGCTCCGGTCAATAAATTGAAAGAGAACGACGTTAGTGTAAGTAGTATCCAAGATCTCAATTTATTGACCCCGCCTCGATCGCTCGCGGGAGTGATTTAGCGGACTTTTTATAAAAGAACGCTTCCAAAAACAACGATAACTCGATTTCGATTCTTGAGAAACTTATCTCCGAAGACGACTTTTATATGAGAGATCGTCAAATTCTTAAAAACCATTTGCTTTTTCCGATCGGATCGATATTCTTCTCCTCCCATCGATATGCATCCACCGAAAGCGATTCTTTTCACTCAGTGTCTTCAAAACGACTTCGCGGCTTTAATAGAAAAATACGATCCGCTTCCCAACGCTCTTCACGTGGGATATCTGGAAGCCAAGCGTCTTCTGGGAGAAATGACCGAATACGGACCGATTCATTCCTTAATTGAATGGGCCTATTCCGTAGATCCGCAGGATCTTTGGATCGTTCACATTCGGGATTGGCACGATCTTTCCGATTCTTCCCAAAAAGAACATCTCGCACAATTCGGATCTCATTGTATCAAAAACACCAAAGGAGCCGAATTCGTATTCGAATCTTGGATTCGAAACGAAAACGATCGTCATCACATCGTAAACGCATCCGGACTAAACGACTTTGTCGATACGACTTTGGAAAAAATTCTCGAGCCGTTAAAAGGACATTCAATCAAAGTGGGAATCTCGGGAGTTTGGACCGAAGCGAAGGTTCAATTTCTTGCATACGATATTCGAACCCGATATCCAGAATGGGAAATCGCGATTTGTCCCGCACTCACTGCGTCTTCTTCCATAGGAATGCACTTTATCGCACTGGATCAAATGAAGGAAATTCTGGGAGTAAAGATCTTTCCTTCCATCGGCGCATTCACTTCCTTTCTGAGCGGAACCGTTCCCAATCTCGAAAAAAGAATCACACATTCCAGAATTTCATCGGATCATTTTCGATACGAAGAAGGATATAAGGTCGATGACACTGACGAAAAACTTCTTTTGTATCTTTTCCGCGATTGCAAAGACGTAGAGTTTCGATGTTTGGACGGAGGTTTTTCGGGAAATGTCGTATTAAAATCGAAATCAATGGATCATATCGGACACAACCAGGTTCCTTCTGTGATCAAAATCGGACCGAGGGATTTGATCGCCAAAGAAAGAATTTCGTTCGAAAGAATCGAGGAAGTTCTCGGAAACAACGCACCTTCCATCGTGGACTTCGCCGAATTGGAAAACAGAGGTGCGATTAAATACCGTTATGCGGCCATGCTCGAAGGGAACGTTCGAACCTTCCAAAAAATGTTCGAAAACTCGGACGATATCCGTGAAATCGAGTCGATCTTAGACACGGTTTTCCTAAAACAACTCGGAAAACTCTACGAAGCGGCATCGCAGGAGAAATTAAATTTATTAGAATATTATGATTTTCAATCTAAATACGCGCCGAGCGTTCGCAAACGGGTCGAATCGATTCTCGGAAAATCCGCCGACGGTTCGACCTTGGAGATAGAACCCGGCGTTTCCATACCGAATGTCTGTAAATTTTACGAGGAGGATTTGGTTTCTCTTAAGGAATATTCCGCGGTCGCTCATTACACTTCGTATGTTCACGGGGATTTAAACGGTGCGAACATTATTCTCGACGCACAAAACAACGTTTGGCTGATCGACTTCTTTCACACACACAAAGGACATATCCTGAAAGATCTGATCAAACTGGAAAACGACATTCTGTTTATTTTCACTAAAATAGAAACCGCGGAGGAATGGAAAGAAGCGATTCGATTGAGCGAAGAACTTTTAAAAATTCCGGATTTAGGCGTTGCGATTCCGTCACAGCCTCGCCAATTCTTCCGATATCCGAAAATTGCAAAAGCGTATTCGGCTATAGCACGTCTTCGATCGTATTATCCTTCTTTAATACAGATGGATAGAGATCCGTATCAACTCCACACGGGCGCGCTTCGTTACGCGATGCATACCCTATCCTTCGACGAATCGAACGAATGGCAAAAGAAATGGGCCTTGTATCACGGAAGCATTTGTATCGACTCAATCCGAGAATATATCGAACGATCCAAAACTCTTCGCATCGACTACTTAAAATCAGATCGAAATAATTTTTCCCGAATCGGACTTACCATTCTTCCGGGAAGAAAGGACCGCGATCGGAATTTGAAAAACGATATAGCGACGATTCGAAAGGAAGGAATCACGCACGTTCTTTGTCTCTTAACGGAGAACGAGTTTTTGGAATACGGAGTCAAGGAATTACGAAAAGAATATCAAACGCACGGCTTAAACGTATATCATTGTCCGATCTTGGATCAGATGGCTCCTTTGATCGATCAAGCGATTCCTACTCTGCATTGGATGGACCAGGCTCTTTCCCAAAACGGAAAATTACTCATTCATTGCGTGGGCGGACTCGGACGTTCGGGAACGCTCGCGGCCGCTTATACGATCTGGAAAGAAAAACTCGGAGCCGAAGAAGCGATTTCGCTCGTTCGGGAATCCAGAAGCGCGAGGGCGATCGAATCGGGCATTCAGGAGGAATTCCTTTCAAACTTTGAAAAAAAATTCATACATTAGGATATTCTAAATTTCTAAAAATAGGATCGAGCTAATCGCCTAAAACGGTGACCCCTTGCCAGTTTTCCGGAACTCCGAACCTACAGTTGTGTACGGATTTTTCGAGATAAACCCTCGCGGCCTGATCGGCCCGGTTCTTTTCCAGGATACGGTTGAAAACGACGCAGGCTTCTTCGAAATGTTTTTCGCGAAACAGAAGTATTCCCCGTTCGAATTCCTCTCTCGTGTTCATATACGAATCGATCAGACTTTCGGGAAGTCCGTTGAACACTTCCAAAACCGTGTAAACGGTTCTCTGATCCCGTACTTGAATCCGATCCAAAACCCTGTAATAGTATTTGGAGGAATTTGTTAAACGAAATAAGGTCGAGTCCGTAATCAACAAAGAGGAATCGTACATCCTCGATAGTTGTCCGATTTTAGACACGACGTTGACCGAAGGAGATATGACCGTGCTCTCCATCCGCTCCGCTTCTCCGATCGTTCCGAGTAAAATCGGTCCCATATGAATTCCGCTTCCGGAGCGCACTGGATCTTTTCCGTTTGCAATTCTTTCCCGATTGAATTCTCTCAAAATACGCTGAATTTCCACCGCGCTTTCCAAAGCTTTTTCAGGTTCCGGCGGAAACAGGGCCAAAAAACCTTCGCCGAAATACTTGTCGATAAAACCGTCCCGTTCCCGGATCGCAGGTCCGACCTTTCCTAAAAAGGAATTGATGAATTCGAAATTCTCCTTTCCGCTCATCTTTTCGGAAAAATCGGAAAAGGTTCGAATCTCGTTGTAGAGAAGACTCATCTCCTCTTCCGCGATATCCCCGAGCTTAATGTCGAATACATCATGTTTATTTAATATTCTTAAGAGTTCCCTCGGAACGAACAATCCGTACGATGAATTTACCTTCTTTAAACTTTCGGACATATCTTCCACCGCATCAAAGGCTAAAGAATATCTTTTTGCGAGAAGAAAGGCTTCCGAAAAAATCAAGGCGATCAATCCGAACGGTGCGAGAATGAAAGTCGGGATGATTCTTTTATTGTAAAAAATATCCTGGCTGTAGGCGAGAAAGATCGCGGACATTCCGATTAAAATCGCGATCGCTCCGGGCTTTTTCCGAAACAATGCAAGCAACAAAACGTAAAAACCCGCCGCAAAACAAAGGAATGTAAAAACATAATAATATTCGATTGTTCCGGTGAACAAAACCGGTTCCTGCGAAACAACGATTAAAGAAAAAATCGAAGCGACAAATACGATCCCGTAATGAATCTCTTTCTTCATTTCGTCCGGAAACAAAGCGCGCAAAAACGCGGTGGTGATCGGGGGGATCAAATAAAAACTCAGATATACGATTCTCATGTGAAGAAGATAGGAGAATCCGGGAAACAACACTTGAATCAGATTCTGCCCAGTCGTGATTTCTCGAAAGCAGAACACAAAACAAAGAACTCCGAAATACAGAAGAGCCGCGTCCTTCTTCCGTAAAAAATAAAGAGTAAAATGATACAAAGCCATCGCAATGAGAAAGCCCAAAACAAAAACGTCTACGGTCAATCTTCTTTCCCGCAAACGAATGATCTGATCCTCTTTGCCGAGAATCAATCGCGCGGTTAAACCGCCTCTCGCGTGATAATAATTGGAAATCGGAATTCGAATCTGAAATTCTTTCTTTTGGACTTGAAACGGAAGAATCTTTACGTTCCATTCCGGCGTGGAAGTGTCCGCGGTTTTACCTAGAATTCCATGCGATCCGATTTTAGTTGCGTCGATCCAAACCTCGTACGCGGTTTCGGATGTTTCCGCCAAAATCGCCAAACTGCCGATCGGATAATTTTCCGGAAGAACGACTTTTAAAAAGTAAGTCGCGATTCCCGTGCCGGGATAATTCTTTCCATCCGCGTCTTTGATCCGAGTCCAAGCCTTGGGAACGGGCATCGTTCGATTTTTTTCCGGCTCGACTTCCGATCGTTCCGCGAACTCGTTCCAGCGAAACGTCCAATCACCTTGCAAAGAAACGGGACCGTATTCTTCAAAATTCCAAGAACTCAGATCGATCACTCCGGAAGAAGCCGAAACAAACGGACGTTCCGATTCGATCGCACATCGATTGAATAGAAAACAAAAAAGAAGAAAAACAAAAACACGGCTTCGAATGAGATTGAACGAAATCATGGAGTCTTTTCTTAATTCTTTCACCCGATCTTTAACTCGGTCAAGTTGAATATTCGACTTCAGGGGTTCGTCGATTTAGACTTCTAAGACGGTGACTCCGTCCCAGTTATTCGGTGAGCCGACTCTGCAATAATGAATCGATTTTTCGAGATACCAGCGGGCCGGTTGATCTAATTTGTTCCTTTCCAAAACCCGATTGAAAATCACGCAGGCCTCTTCGAAATTTCTTTGTCTGAAATTGGAAATTCCCCGTTCGAACTCCTCTTTCGTATCCATAAAAAGATTGAGAACGGAATCCGATTGTCCATTAAAAACTTCTAAAATCGTTACGACCGAGTTGTGGCCCTTCAATTGAATCCGATCCAAGACTCGCATGGAATATCGTTCCGGTTTTTCCAAACCGAACAAAACGTGATCCGTAATCAAAATGGAAGAATCGAACATACGGCAAAGTTGCCCGACCCGTGTCGCGAGAGTAACCGAAGGAGAAATCACCGCGCCTTCCATACGCTCCGATTCACCGATCGTACCGAGAAGAATCGGTCCTTTGTGTAGCCCGGTTCCAACGCGCACGGCTTCCTTTCCTTTTCCGATCCGATAGATATTAATTTCTTTTAATATATTTTGAATTTCGACGGCGCTTTCCAACGCGTCTTCGGCTTTTTGCGAGAATAGAGAAAGGAAGGCGTCGCCGAAATACTTGTCGATAAAACCGTTCTTATCGCGGATCAAAGGACCCACTTTTCCGAGATACGAATTGATGAACTCGAAGTTCTCCTTTGCCGAAGACTGATCCCCGAGAAACTGCGCGGTTCGGATTTCGTTGTATAGGATCGTCATCTCTTCTTCCGCGACGTCCCCGAGTTTAACGTCGATAAAGTTGTGTTCGTTCAGAATTTTGAGAAATTCCCTCGGAACGAAAAGACCGTAGGAAGTATTCGTTTTGTTAAGCGACTTTGTGAGATCCACGATCGCACCGAAGGCCTGGGAATAACGAATCGCCAGTAGATACGCCTGCGAAAAAACCATCGCTAAAAGTCCGATCGGAGAGAAATAACCCGTGTTGATGATTCTTTTGTTGTAAAGAGTGTCCTGAAAAAAAACCGCAAAAAATACGAGCAAGCCGCTCAGAAGGAGAAGCGCTCCGCTTTTTTTCTTTAGAATCGAGGCGACCAGAATGTAAAATCCGTAAAAGAACACGGCAAACGTAAAGATATAATACGCGTCGATCGTCGCAGTAAAAAACAGAGGAGGAGTGATCGCGACGATGGCTGCGGACAAACCTCCGAAAATTAGAATTCCGTAATATAAATATGAATTAAACTCGGACGGAAATAAGGAACGAAAGAAAGCGGCAAAAACGGGAACCGCCAAATAAAAAGAAAGATAAACGAACTTCGAGTGAATCGAATAGTCCAGGCCGGGCAGCAAAACCTGAATCAGATTTTCTCCAGTACTCGCGGAACGAAAACAATAAATCAGACAAAGAATACCGAAATAAAGAACCGATTTTTCATCCTGTCTCAAAAGAAACAGCGTAAGATGATAGAGCCCCATGATCGCGAGACTTCCGAAAACGAAAACTTCGAGCGTTAATCTTTTTTCGCGGATCGATTGAATCGCCGAACTCTTTCCGATCAAGAATTTTCCTGTCAACCCGCCCCGTGCATGATGAAAATTGGATATTAGAATTTTCAAAACCGGTTCTTTTTCAGTGTTGTAAAAGGAAAAAATCTTTTTGTTCCATTCCGGCCGGGAAGTTTCTGAACTGATTCCGACATCTCCGATTTTTCCTAACTTTTGAGAACCGAGATAAACCTCGTATGCGGTTTCCGAAATATCGGCTTGCAACGCGAGTTCCTGATTCACAAGAGAATCCGGCAGTCGGATTTTCAAAAAATAAGTCGCATATCCCAAGGAAGGAAAATTCTTTCCTTCCTCGTCCGTCAGCTTGATCCAAGATTTCGGTACGGAAGCAAAGGAAGAATTCTGCGGCCACGATTCCGAAGAAAAGGTTTTCCATAAAAAACGGAATTCTCCTTCGAGAAGAGCCGGTCCGTTCTTTTCAAAGTCCCAGTCCCGAAGGTCTAAAATTCCTTTTTCCGCTTTTGGAAACGGTACGGGTAGAATCCAATCGCAGGAGCAAAACGTAAAACAAAGAAATAAAACGAATAAGCGCAGAACGTTCATGTAGAATCCGGAACCTATTCGAGATTATGCTTTGTTAAACGAAGAGGTCAATGAATATTCAAACTACTTAAATCAATTTCGGTTTTTGCGGAATCCGAATCGGCCGCTCCGTTATACGAATCGAAGAAAACAAAGAACATTCTTTACAAGAATTTCGGAATCGATTGTTGTTCATTCAATGAAACGTCCTCTTTTTTCGATCTTAATTCTTTTTAATTTCGCCGTATCCGGAATCGAACCGGAAAAATTCTCCGCGATTCAAAAACGTTTTTTAGAGGAATCCAAAAAGAACAATCTCCCGTTCGAATTCGAGTTCGGCAGCGGAGAAGAATCCTGCAAAAACGATTTCAACAAAGACGGAATCGAGGATCTCGCGATGACCATGCGCGTCAAACCGGGGGATTCTTTGGATAGTCCCGCAATGGATCAAAACGGATTTTTAGCGATCGCGCTCGGAGATGTGAACGGAAGTTATCGATTCGATTCCATGATTCCGATGATTCCTTGTAATTCCTGCGGAGGAGTTTACGGAAGACCGGACGTAACTCTGGAATGTGGAAACGGAAAGATCAAGATCAGTTCGTACGGAGGTTCTAATTGGAGATGGTCGAACTCGGAAACGATCCGATGGAAGTCATCCGGTTGGGAATGGATCGGAACCGATACGCATAGTTATCATACTTCGTTTGGAGACGGATTGCGTTCGTCCTTCAACCGGATCAATCTAGATTCCACACGAAGTTATGAAGGTAGAATGGAATCGGAACAGGAATCCGTTCCTCCAAAAGCGGAAGTTCGGTTTAAAAAAATCGTTTCCGCTTCGACCAAACAAAAACTTTCCATCGATGAATCCTGGGATTCGTTGCCCGTTCTTCCGTTTGAAATCCAAGATAAAAGTTGGATGACCGCAAAAAACAAAGATTGGAAAGGACCGCAGGATCTTTCGTTCCGAATTCGATCCGCTTGGAATTCCGATTCGCTCGGACTACAAATTTCGGTTCGAGACGATAAGATTCAATTCTGCAAAACGAAATCGGAGGACTGCGACGCGATCGAAATCGTTTTGGACCCCGACTCGAGTCTTTTGGATTTCGATACGAATTCGGGAGTTCGCAAAAGACTCGGTTCCCAAGCCGCAATCGTTTCCTTAGGTTTATCGGAAGAAAAGAAAGTCCGTATCCGACTGAATCGGAAAGAAAATCCCAAGAGCGGAATCGAAACGAAACTCATTTTGACAAACGACGGTTATTCGATCCTTTGCCGAATTCCGTGGACGGTTTTCGGAAAAGAAAACGTTTCTCGATTCCGAAACGGATTTAAGTTTTTGGCGAGCGTTACCGTTCAGGATTGGGACGATGAATCCAAGCCGATCCAACGATTGTCGACTTCTACGATCAAGGGAAGCGATCCTTATACTTTGGGAGAACTGGAATTGATTCCGGAAAAATATTCTCTCGGCCCTTGGAAACAGGAGAATTAGAAAAGAGCAATATTGAAAAAACTTTTTCATCTTAAAGATTTCATTTTATAATTACGTTGAAAATTATTTAGCATATAAAACTTTCCAAATTCAAGATATACTGATATACTCGAATTCATTTTCTGAATCCTATTCTATATTCGACCTCTTTATAAACCCTCTCCTTTTCCTGACTTCCTTCAACATACGGAATTATAGAAATAAATATTTTTGCGATAATATGATTTGCAAATAATCACAAAAAGGTTTGACTTTTTTTGATAAACCTCCCCATCGTGCCCAAAGTAAGTTCGGCGAATTTTTTTATTGGCCTTACTGAAACTATTTAGGAGAATTTTCAATGAAGAAGAATATTATGAAATTTGCAGCTGTAATCGCACTAACTGTTGCCTTTGCAGCTTGTAAAAAAGATGATAAGGATGATACTATAGTTACTACAGGTTTGCTTTATCTACTAGACCAGACGAGCGGAAACTGTGCATCCATCACTAAGACGAATGCTACCCAGTACACCGTAAATTTATCTTCGATTCCGAAAGGAGGCTGTAACCAGGCGACGATACTTGGAAGCGATCTTACTTCAAGAAAGGCGATTCTAAGCGCACAGTATGACGGAGCTATCGCGATTGCGAATTCCATCGGTTGCTCTGCGGCTGCGATTACCACGCTTACAAACGCAAAAAACACCGCTATCAACGCGATAACGCAAACAACGTTCGACACATCCGTTTCGACTTCGCGTTACACTCCGATTGGAGATTTGCGAACGGAGATGATGCCCTTATTCACAAGCGGAAACCCTGCGTATACGGAAAGCGAAGTGATGGGCCTCAATCGTCTGACTGTAGATCAAACTATCACAGCACAATATGTTCTAATTGCAATCAATACGGCCGGCTTAGAAGCATCTTGTTTAACTGCTTTCAACAGCAAAAGAACTACTGATTTCAAGGGCTTTTTCCAAGTTGACCCAAATGCAAATTCAAAAGCCACAGTAACAGGAATCGGATTTGGATTCTGCTCCTACGGAACGGCTGTTCCCGCAAATCAGAAATGTGCATCTCTGAACGAGCAATTCTAAGCTTACTTAGATTGTTCATCTACAAAACAAGTCGTCCCCAGGGACGACTTGTTTTGTAATTTTGAAAAACGGTTAATATCGATGAAATGCCGGACAATTTTCTTTATTTTTTTGATGCAATTTCTATCTTTTTTTTATGGTTGCAAATCCCCGTTCGAAGTCACGTCGCACGATCAAAACAAAGACGGACAAATCGACAATCGACTTTATACAAAGACGGATTCCAAGATCTCGATCTTTATGGAAACGTTCGAAAGACAAAAAAAAATGCCGGATGATTGGATGTGGTTGAAGATGGATTCGAAAGACCCAAAATCTTTTCAAACTTTTTACAACGAAATCGCTTCCAAAGACCCAAATAAAATCGATATTAAAATTTGGTTCGGACCCGATAACATAAAATTAATCGAGAAGGACGATAAGGATTCAGACGGTTTTTTTGAAACGACTCAATACTTTAACCGCTTCGCAAAACCGAAGATTAATTCTGGAATTATCGCTCGAATTGAAATCGATTCCGATCGAGACGGAAAACCCGACATTTGGATTTATCCAATGAAACGAATGGAATTAGATACGAATCAAGACGGAGTTCCCGATCAATTTTCCACGGATAACGAGCAAATCGGCCAAATCTTAAAAACGGGAAAATTACCGATCGACTTCAAGCGAACATCCATTCTTCCTTCAAGTAGATCCTGGGGACTTCATCCCGAATTGATTCAAGACGAAACCTTAAAAGCAGTAATCCCTTTCTCTCTTTAAATTTTTATAATGGAAAAGCATTCACTTTTTATTGTATTCGAATTCGCTCCTCAATATCGACCGATTCGAGACGTCAGTGAAGAAGTCAAATATTCATCCGCCCCTCATCGAAATTCAGAGGACTTGCGAACACTGAAAAATAAACGAAAAACGTCAACCGATTCCCAGCACAGCGCCGCCTACGATAAAACTAAGCAACGTATTTCCCGCATTCAACGCGATAAAAACCGGAGATTTTCGTTGCGGCTCCCACAAGTTGCGGGAAAAATCATCAAGAACCAAAAAGAATAACGCGATGATTCCGCCAAACAAAGCGGACTGCCCGATACCGCGAAAATCCATTCTTCCGATCATCCAATCCAACACCAAAAATTGAACGAGCGAAATCGCGATCGCCGTAAAATACGTCGCGCCCATGTTGTCCTGATTCAAATCCTTTTCCTGAGCGTTTTGAAGTTTCATCCATAATTTGCCGAATACCGTATACCAAATCATACCGACGATAAAGGACGCTACCGTCGCCAAGATCACGGACAAAGGACGAATTCCGTAAAATTCTGCGAACATAAAAACTCCTAAAAATTAGGAGAATCATTTTAAACCAAAGAAAAAGTTTGTCTGTTAGAATTCATACGAAACGTTCTTTTTTTAGGAAACGTTTCTGATCTTTTGAGCGTCTTCGTTCCGAGGAGAAACTCCGTGGATTCTTTTAAACGCTTTGGAAAAGGCGAAGGCGGAGGAATATCCTACGGTTCGAGCAACCTCTTCCAAAGTGGCGCCTTGATCTTGAATCAGACTTCTCCCTTTATCGATTCGAAGTCTTGCGAGATAATCCATCGGCGTACAACCTAAAACGTCCCGAAAGCGATTCGCAAGAGAAGCTCTGGAAATTCCCACGGCCCGCGCAAGATTCTCCAGAGTCCAAGAATAAGCCGGTTTCTTATGAATCGCTTCGAGAGCTGCAAGAATCTTTTCGTCTTTGAAAGCGCTTCTCCATCCCGGAGAAAGAGCCGGATGCGTTTCCAGCCAATGACGAATCACATAGTAAAGGAGAATATCCGTAAGTCTTTGCAGAATCAAATCGGAACCGAGTCCGGAATCGACTTCTTGAGAAATCAAAACTAAAGTAGTATGCAAAGGATGATGCGATGGAATCTCTCCCGAACGAATCAGAATATGATCGGGCAGTTCGTGAAAGAAAGGATGTTGACTCGTTTCCGGAACCTCGTAACGAACCGAAACGAACGTGGTGATCGGGACTCCTTTCAGATCGGATTCCTTCGGAACGATTTCCCGAAATTTTCCGATGTCCATGGTCTTATCGGTCGGAGAGGACACGAGTTCATGATCGAATCCTTTTGCGATAAATAGAATATCACCTTTTTCTAATGGAATGCACTTTCCTTTAAACCGAACATAACAAGAACCTTGCGAAAGAATATGAAAACCTCCGCTTTTATCGCAGGGGAACTTTAAACCCCAGGATTTATACATCGAAGTCCTCGCAAGAATATCGTTCTTCCAAGCGGCGGCCGTTAAGATTTCGGAAAGCAGATCCATATCCTTCAGTTTATATCAACATATCTAAAAGTCGAGTAAATTATACGATTGGATATGCTTTTTAGATTATAGGACATAGCCCGATTTCCGGTTTTCGGTTATTCTTTTCCTCAGGAGAATCGAATATGAAAATTTTTGTTTATGCAGCGAGCGGTTTGGTTTCAGGGCTCGTTGTGGAGAATTTATTGGCAAAAGGGCATGAAGTCTACGGCGCTTCCAGAAGGCCTGAAAGCGGTAAACAAGAAAAGAATCTGCATTGGGTAAAAGCGGACGCTTCCCGACCGAACGAAGGCTTGGAAGTTTTGGATCAAGTCGACCGGGCATTCTTTCTTTGTCCTCCGGGTTATACCGACCAATACGGCGTCCTGAATCCATGGATCGAAAAGGCAAAGTCTAAAAAGTTACAAAAAGTTGTACTCATGACCGCGATCGGTATCGATCATTCTCCCGAAGATCTTCCGCTTCGAAAATTGGAAATCGCGCTGGAGAAATCGGGACTTCCTTACAACATCATTCGCCCGAATTGGTTTATGCAGAACTTTCAAACCTTTTGGATCGGCGGCATCCTGAAAGATAAGAAGATTTACTTCCCCGCAGGAAACGCAAAGGCAAGTTTTATCGATGCGAGAGATATAGCAGCGACCGCGGCGACATTGCTTTTGGACGATTCTCATAACGGAAAAGGATACACTCTTACCGGAAAAGAATCCATCACACACGACGAAGTCGCTCAGAAATTATCCAAGGCGACCGGACTCAAAATCGACTTTGCGGACATCACCCCCGAAGAATTTAAGAAGGGTTTGCTGGGAGCGGGAGTTCCCGAAGACTACGCGAACGTTTTAGTGTATATCGCGGGTAATTTGAAGGAAGGACACGCGGCTCCGATCGTAGATTCGGTAAAACAAATCACCGGAAAAGAACCCGTCAGCTTTGAACAATACGCGAACGACAACCGAAACGTCTGGCTGAATTAAGAATTTAAGAAAGGATTGGCCCGAAATTTTCGGGCTTTTTCATATTCAAAAATCATCAACTTCCGAAAAAGAAACTCGGATCTTAGGATACAATAACTTGTCTCCGCGTCGATTTTGATAAACGACTTGCACATTCATCGATCTTTCGTTATTTAGCGGTCCAAACTTTCACAGTAAGTTCTTGCAACAAGCGCAAATAAATTCTTTACAAATTCGAATTCTCTTTGAAACCTTCTCTTCCACAAGGAATGGATAGTATGAAACGATTATCGGCTTTTTTGATTCTTCTTATTTGTATTTCTACGTTCTCTTTATTCGCGCAAAACAACTCGCTTTGGCAGACGGTCTTCGGTGGAGAACAATACAACGGAATGAAACCGAACGAATGTCCGGAAGAACTTCCCTCCGGACTTGTCTCCTTAAAAGACGGAAGTTTCGTGGTAACGGGATCCGCAAACGATTGCAGCAGACAGGATTCCAACGCGAAGATCGAAAAGAAAATTTATAGCACCGCGTGGTCGGCTAAGATCGACGCGAACGGAAATCCCGTTTGGTGGAAATATCTTTTTACGAGCAAACCCGTAGATATGGAAGGATATACGATCGGTATTCATAATTTCGAAACGATCCAAAATCTGCTCGCAACCCAAGACGGCGGTTTTGTAACCGCGGGATCGATCGGAAGCGCAACCTACAATCGCAAACTGATCTTTTCAAAATACGACGAGCGCGGAGAACTTACAAGCGATCGAATCATTCTCGCAAAGGAAATCTGCGACGGATTTTGCGGAGAGGAAGATCCGCACCTGTATTCGTTTCAAGAACTTCCGAACGAAAAGTTTCGCGGTCTTGTTTCCGTTTCCCATCGGGTTGAAACGGAAGAAAAGAGCGGAAACACGACCACGATCGTAAACGCGATCAAAACGAGCTTCTTATACGTTCTTTTCGGAAAAGACGGCGCGGTAAAGAACGCGAAACACATTCCCGATCTTTCGTTCGCTCCGAATGCCAGCGTCGGTTACGAAGAAGGAATCGTATTTGCCGTAAGCACGGATAACGTGTCCGGCCGCGAATCGCAAAGAGACGTGATCGTTCATCGATACGATTCCGACGGAAAACAACTTTGGAAAAAAACGTTTGCGACCCCCGGAGCGGAAGACATGGCGATTTCTCTTCTTAAACTTACGGATGGAAATCTGCTTTTGTCCGGCGGAATCTCCGGCGCGGTGAAAGACGCGGTGTGGCTTTTGAAACTTTCTCCGAAAGGCGAAACTATCTGGGAAACCAAACAACGATTAGGCGGATTTAACTTTCTAAGTCTAATCATCGAATCCCCCGATCAGGGCTTTTTCGGTGTATTGGCGGGTGGAGAAGGTCCGATGACCGTGATTCAGTTCGATTCTTCCGGTAAAAAAGTCTGGGAGAAAAAACATACACAACGCCTTTATATGGCCAACAAAATCCTGAAAAACGAAAAGGGCTATGTGCTTCTTTCTTATACCAAAAAGAAACCCGCTCAGTATATCGACGCTCTTTTGATTCAAATGGATTGGGACGGCAATGTTTCGAAAGAGGCGGTCCGCAAGAATTTTCCTTAACTTAATCCGGATGCCGAGTTCGGAAGGATGGCCGTTAAGTTTAAAAAAGAGAGTAAGGACAAAGTAGCGGCCGGACGAAACGAAATCCATTTGCGAAAAAGTTGATATTCATTCCGGTAAGTCTTCCGACGGGAAGATCGTCGACTTCGGACAACGCTCCGATTTCGACAATTCAAAAAGAATGGAACAGCTTGTCGGAGGTACGACAAGACTGTGAAAATTTTTATTGAAGATAGGATGTTTTTCTGTTATAGGACAATCGTCCGGAGTTTTCCCGCGGACCCGCCACCTCCGCCCAAATTCAGGGCGGGGCGCGCTCGATGTTTCACTGAAAAGTTGTAGGAACTCCGAAAAATCCTACTTCTTCGGTTTCTTCTCGTATCGAAAACAATCGGTAGTATGATCCATGACCATTCCCGTCGCCTGCATAAACGCATAACAAATCGTCGACCCGACGAATTTAAATCCTCGTTTTTTCAGCGCCTTGCTCATCGCATCCGACTCGACCGTTTTACTCGGAACATCCCGAGTCGTTTTCCAAGAATTATGGATCGTTTTATGATCCACGAACCCCCAGATATACTTATCGAAAGAGTCGTATTCTTTTTGAATATTCAAAAATTCTTTTGCGTTTTCGATCGTCGAACGGATCTTTAATTCGTTGCGGACAATTCCTTCGTCTTTCATCAAGGATCGGATTTTCTTTTCGGAATAAGCGGCGACTTTTTCGGGATCAAAATAATCAAAGGCTTTTCGATAGTTGTCCCGTTTTTTCAGGATCGTAATCCAGGAAAGTCCGGCTTGCGCTCCTTCTAAGATCAAAAACTCGAAGAGAGTTCGATCGTCGTGAACAGGAGTTCCCCATTCCAAATCGTGATAGTCGATGTAAAGGGGATCTTTCGAGGCCCAAGTGCAACGAGTGACCTTTTGATTCATCTTCCGACAGGCTCCTTAATAACGAAATTGCGTTAGATCAACGATCGCACAGGTTTGTCAAACCGTTTTTTTAAAGTTGGTCCGACAAATGATCAAACAAAAAACATTCATAGTTTGTCTCAAAACCTAAAACTGTGGGAACTCCTGCGTTTTTAAATTGGTAAAACCGTTTTTGAAAATCAAAAGAGGTTGAAACCTAAAACTTTTGTGGGAACTCCTGCGTTTTATTTACCGGTTTAGGACAAACTCTGAATGTTAAACGTAGGACTCCAAACGCGGGTCAACCCTCAATCTAAGAATGAAAACCGAAATTTCCCGTCCGCATCGGGCAAAATCTCCACTGCCTTTTCGATCGCGTCCGTATTCAAAGGCCCGTAGATATGCGGAAAAATATTCTTTCCGTCTTCTTTGGAAAACTTGGGAGAATCGGAAGCCTCGTATTTCAAAGGAGATTTCAATCGATCGGTTTTTACGTACAAAAGAACCAAGTCAGTTCTTCCCGAAAAGATCCGGTTGGCCGTGTCCTCGACTTGATTTTTTTTAGAGCTATGGATAAACCCTTCCGTATATAAGGATTCCGTACTATAAAATCCGTTTTGCAACGCCGCTTCATAATCCTTCTTCGCGGCTAGATTATAAATCCATTCTTCGGAAGAATTCACCATCGCGCGATATGATCTTCCGCCCAACCCTGTCCGTTGGAAATCTTATATTCGTTTTTGCCGAGACGGATCACTCCCTCGAACTTTCCGATCATCTGATGAACGGAAGACGCGAACAATCCCGTATTCGTCGCGGCCTTTCTGTGAAACTCGGGAACGAAGCGCAGATCGATCGCTTGTGAATCCTTCGTATAAAGACGCCAAGGTTTCATCCAATTTTCACGATCGATTTCAAACACCGCGTCCGAAGGAATCTTGTAGATTCTTCCGTTGATTAAAATCGCGTTTTCGGTCGTGCCGGTTCCGTCCGTCCAACCCGCGCCCAAGTTCATTCCGATCTTATCGTTTGCGTTATGCGCCATCATCGACGCCCAATTCCACTTTGTGGAGTACGGCCAAATCCCTCTTCCGTAATCCAAACAAGCGAACGACGTGTCCGGACTGAACTTGTATTCCATCGCTCCGTAACGAACCGTTCCTTCCGCTCCGACTCCGAACAACTTCTCCGTAAACTGAAATCTTCTTTTGGACCAAGGAACAACTACGTTTAACGTTTCCCAATTCTCCGGAACGGGAACGAAGATCTCCGCCTGCACGGGAATCTTATTGCTCGGCGAGAAGTTGATCGACAATCTGTAACCTTCTTCTTCTCTAAAGAATTGGAGACGCGCATTGCTTCCGATATAAGTCGCGTTGCTTCCGAGCAATTGTCCAAGGCTGACTCCGCCGCCGAACGGAGTGATGATCGTTCCTTCTTCGAAATCGCCCGTTTTTCGATTGAGCCAATATACGAAGATGACTCCCGCATAATCCACGTCCGAAATCGTGAATGAGGCTAAGAAATTCTCGTCATAGATACACCAATAATTCCATTTCTTTTTTCTTAAGTAATGACCGCTCAAATTACATCTGTGTAAGGGCTTTTTGGACCAGCCGACTGCGTTCAAGTTTAGGTTTCCGGATTTATCGCAAAGGTTCGTTTCTTGTCTGATTTCAGTCTCTAAGTTCATCTGAGGAAAAACTCTTTTTAGGGATTCAATACGGATACCACGGTCGCCCTTCGGAAGTCGACTTCTTTCTAACGCGTTTCTATACGGAGAATTCCCGCTAAACCGCGTTCTCTCGACGGATTCAGCTGAAGCGGTTATCGCATCTGTTCCCTGATTCGCGTTAAATTTCTTTCCAAACGGATCAAACTGTGATACGAATTTCGAATATAGTCTTTCCGAAAGGATGCGAACGGGAAAGGTGATGTTCTGCTTGAGACGAAAGAATTCTCCATTTGGAAAAACGGCTAAAATGAAATATTGTCTTACGATTCTTATCCTTTGGATTCAATTGCACGGTTGTATGCCGGCCAATCACATGAACATAGGCGATCCGGGAACAACCGAGTATTGGCTGGCCCAAATTCTCGGAAGAATCCATCCTCTCATTTTTCGGGAAAACTCCGGAACCTTGGAATGGACCGAGCTCTTAGGAAAGTCGGGAGGAACCACACTCGGCAAACACTTGGCATTGGATCCTTCTCTCTTGCCGGTCGTCGTGGGAGAAACGAACACGAACCTTTTCACCGGCAGTTTAATCGGCGTTCAAGATTTGATCGTCGCGAAATACGACACTTTCAAAAACCGAATCTGGGGCAAACAACTCGGCGCTGCGGGCGCCTCGCTTACCCTATCCCGTATGACAACCGACTCGGCGGGGAATTCGTACGTGCTCGGTTATACGACTGCGGCCTTCGGCGGTCCGATGAGCAGTGGTCAGGATTTATTCATCGTAAAATTATCCGTAGACGGAAACCCTCTCTGGATCAAACAAGCCGGACCGACCGGAGGAAGTTACTTCGTAAATCCGTTGGGGATCTGCGCGGATACCGCGGGAAATGTTTATGCTTCGGGAGATTCGAACGGTCCCTTCGGAGGAGCTTACAGCGCTACCACAAGCAATTTCGTCGCTCAATTCGATTCCCAAGGAAACCAAGTTTGGATAAAACAATTTTTCGTTTCAGGCGCGAATTCGAACGGTGGCGGTATTGCTTGCGATGCGGCTTCCGGTTCGGTATATTTTACCGGATGGGGCGGCGCCAACTTTCAAACGGAAACGGCTCCGGGGATCGGCGGAAACGACATGTTCCTCTTCAAATACGACTCGAGCGGAAACCGACAATTCGTCGCATACCAAGCCCAAAGCGGTCGGGAAATTTTATCGGGTCCCATCGTCACCGATCTTTCGGGAAACGTCTTCGTGGGAGCCGAAAGCAACGCGGACTTCGGCAACGGAGCAACTGGATTCGGTTATTTCGGAACGATCTTAAAATTTCATCCGAACGGAACCCTTCTTTGGGGAAGACAACTCGGCACCGACGTCGGCTCGTCTCAATCTTCCGTCTTCGATCTTAAAACGGATCTCGCAGGCAACGTCTTTGCAACCGGATATACAAACGCGAACTTGATCAACGGTACCGGTTCTAGCGTCGGAACGAACGACGTATTCTTCGCGAAATACAACTCAAACGGAGAATTGCAATGGGTCCGTCAGACCGGCGTCTCGGGCGGTTCGATCCAAGGTTTCGGAATCATCATCGATCCGGAAGGAACGATGTATTCGGTCGGTCATACGAACGCGCCGATGAACGGAGCCGCATTGAACGGAACACAGGATTTGTTCCTCGTCAAATATCGCTAAGTCGTTTTCGTTCGATTTCTTTTCTGTTCAAAAAAGATCGGTTTGAGACAAAGGACTGAAAAGCGACCCTCATGAACCGAAATCGAAACATCATCCACGTCGGACTCAGCGATTTATTTCTACCGATCGTGGTCCGATCCAAATCCGAAATCTTTCAGTTTCAATCCAAACTCGAAGAGCTTGGGATCGAAATCACGGGAACCAATTACGGACCGAATCAAAACGTACTCACGAGACAACTTTCCCAATCCATACTGACGATCCAGGTCGTCAACGCGGGACAAAACATCACGCAATTGCTCATCATCTCCGAAAACCCGGACGGTTCCTTGGAATCGATCGAAGAGGATTTCGAACGGGTTCTCGAGGCGTTCGATCAGGTTTGGGGAATTCAGGGGAAGAACGTCGTAAAAAGCGATCTTACGATCCGGCTATTGATCGATTCATCCACAGAACACGCGTTTGGTGAAATCTGGGAAAAGAGACTGAGACAAAGCAGGGACAGCCTGCAGAGGCTCGGACGGCCGATCTTAGGCGGAGGACTTCGATTCGTATTGCCTCCCCTCAATCCGCAGGACGCCGAGGACCACGGAATCGAAATCAAGATCGAATCTTTCTTTCCCGATCCGCGCAAAGTGTTCCTCGAAGCGATATTTCTCTGGGGCGCGCCTCGAATGATTTCCGAAAAATGGAACGCATCCGACCGGATTCAAAAAGTCATTCATTACGTGGAACAAAATCTGATCCCTTTTTTGGATCAGGCATAGACGAACCTTCCGAATTTGTCCGGGGACGAGGATAAACTTTGACGGCAGGAACCAGAACATGATTCGATTTTTACACACAGCGGACGTACACCTCAGCCAAAAGGAAAAGGAATATTCCCTTTCCGTCCTCAAAGAAATCGTCGCGGCGGCAAAAGAGGAGGAATGCACGCATATCCTCTTCTGCGGAGATTTGTTCGACCGAAATTCGGACATCGCCGCACTCAAGGAAGAAGTCAGAACGATCCTATCCTACTTTAACGGAAAAATTTTTTATATCCCCGGAAACCACGAAGAACTCGGACTCGCCGAAGGAGCCTATCCGATCGCGGCGGATCTTTCTCCCCTTTCCTATCCGCAAAAGGGAGAATCCTATAAACTCTGGATCGAGGAAATCGGCGGAGTGGAGGCGGAATTTTTCGGATTTCCGTTCAATAGAATTTTAGATTATTCGAATATTCAATTTAAGGAAAAGAAGGTCGCGTATCGGATCGCGCTGCTCCACGGAACCGAAACAGAACTCGTGGAATATCTCGGACCTTCCCCCGAAGAGGCGGATTCGATCCTCGACTCCAAACCGTTCCAGGAAGCCAAATTCGACTATCTAGCGTTAGGTCACATTCATTCCGAACGTTCGATCACATCCGGTCCGATGATAAAAGCCTATCCGGGTTCGCCTCGGGTCGTTTCCTCCGGAGAATTCGGTCCGCGTACGGTCAACATCGTAACGCTCGGAAAAAACGGAACTCCTGTTCTCAAAAAAAGAATTCTTTCTTCCGCGGGAGAATACAAAGAATTCTCCGTAACTGCAACCCTAACGGGAGAAGTTCCCGATCTCTCAAAACTTCCCGCGTCGATCTCCAAACAGGATTCGGTTCGAATCAAAGTTTCGGGGATCGTGGAAGACGAACACGACGTCACGGAACTTCTCAAACGATTTTCCGAAACCGCGGACTGCAGAAAAATAGAAGTCAAAACCGTCGACCTAAGAACTTCGAGCGTTTTGATCGACAACCCGGTCGCTAAACTATTTTATGAAAAGCTAATGGATCAAAAATCCAAATGGAACGGAGACAATCCTCCCGATTGGAACGAAATCTTAGTCTTGGGTTTGGAACAAATCGAAGACTTCGCGGGGAAGAATTGATATGATATCCGCTCTTCAACTGCTAAAATTCGGCAAATTCGAAAAGGCAGAATTCGAACTTTCGGATTCCGTCACGATCTTTCACGGAAAAAACGAATCCGGAAAAACGACGATCTTCGACGCGTTGCGACTCGCGATCGGAAGCAAATTTCTTACCGCGAGCCAGGAACCGAAAAAGAGCATTCTTTCCCGATACGGGGAAAAAAGCTTGGACGGTTACAAGGTTTTAGGAGAAGTTCCCGAACTTTCCAAAGACGCCGCGCCGCAATACGTTCACTGCGTTTCCCTCCGAGAGGGAGAATTGGAATTCGCGTTCCACAACGACAAGATCATCAAACCCGACTTTCTCCGCAGCAAACTGCTGAACAACGGAGTCAACCTCGAAGGAATTTCGAGTTCGCTTAACAAAATTCATTCGCCCAAAAAGGGAAGCGCTCCCGCCAACGCGTTCGACAAACTCAAAGAGGAGATCGCAAAACTCAAAAGCGGAAAAATCGAACTCGTCACAAACATCGAAACGCTTCACGCAAGAAACAAAACGAAAGTCGCGCAGGAGGAACGACACAACCGGGATCGATCCAAGGAACTCGAAATCCGTAAACAGCTCGAAACGATCGAAAAAAACTCGGGGTTAGACGCGAAGATCCAAAAGAAAATCCGACTCCTGGAAACTCTTTCCGAAATTCTTCGATTGAAAACCGCCCAGGAAACGTTGAATAAAAATCTTTTGTTTTCCAAAGACGAATCCTCCGGTTTTGAAAGTTTTCAAAAGGAAATCGAGACTTCGGAAAAAAACCTTTCCGCTTCGACAACTCTGCTCCAAGACAAACAAAGTGCGATCGATTCCAAAAAGAGGGAAATCGAATCCCTTCGAAACCAACTCGACGTTTCTCAAAAGATGAAACAGAAAGCTGAGGAATGGAACGAAAAAATCGACAAAGTTCTCCGCGAAGAAGGATTTACCGAAGAGGTTCGCACCACCGAATCGAATCCCACTCATAGACTTTTAGGAATGATTTTGACGGGACTCGGTTGTTTCGGCTGGTTAGGAGTCATCGGTTCTCTCGTTTTCGCAAACCCGGGGGGCTTCGAAATTCTTTCCGCTTCCTTGATTGCAACAGGTCTTGGAGCGCTCGGAATCTACTTTCTCACCCGAAAAAAGGAAATCGTATCCGTCCGATACGATTCCGAAAAGGAAAAGGATTTCGTATTAAAAATTTCCGGTCAATGGAACTTAACATTTCCCGAATATTCAATTCCTTTGATAGAAAAAATCGAAAACCTCAGGCAATTCTTCGCAAAACAAATCCAAAACAACGAAGTAAAAAACGATCGGATCGAATCTTTGGAAAAGGAAATCCGGACATTCAGCGGAGAAAGCGATAAGATACGCGACACGATTCGTCTGGAAACCGAAAAGATCCAAAACCTCACCTCCAAACGGAATTCTTGGCTGAACGATCGAAGGGCTTCCACGATTCAGGAATACCACAAACGCATCGCCGAATTTCAGGCGCAGACCAAAAGTTTTTCCGAGGGTCTCAAAAAGATTCTCACCGATCACGGAGCTTCAACATTGGAGGATCTTGAAATCCGCTGTAAAACGGCTATTTCAGCGATGGAGGAAATTCCGACTCAGCTTCCAAACGACCCGGAACGACATCTTCGCGAAACGAAAAAAAAGGAACTCGAAAAAGAACTGCAGGGTTTAAACGCGGAATTACAAAAATTGAATACTGCCATCCAAGTGGAGGACGCGCTCATTCAGGATTCTTTACCGGAAAAGGAAAAGGCTCTGATCGAAACGATCCAATCGATCGCAGAAAAGGAAATCGAATTCTCCCGAATGGAATCCAAACGCAGATCCGCTAAGATCGCGCAGGACATCGTGGAGGAAATCTCCAAAGATCAATCGATGCAGTTCGCGTTCGTTGCCTCCGAGATCGGAAAGGAAATCAATCGAATGCTTCCGAAACGGGAAGTCTCTTTCGAAGCGATCGATAAAAAAGAATCGATCAAGATGAAGGATCAGGCAGGCAATCTGCGATCCATCGACCATCTTTCGGGGGGAACGGTCGCAACGTTCTATCTGATTTTTAAATTATTCTTAGCGCGCAAGACGGTTCCAAAAAACGGAATCTTATTGCTCGACGAACCCTTCGTTCATCTCGATCCGGGAAGAATCGAATCCGCACTGGAATATCTGAAACAATTTCAAAAAGAGACCGACTATCAGATCTGCTTCTTCACAAAACAAACGGAGTTGGCGGATATCATCGCAAAGTCGTTTCCGAAATCGAAGAAGATTGCTTTATCATGATTTTCGAATTGACTTGCGAATTCTTCCTTTTAGGATTTTATAAAAAAATATAATCGAGGTCTATTTTGAAAACGCTCATTCATCGAAGTCTTCTGGCGCTTCTTCTCTTACAAGTTTATAACTGTTTACTCTTTGACACGCTCGGAGTGACTCCGGGAAGAATCAAAGGTTCCGAGGCGGCCAACAATATCCGCGACGCGGCGATCGTAACCGACCTGATCAACTCGACGATTTTAAACGGACGCGCGAGCGTTTCGATCCTGAGTCTTTTGGCGGATCAACTCGCGGGAATCAAATCGGACGGAACCTATGTGAAATCCGAAGTGGACGATTGTGTTGCGGAAATCAAAGGACTCAGCGGGTATCTGATCGGTTCGGCGCTTACGATCGTGCTTCAATCCAAATGTTCTTTGGAAGCGGATAAGGTTTTCCTCGATTCTCCGTTTCCGGAAATCTGATCAACGCGTAAAAACGGAAACGCTTTCGAGATGGCTCGTGTGAGGAAATAAATCCACGGGCGTCAGTTTCTCGTATCGAAACGACTTTGTCAGTTCGAGCGCGTCTCTTCGAAGCGTTTCGGGATTGCAAGAAACATACAGCACACGATTCACTTTAGAATTCAATAATATCTTTTTCGTCTCGGGATCCAACCCTTCTCTCGGGGGATCCACGATCACCACATCCGGCTTTTCGCCGATCGTATTCTGAAGAGACTGCAAAACCTTTCCTTTGACAAAGGTCGCATTTTCGATTCCGTTCGCCTTGGCCGCGCCGATCGCGGAACGAATCGAATTCGGATTTTCCTCAAGACCGATCACCCGTTTTGATTTGGAAGCGACATACAGGGAAATCGTTCCGATTCCGCAGTACGCGTCCACGACGACTGAATCCTCGGGAAGATCCTCCACGACAAGATCATACAGATTCGTAATCTGAAACGGATTCACTTGAAAGAAGGTGGAAAGACCGATCTGAAAATCAAGATTCCCGATTTTCTCCTTCACGAAATGTCTTCCGAACCAGGTCGTTTCCTTGTCGCCTAACACAACTTTTGTGTTCCGCAGGTTTACGTTCTGGAGAATTCCCACAACTTCCGCTTTCGATTTCTCCTTAGATAAGAATTGTTTGATATACGAATGCAGACTGTTGGTCAGATTTTTTCTTCCGGGAATTTCCGCGGCGTTCGTGACGATTCCCACGAGAATTTCCTGGGTCGCTTGCGCCTTTCGAAGTACGATATGTCTTAATAGACCGCTTCCGTTTTTTTCGTTGTATGGACTGATGTTTTCCGTTCTGGCCCAGTGACGAATCGCCGCCGCTACGATCGTCAAATCCGCGTCCTGAATTCTACATTCCTTTTGATCGATGATAAAGGTGTTTTCTTTGTTGTGAAGACCGAGCGTTAGAACGGATTTTTTTCCGATCTTGCGATGACCGAAAGGCAACTGAACCTTATGACGATACATCTGGTCCTTTGGACTTTTTACGATCGTTCGTATATCGAGTCCTTTGAAACCGCCGAACTGTTTTTCGATCTCTTCCTGTTTGTGTTGAAGTTGTTTTTCATAACCGATATGCAATCGGTCGCAGCCGGCGCATTCGGGGTAGTGTTGACAGGATTGACTCGCGGGGGGTTTCATTCTCCTTTCACGCTTTCGCGCCTTCGCGGAGTGTCAATCACATCAGATAGATTTTTCCGTGTTTGTCCTTGATCATCGGATCGGCTCCGTGTTTTAAAAGGAGTTCGGCAAACTCGGACATACCGTGGGACGATTTCGCGAGATTCATACAAGTGACTCCGTCGAAATCCTGCACGTTCGGATCGGCTCCGCTTTCCAAAAGCAAACGAAACGGCTCCAACTTTCCCTCGTTTACGCAGTGATGCAACGGGCTCATTCCGTTTCCGTCCTTTCGATTCAGGTCTGCGTTTCCTCGGATCAAAACGCTCATCATTTCCAAGGGAGAATCTTCAATGATACAATGTAAAAGCGGCGTCAAGCCCGTGTTCTCGTCGGCGAGATCGGGATCGGCGGAAAATCGTAAAAGGGTTCGAACGATTTCAAAACGTTCGTATTTGACAGCGAGCGATAAGGGTGTTACGCCGTGATACAGATTCGCATTCGGATCAAACCCTTTCTCCAAGACATTTTGAACTTTAGAGACGTTTCCGCTTTTGATCGCTCCGAAAAATACGAGTCGTTTCCAAAAAGAAGCAGGTTGCCCCTTGGTAAAACCGGAACCTGCCGCCGAACGATCGTGTTCCGCCATTCCTTTTGTCTTAGAATTCATATCTTTCCTTCCTTCTGAGCGCGTGCCTTTACCGGCGCCTCGGCTTGGATATCGATGTCGTTTTAAAAAACGGACGAATCCATTCTACCGGAAAAGACGGGGTCTTGTATTGTAAAAAAGGGACAAAGCCCGGTTTTTCAATCCGTACCAAATCAACGGAGAATAACCGGAAAACGCGACGAATTCCTTCGTAAAATGGGCTTGGTCGTAATATCCGGCGTCCAACGCAAGATCGCTCAAAGTTCGGTCTTCCGATCGCATCCAAGCGGCGTTTTGGAAACGGACGACTCTCGCAAATTCCTTCGGATTGTAACCGATTCTTTCCTGGAATTTTCGTTCCAAGGTTTTTCTGACCGCGCCTAAATGTTTGGAAAGTTCGGAAATTTTGATTCTTCCTTTAGTATGGAAAATCCGGAGAACGGCCTCATCGACCAAAGCGTCCGGAGAACCATGAGTATTTAATAATTTACTAAAATAACCGTCGGATATACGAACTCGGTCCTCGAAGGTTCGTGTGTCTCGAATTCGTTTTATAAAATCGGAATATTCGGAAGTCCCCGGAATCTCCAAATCGGAAAGGTGACTGTCCGCTTCCTTTGCGGGAATCCGAAACAAGGACGAAAACGCTCCCGGAAACAATCGAACATTAAAAAATCCTACTCTTCCCGTCGGAGCGATCTTAAAATTGGAAAGATGATTCCCTACGATATGTCCGTGTGATAAAATCCATTCTTCCTTTCCGTTTTTCCAGGAACTGAATCGAATCGGATCTCCGTACGATATATGAAGTTCGTTTTCGACCGACGCAAAGATCGTCGGAAATTCCGTTTCGCCCGGCGGCGTCGTATCGGATTCCCAACCCCAGTAACAGGAAACAAGTCCCGCGAGCACAGAGTTCGGTTTAGCAAAACGGATTTTCATTTCGATTCCCTGATCTTTCGTAAAAGTTCGCGGTTGGATTCCTGACGAAGAAGGGCGTTTTTATATCGCCGCAGTTCGGCTTCCGTTTCAGGTTTGATCTGCGGAACCGGAGACGGAACCTTATTTTCGTTTAACGCGACAAAGGTTAAATAGGCGGTCGTGGCCCTCATCGTCGTGCCTTCGTACGGATTCTCTTTCGAAACCTGAACGCCGACTTCCAAGGAAGTTTTCCCGGTGTAATTCACGCTCGCTTTTAGTAAGACATGATCTCCGACCGAAATCGGCGCGATAAAATTCAATCGATCCACACTCGCGGTCACCGCTTCCTTTCCGCAATGTCTTTGTGCGACCATCACCGCAATCATATCGATCCAACTCATGAGAGTTCCGCCGAACAAGGTTCCGTAATGATTGGCGTGATCCGGCATTACGATATGCCTGGTTTCCGCCGCGCTTTGTGAGGGAGTTTTTTCCAACATCGTCAGCGTAAAGAAGAGGCTTCCACTTCCATATAGTAATGATCGGGAATTTTTCCGGGAGGTCCGGAAAACGCCCTCGCCTCGATCGTCCGGAAACCGAGCCCTTTGTAAAGCGCGATGGCGGCTTCGTTCTTTTGAGAAACGTCCAAAGAAAGCGTTTTGAAATTCGGAAACCGATTCGCCATAAACCGAATCAGTTCTTTGCCGATTCCCTTTCCTCTGTGCTTTTCGGAAACGGCGATATGTCCGAGATACAATCTTCCCGGCTTGGGAGGTTTGATCATTCCTTCGGTCGTCAAGCCGCGGCCCATGACCTTCGGTGCGGCAAAACCGTATACGGAAATAATACGAAGCGCGGTGCCTCCGTTGAGCAGTAAAAAGGAAGGTTGACGATAACTGAGAATCGCGCCGACGATTTCTCCCTGATGCTCGGCAACGAAGTGATTCGTATAAGAGATCGTATTGCCGCGTTTGATAAACGAAGAACGTAAAAAGTCGAAAGGAGTCTTCTCGTTTTGCGTGAATACGAAATCCCAAGCTGCGGGTCCGGAGGAATAAATCAAAGGAACAACGACGTCCACGTCTTGGGGTTCGGAGGGACGGATTTGAAGGGAAGGTTTCAATCGGTTACTCTTTCTTTTTTTCGCACAAGGCTAATTCAGGCGCGCTTCGGCTCAAGCGAGAAATTCCCTTTCGTTTACTCGTAAGATCGCTCTCAGAACGTCGCTACGCGTAATCATTCCGATGACGTGAATCGATTCGTTGACTACGGGAAGACATCCGATTCTTTCTTCGAAAAGAACTTTTGAAATTTCCCCGATACCGGCGTGAATCTGAACCGATAAAACCCGGGTCTTCATCATTTGTCCGATCGTTTTACCGAGTTCCGATTCGTCGGAATGACCGAGTTTCCAACGCATCCAATCGCGATCGGAAAGAATGCCGCATAACGTGTTGGAATCATCGAGAACGGGAACATGACGAAACCGTTTTTCGATAAAGATTTCCTCCGCTCTTGCGATCGGATCTTGTTCGAGAAAAAATACCACGGGAGAACTCATCAAATCCCGCGCGGTAAGCGAAGAAAGGGATTCTCCTTTGTTGGAGCGGACTTTTCCCAAAGAAGAAACGGCCTTGTATTCGGAGCTGATCCCTTCCCCCACGTTAGAGGATCGAGGCGGAACTTCCGTTTCCGATTCGGCCTTGATTTTCGAAACGGCGGGAGAAGGCGCGATCGAATGAAGAGGATGAACGATCTCCGGTCGAACCGGTGGAACATAGGTTTCCGAAACTCCTCTTGTCACCCAGAAAAACAAAACTAACCCATCCTTAGGATCAGATAATTGTACGAAGCGATGATCCTTTGCGTCATTTCCAACCCGTCCTTGTTCACGTCGGGGTGATATTTCTTGATCAATTCTTTGAATCGTTTTTTAAGTTCTTCTAATGTACAAGGACCGTCGAATCCGAGAACGTCCAAATGTCTCTGCGTTTCCGGGTCCATTTCTTGAAAAACAGAAACAGGTTTTTTCTTTTTCGGTTTTTTACGGAAGGTTCCGAAAAGATCGTAATAGGCGCGGTCCCGATATTCTCTCGTGATCTCGCGGAGATGAAAGACCTTCGTATTCAAAATCGAAAAGATATGATTCTTTAAAAAGACGTCCGCACCGTAATCGTTTTGGATCGATTTCAGTTCGATAAAATCGGAAATTCCGTTTTCCACGATCCGCTCGAAATTGAACTTATCGTCGAAGTACGAATCGAACGCGTCGTCGAAGTCCAGCGTCGCGGACGACAAAAGAAGAAGAAGCTCCCGATCGAGTTCGTGTCTTTCCAAACGCGATTGAATCGTTTCCTTCAGATTGATCTGAAGTTCGGCGAGATAATTATCGTCGAAGTATATTCCGTTTTTTGCAAATTCCTCTCCGATTCCTTCTATCTTGAGAATCTTGGATAAAAGCTGAATGAGGGAATCCGCGTGCGTTTCGTTGAATCCCGCCGCGGCCCGCGACGAAAAATGAACGTCGTTACGGAGATCGTAGAAAATTCTGTAATAGTCTTCTTTGCGGATGTTCAAAGCGGTTATGATCTTTTCCACGGGAATATACCATTCGCAATTCGTACATCCCGATTGAATCTCGAAAATAATATCCTCTAACGAGGATCGGATCTGATCAAAACTTCGAGTCTGCATACTCTTCTACTTCCAGATTTTCCACCCTTGCAAATCCGTTCATCAATTCTTTTTCCAATTAGACTTATAGAATCGAAACGGAAATCTTCCCGAACCTCGAAAAAAGGTTTGCTCGGATCGTTTCTTAAACTCATCCATCCTTATTATGCTTCCTTTAATCGCCGTCCTTGCTTGTTTTCTGGTTTATTTTCTCGGATATAAATTTTACTCGGGCTATATTTCGAAATCGATCTTCGATTTAAAGAGCGATCACGAAAGCACTCCTTCCCACAAGCTGAACGACGGAGTGGATTACCTTCCCACAAAACCAATCGTATTGTTCGGTCATCATTATGCGTCCATTGCCGGCCTCGCTCCCGTACTCGGACCCGCCGTAGCGGTCATCTGGGGATGGCTGCCCGCGATGATCTGGGTCGTATTCGGAAGCATCTTCGTGGGTTGCGTTCACGACTTCGGCGCTCTCGTGGTTTCGGTCCGCAATCAAGGCAAGAGCATCGGTCAAGTCGCGGAGGATTTGTTAGGTCATCGCGCGAGAAGTTTGTTTCACGCGATCATCTTCTTTTTAGTCGCGTTAGCGATGGGAGTTTTCGTTCTTGTCCTTGCGGAGATGTTTTCCGCGGACCCGAAAGCGCATCTAGCTCCGAACACGATCGCAACAAACGCATCGGCGGAAGAAAAGAAAATTCCTTCGTCTACGGAAGCGACGAAAAAATCCGAAACGACAAGTGCGACCGCGACTTCTTCCGCAACTTCGACCGCCGTTTCGAATTCTAAAACATCCAAAGAAGTTCACGATCATCCGGGCGAAATTAGAACGGAAGAAAAACCTTCCATCAAATTGAGAAGCCATTTCCCGGAAGCGGTGATCCCTTCCACGGCCATCATGATTCTCGCAATCATCATGGGTTATCTACATTACAAAAAAGGAATGGATCTCACGCCTCTTACGATCTTCAGCGTTCTCGCGACTTTATTCTTCATGATCTTGGGAATGCACGACGGAATTCTTTCCTGGACCGGACTCAACCGCGTGGAAACTTCTCCTTCTACCGGAACATGGAAATACGTTTTGCTGTTCTACGCGTTTCTGGCTTCGGTGACTCCGATCTGGTTGTTGTTGCAAAGCCGAGATTATATCAATTCGTTCTTATTGTATTTGGGAATCATTCTGATCTACGTGGGATTTTTTATGGGGGGAATGCTTCAGCAATTTCCATCGTTCAACGCCGAAGCGATCCGAACCGAATCCATCGGACTCGATCTGATTCCGTTCGTATTCATCACGATCGCGTGCGGAGCCGTTTCAGGATTTCATGCTTTGGTCAGCTCGGGAACCACGGCAAAACAATTGGATCGGGAGATAGACGCAAGACCGATCGGTTACGGGGGAATGATCGGCGAATCGTTGTTAGGTTTGTCCGCGGTCATCGCCTGCACGATCGGTTTCACTTCTTCGGAAGAATGGTCCGGCTTTTATCGTTCCTGGTCCGGCATTCAAGGTTTAGCGCCTCAGGTCGGAGCGTATATCTACGGGACCGGAAGATTTTTATCGCAGCTCGGAATTCCCGAATCTTTCGGACAAGGGTTCATCGCGCTTATCGTCATCAGCTTTGCGTTGACTTCTCTCGATTCCGCGACGAGACTTCTTCGTTACAACATCGAAGAGATCGCCGAATCGACGCGCATCTCTTGGATTCGAACTCTCGTCGGCAATCGATACGTTTCAAGTTTGATCGCGTGCGCCGCGATCGGATTTTTCGCGTTTATGGAAATCGAGCAGGACGGAAAGAAGAAACCGGCGGGGCTTGCACTTTGGAAACTTTTCGGAACGACGAACCAGCTTCTGGCGGGACTTGCTTTATTGGTGGTGACCATTTTTCTACTCAAGTCCAAGAAACGAATCAAAGTCTCCTTTATCCCTATGTTGTTCGTGTTATCCGTGACTCTCTGGGCGATGATCCGAAACTTTTTCGACTTTTTAACCGGCCCTTCTCCGAATATACTATTGGCGGGAGTCGGCGGAACGTTGATCGTCCTCACGCTATGGCTGTTGGTCGAAGCCGTTCTAACCTGGAACCGCATTAGAAAAGTATGAAATTCTGTAGCTCTTGCGGATCGCCCGTCGTTTACAAAATCCCGGAAGGAGACAACCGGTCCAGGCACGTATGCGACAACTGCGGAACGATCCATTATTCCAATCCGAAAGTGGTCGTGGGAAGTATTCCGATTTGGGAGAATCGGATTCTACTTTGTAAACGCGCGATCGAACCCAGAAAGGGATTTTGGACTTTGCCCGCGGGCTTTCTCGAAAACAGAGAAACGGTCGAGGAAGGCGCGATTCGCGAAACCAAGGAAGAAGCGAACGCCGACATTTCCATCATCGGATTGCAGAGCGTCTACAGCATCCCTCATATCAGTCAGATTTATATGTTCTTTTTAGCGGACTTGGTGGACGGAAAATTCTCCGTAAGCTCCGAATCCGAAGAGGTGCAACTTTTTTCAGAGGAGGAAATTCCCTGGGATGAGCTCGCCTTTACTTCGGTTTATTTCGCCTTGAAAAAATACGTGGATGCTCCCGTTAAAAATTCCCTACATCTTGGAAACATCAGGGATCGTAAAACCCCGCCGAAAGAATCCTGAAGAACGTAGAACCCGTTCTTAAAAAAATATGGGAAAAAAAACGTACTAAATTAGAGTGTACTGCATGCGAAACGGAATTCGTTTAACAAAGACTGCGGTCCTCTCTTTTATCCTTGTATCGTTTCAACTGCGCGCGGATTCCTTTATTAAAACGAACTCGGATTCATTTTCTCCGAACTGGGACGGAAGGAACGACGTTCTCGAATTTAAGATTTCCAAGTCAGCTCTTCCCCGTCTCGCCGATTGGGAACTCGTAGTTAAGAACTCGGCGGACGAAGTCGTAAAAACCTTCAAAGCGGATCATAGAAGAAAGAAAGGATTCTCCCTTTTACCGTTTTTACAGGACGACTCGAAATTATCCCCGCCGGAAATCGGAATTCCGGAATCGATCTATTGGTCGGGCGACGACTCGAAAGGATTTCTTCTTCCCGACGGGGAATACAAATATCGATTGAGATTCGTTACGGAGAATAAGGAGAATCTATTGTCCGAAGAAAAAACGGTCGTGTTGGATTCAAGACCGCCGAGTTCGGAAATCGGCTCCAAAACCCGTGTATTGTTTTTAGGAGGAGATCGAAATTCCTCCCGCATCCAGATCTCACAAAAAGTTTCGGGAGAATCCTCCGATTTTTTTACCGGAGAATTTCTGGATTCCGAAGGAAGGATCGTAAAGTCCTACACTTGGAAACAAAAGGACGTCCCTTATATTCTAAGCTGGGACGGAACCGACTACACCAACAAACAACTGTCAGGCGGGATTTATAAATATCGATTGGTGGGAACGGACAGAGCGAGAAACGAATCGATTTCGATTCTTTCCGATTTAACGATCCGCACCGAAACGATCGGAGTGGATTTGTTTTCCGATTCCAAACTCTATTCGTATCTTCCGGGAAGTTCCAAAAACTCCGCACGCTTTTCCTTTTATATTTCCCCCAAGATCAAATCGGATTCTTACGAAGTCGAAATCTTTCAAAAGAAAGGCAACGAGGAAAAAAGCGTTTATCGTTTCCGCGATACGGGCGAACCGAACGCGGAATGGAAATGGGATTTGAGAAACCAAGCAGGCGATCTCGTCGGCGAGGGAATTTATTTTTATCGCCTAACGGTGCATAGTCGATACGAACGCCACCAATCCGTTCCTTCCTCGTTCGAAGTTTTAAAAGAGTCCTTCGATTTGGACGTGTCGGTTTCCTTAAAAGAATTCACCCCTGACAACGACGGTAAAAACGATCTGCAAAAAATTCTTCTTTCGCACTCCGGAATTCCGCTTCAATCCTGGGAACTCACGTTATACGAAATTCCTCCGTACACGTCCCTCAAACGAAAGATCAAAACCTGGAACGGGGAAGGACAACCCGGTTCGGAAATCCTTTGGGAAGGTCTCGACGAATCGGGAGTTCGAGTCGGATCGTTAAGCGAATTCTATTTTGAATGGAAATATACGGATATATTCGGTAGAGAATCCGTCGGTAAAGGCGCCGATTTCAAAACGGGAATCTTAATCGTGGAAGAGGACGGCTCCCTTCGAATCTCCGTTCCGGAATCCCAGGTGGAAGCGAGATGGTGGAGTTTACCCGGAAAAATCCGCTCGGTGTTAAACGAATTCCCGGGATATAAAATCGAATTGCAGTCCCATTCCTCTCATCAAGGCGACGAGGAAGTCAATCAAGTCGTGTCCGAAGAGCGTGCCAGAACCGCGTTCGAATATTTCTTTTCAAAGTCCGTTCCTTTCGGTAGGATTCGCTTCCGAGGTTACGGGGAAACGTTGCCTCTGATTCCCGGTTCCGGAAAATACGAAGCCGATAAGAATCAAAGAATCGATTTTTTTCTTTCACCGTAATCCGTTATGTGCACCGCCATCATTTACAGAAATCCGGAACGAAAGATCTTCGGTTTAGGATTTAACAGAGACGAATCCGTAAAAAGAAAACCTTCTCTTGCCCCTACCAAAATCGGCAACGGTCCGACGTATGCGATCGCTCCCTTGGACGGAGATTACGGCGGAACTTGGATCGGTGCGAGTTCTACGGGTGAAATTTTTTGTCTTTTGAATTTCTACGAAGCGACTCTGAAGTTGTTGAGAAATCCCACAAGCCGCGGCTTACTCGTGCGATCCTGTTTGTTAAGCGAAGTCAAACCGGAGCTGTTGAAAGCGGACGAACTTTCGAACTTCTATCCTTTCAAACTCGTAAGAATCACTTTGGAAAAAACTGAAATCTTCGTCTGGGACGGAAACGAATTCTCCCGTAGCGCCGATACGAGCACATTTCAAATCTTAGGAAGTTCGTTTACGCAAGGACCGAAAGCGCAGGTTTCGAGGGAAGCCGTCTTTCGGGAAAACTACCTGCCGAAAATTCTTCCCAACGCGGAGGAATTCCTTGCCTTATCGAAAAATTTTCTGACTTCTCATCTGCCTGAAAAAGGAGCGCTTTCACCCTGCATGCACAGAAGGGACGCACATAGCGTGTCCAAAACGGAAATCGTATTTACGGAGAATAGGTTGACGCTCGCCTACCAGGAAGGCCAACCTTGCGAATCGCCGGAACCGAAGGTTTTCAATTTGACTTTGACGGATTTTTCGGTATTCGAATAGTATAACTTATGGCCGACACGAAGTCCTTATTCAACGACTCTTTCGAGTATAGAGATCCGTCTCTTCAAAAAAGAAAAAACGCGCGCGTAAAGATCACGTTGGATGCGGAGATGTCGATCAAAGGAAAACAGGAAAGACATCCGGTCACCATTCTCGATATCGGAACGGGTGGAGTCGCTCTGGATTCCAGGATGACGATGTTCGAGGGCGATCGCATTCATCTTCACGCAAGAATCAACGGCAAAGAATTGACCCTCGAAGCCGAAATCATCCGTTCTTCCGGTAAGAAGGCCAACAGCATCTTCGTCAACATCGCGGACGAACACAAAAACGAAATTCAAGAACTCATTCATAAGAAGTTTTTCGAAAAAGAAAAAAAACTGAATTAAGCGTTACTTCGTTTAACAAAATCCAATCCCGTTTCCGTTTTTCGATTGATCGCCGTTTCAAAGCGGCAAAGATCTTAGTCCATGTGCTCCTCTTCGAATTCAATCGCGTACGAAAGTCTGTATGCGAGGCTGTTCGCGCGCTTTTACGATCGGTTCATGAACAGAATCGAAACAAAGGTCTTATATCTCAAAAGAAAAGAACTGATCGCTCCTTTGCGCGGAAAAATTCTGGAAATCGGGAGCGGAACCGGAATCAATTTTCCGCTGTACGGAAACGGCGCGGAAGTGACCGCAATCGAACCGTCCGCCGCAATGATGGAAAAAGCGAAGGAAAGAATGGCGAACTTGCTTCACCATTCTTCAATACATTCTAAAATTCGAATGGAGATCGGAGGTTTGGGAAACCCCGATACGGAGGCGCTCGTTCCGCCGAACAGCATGGACACGATCGTGTTTACGTTGGTTTTGTGTACGGTTCCGGATTTGGAATACGCGATTCGTTTTGCACGTTCCCGTTTGAAAAAAGGCGGAAAGATTCTTCTCTTGGAACACGTGCAAGCCCGATCGAAAGCAGGGAGAATTCTCCAGAACATCCTGAATCCGTTTTGGAAAAAATTCGCGCAAGGCTGCAACATCAACCGAAACCCGGCGGCCGTCTTGAGAGCGGAGGGATTTCGCCCGATCCAAGAGAGCCGTTTTCGGCATACGCTTCCGTTTTATCAAGCGATCTACGAGTTCGGTGAATGAGAGACCGGTTTCTATTCGCAAACGAGGGAACGAATCGTTCTTATCAAAAACGAAACGATGAAGGTTTCTAAATTTATTCTTTTCCCTCATCGCCCGCAACGACCGAATATCTCGTAACACAGACAACCGGAATCAAAGGCAGAATACAAAATCCGGGCCGCATTACGACGTCGACGTTTCTCAAAACGGAAGATCCGGTTTGCGTTTCCATTTCCTTCAAATAAGAATGAACTCCCGATGCCGGAATAAAAAAGATTCCGAATCGAAATTTACCGGATTCGATGGAAGGTATTCTTCCTTCGGAAGAAAGATTCGATTGCGGTTTATCCAAAACGACGTAGGAAAGTCTGCGCGGCGGCGAACCGCCGCAGCTCAGCAAGATCTGAGTCGCAAACGTCAAAAAGGAAATTGCGAACAATCTCATTGGCCGTTCTCCTTTTGAATCGCAGCGCTGTCCAAGGCGAAACCCCGTATCGAAATACAATTGAATGGAACCAAAACGCTCGCGGATTGAGTCACTTCCGCATCGAGAATCGTATCGTATTTCGTATCCTTGAGCGCATTTGCAAAGGCTTGCGCGAGACTGAATTTAAAACCGCAGTCTTCTCCCTTACGGATTTCGCCTTTGAGACCTTGGATTTCGGGAAGCTTTCTCCCATTCCAATCTCCTTGCGATAAAAGATACACTTTTTGAGAGCTGGAACAAGCGGTCACGGCCGCCGCCAACGACGATAAAATTAAAAACGAAACCGGTTTCATGAAAGAAATGGCACGGACGAACGCATCGAATCCGTTTCTCCTTTTGAATTCTCCTAAGGAGGATAAATCGAAAGCCTTTTCGATGGCAAACGGATTCCGGATAAAAGCAAAAATTCAAGCAAGAATATATTATTTTTTGAATATACTATAAAATCAATATACCACGTCCCGAAACAAAAAATCTCTCTCAAAAACCGTCCCGATTATAATTCCGAGAACGCACAAACCGACCTTCCGTAAACCTGCCTCAAAATTCTCTTTTCAATTTGTAAGATGACTTGCGGACATAATTTCAGAAAAGGAGAAGCCTCTCTTATTTCGAGGTTGGATTGAATTCTACCTTTGCGATTCCCGAAAATAAATGTATGAGGACGGCGTTTGGAATTTCGATCTGGTTCATTCTTGCATCGCCGTTTTCCGTATTTGCGGATTATGCAAGCAACGGCGCCACTCATCTGGTTCGTGTCGAACGCGGACTCAAAACGAACGAATTTCTCATCAAGGCTCTCAACAGTTCGATTTCCAACATCGGTTCAGATGCGGACAAAGCTCTTTATAAACGAGTCATTCAACATCACGTGGAAACCAATCAGCTTTATTTTCAATTCGATCTCGAAAAATCATACGCCGAACTCAAACGCACACAGGACCTGCTCGTGATTCTATATTCGAGTCTGATCGAAACGAGCAAAAAGACGATCCGAGGAGAATTGAGTTCTCTCGGTTATCGCGCCATTCGAGGGACGACAGCCAGACCGAAAAAACATCTCGAATTAGGTTACAGGGAATTAGCGGCCGCCGAGCAGAAAAAATTGATCGCCGACAATTCAAGACCGTATCTTCAGCCGATCAAGTTGGAACTGCTTTACGAATCTCTAAAATTGCTCAAACAATCCAGAAAGTATGTGGTTCTTCTTTCCATGGAATATCTTTCCGATTTTCCTCCCGATCCGGAAACTGAGGATTTTTTGGGAATCCTGAACGAGATCAATCGAGCGATGTTTTCCCGCAAAGATGAGTTCGCGAGAATTCATTTCGACAATCACTTTCACACCTATTCGGGCGAGAACCTCTACGACACATATTGGCAAGATCCTGCCTTGGAAGAATTGGAAAAACCTCTGGGAGAAGTCGACGCACCGTACGTACGCGCGAGAAGACAAGCGAAACGTTGATCCGGCGCAGGGATCGATGATAACTTGACTGAAGCGGAGAGCCCGGCGGGCGACTTCCGGAAATTTTGCTCTTGTCGAACGAATGGGCCCGAGCGCCCCGATCCTTTTTTCCGATCGTCGTTTCGAAATTCAGATGACAAGGAATTCTTCCCTAGATACAACCGACCTTTGTGTTAGAACTGAGTTGTCCCAACTGCGGAGCGCCCGTCCCATTTCAAAGCAAGGCTTCCATCTACGGAGTCTGTCCGAATTGCAAAACTCTGACCGTTCAAAAGAACCAGTCTCTGGAAAGTTTAGGCAAGGCCGGAGAATTGGTCCCGGATCTTTCCCCCATCCAAATCGGAACCTCCGGTAAAACCAAGGACGGGATTCAGTTTCAAGTTGTCGGAAGAATTCAACAGCAATACGCGCTCGGTACTTGGAACGAATGGCATGCGATTTCTCAGGATGGAAATTCGATTTGGCTCGCGGAAGCGCAGGGTCAATTCATGATTACGCAGTTGAAACCGACTTCTCAGAACGAAATTTTTCCGGAACACGATCCGATTCGGGATTTAGATTCGCCTCCGGACGTTTACTTTATCTCCTCTAAAACTTCCAAACAACTTTTGAGAGCCGGGGACACCCTCAAACTCGACAATGAACTCTGGATGATCCGCGAAATCGGCCTCGCGACCTGCGTGGGTGGAGAAGGAGAATTGCCTGTCGGGTTTCAAACCGGAACCACATCCGTTCTTTTAGATCTCGCCACCGATCAAGGCTGGTTTGCTACATTAGATTATTCTCATACGCCTCCCCTTTATTTCCGCGGAATGATGTACAGCTTCGATCAGATTCAGTTCATCAACCTGAGAGATCCGAAAGGGTTCCAAGGGTTTCAGAAAATTCAGGAAGCGAAGGTGATTCAGTGTATGGGTTGCGGCGCTTCTTTGAGCCAAAGAAGTCCGGATTTTTCCAAATCGGTCGCCTGCGAATATTGCGGAACCGTAATGGATACGAGCAAAGACGAACTGAAAATTCTTTCCAAGTTTCAGGAAGTGATCAAGGACAACGTTTATCTTCTTCCCGGAACAAAACTCACTCTCAAAGGAAAAGAATGCGAGGTGCTCGGCGTCGTCAAAAAATCCGTTCACGCAGACGGCGAAATTTTTCCTTGGACGGAATATCTACTTCATTATACCGGCGGGTATTATTGGCTGAACGAAACGAACGGACATTGGACCGTGTTCGAACCGGTTCCGTTTATTCCGAGAACGGTCATCGGTTCTTATCCTCCGAAAAAGAGCTTTCAAAAAGAAGAATATAAATTGTTCAACTCGTCCACAGCGGGAACGGATTTCGCGTTCGGAGAATTCTATTATAAGATTCACGCGGGCGACACGGCGGAACTTGCTGACTTTATCGCTCCGCCGAAAATGCTTTCCTCCGAAAAAACGCAGAACGAACTTTTCTGGTCGATCGGCGAATATGTTCCTGTGGACGAATTAAAAAAAGCCGTTCATGGAGAAGTGAATCTTCCGGAACCGGAAGGAATCGGCGCCGCGCAACCGAACCCTTTTACGAAAATCAAAAAGCGAAACATAAAAATCGCAAGTTGGTTATCGGTCGTCATGTTGTTGGTTCAGATCGGTTTTTGTTGGAATGCTCAGGAAAAGGAAGTTTTTAAGAAAGACTTTGCTTATGTCCGCGATCCCGCTCCCGGCGGAACTACCGATTCTTCTTTCGTTACGGAGACGTTTCAACTGGGCGGCGGCGACAGACAGAACGTGCAGATTAAGATGGACGTTCCCGAACTTTCCAATCATTACATCTATTATTCTTTGGCGTTGATCAATACCAAAACGGACATCGCTTACGATACGGGCTTGGAAATCAGTTATTACCAAGGTTACGAAGACGGAGAAAGCTGGTCCGAAGGAGATAAGTCCGCGGACATCATCATCGGAGAAGTCCCCGCCGGAGAATACTATCTTCGCCTTGAATCGGAATCGGACTTTCCTCGAGGAAGCGGTGCGCATGTGACCTTAACGATCAAACGCGACGTCGATCAATCCGTGTATTACTTTCTGTTCCTGATCGCGATCTGGCTTCCGGTTCCGTATTCGCTATTCCGAAGTTTTTCTTTCGAGACCTCGCGAAACGAGAACAGCGATTTTGCTCCGTCGACTTCGAGTTCCGATTCGGACGACGACGATTCTTCGTATAGCGACGATTAGGGGAAAAATATAAAAGTCCGAAAGAATTCTATCCGATTTTATTAAGAGGCGACCATGAGCTACATTAAACAATTATTATATCCCGCGTATGTTCTCTGGCTTACGGGCTATCTTACGTATAACAATTTTTACGGAGGCGGTTCGAGCAACGTGGACGAAATAGAGAACGTTCCGAAAACCGTTCGAGAAAACCCCGGAGTTTACCGTTCTCACTACGCGAACTTCATGAGATATTCCGGAGGAAAGTAAAACCGTTTGCAGACCGCCCTTTATATTTCCGTTCTTATCATTTCTTCCTGCGGCCTCGTTTACGAACTTTTGGCCGGAACCATCGCCTCTTATCTTCTCGGAGAAACGGTCACACAATTTTCCCTTATCATAGGAACTTACCTCTTCTCGATGGGAGTCGGCTCCTGGTTGTCCAAATATGTGGAAAAAGATCTTATCCCCAAGTTTTTGGAAATCGAACTCGCGATCGGACTCGTGGGCGGTTTTAGTTCCGCCGTTTTGTATCTGAGCTTCGGTCAAATCCGTTACTTTCAGATCCCTTTGTTCTTGCTCGTGATTCTGATCGGGATCTTGGTCGGTCTTGAAATTCCGGTTCTATTACGAATCCTAAAAAAAGAACTTCAATTCAAGGAACTCGTATCACGTGTTCTGAGTTTGGATTACGTGGGCGCCTTGCTCGCTTCGATTTTATTTCCGATCTTTTTCGCTCCGAAACTCGGTCTGATCCGCACCGGGTTTCTATTCGGAATTTTGAATGCCGGAGTCGCGCTCTGGGGAACCTGGGCCTTACCGCTCAAACAATCCAGAATGATTCTTTTGCGCGCACAATCCGTTGTCGTATTAACGCTTTTGATCTTGGGATTTTCCTTTTCGGATTTGATTACCTATTACAGCGAAGAATCCTTATACACGGACGAGATCATTCTTTCTAAACAATCCCAATTCCAAAGAATCATCGTTACACGATGGAAAAACGAAATCCGTCTTTTTTTAAACGGACATCTTCAATTTTCGTCGCGGGACGAATATCGTTATCACGAAACCTTGGTTCACCCCGCGTTACTCGCTCATCCTTCTCCTAAACAGGTTTTGGTTCTCGGCGGAGGGGACGGTCTTGCCGTACGGGAAATTCTCAAACACAAAAGCGTGGAATCGGTTACGCTGGTCGATTTGGATCCTGCGGTCACGAATCTATTTACGGATCACGGAGTTCTTAAAGAACTCAACGACGAAAGTCTGAAAAATCCGAAAGTTCAAGTGATCAATACGGACGCGTTCGTATGGCTCGAGGAATCGGACAGAACTTTCGACGTCGTAATCATCGACTTTCCCGATCCGAGCAACTTTTCCCTGGGGAAACTTTATACGACCGCGTTCTTTCATGTGCTAAAACGAAGAATGAATTCGTCCTCCGTTTTGGAAATCCAATCCACGTCCCCGTTGTTTGCGCGTTCTTCGTATTGGTGTATCGAGAGAACGATCGCTTCGCTCGGGTATCGGACTCTTCCATTGCATGTGTACGTTCCTTCATTCGGAGAATGGGGATTCGTTTTGGCGGGTGAGCGACCGATCCGTTTTAGACCGGAATTTCCCGACCATCTCCGCTTTTTGAATCGGAAAGAACTCGAATCGATTCAGATTTTTCCGGAGGATATGTCCAGAATTCCGGTGGAGATCAATCGTTTGGACAATCAGGCTTTGGTTCGTTATTACGATCGGGAATGGAATCGGATTCTGGATTGAGGAATTTGTCGTAGTTCCGACAATTTTTCTGTGACACTTGCAGGGCCCCCACCCTAATTGGGTGGAGGTGGTGGGCTTTGTGGGAAAACTCAGGAAATTTTTCTATATCAGAAAAGTTTCTTTTTTTCAATAAAAATCCCGATCCTAAAATTTCTAGGAACTCCGACAAACAACTTCTCTCTAAATCGACAGAAATTTTGAAATAACGGAACTTGAATAGAAAATCGCTTTCTTACTTGCAAGAATCATGAAATTCTTGAAAACCTTTTACCACTTGAGGAATCGAATGAAAAAAAGAATCGCCCTTCCGCAAATCGTATCGATCACCACGCTAACGATTTTCGTCGCCTTGTTTACGTTTTCTTTAAACGCCGGTCCGACCGCACCCGAAAGAAAGGTCGAAACGACGGTTCATGATTTTATGGAGGATTATGCCAAACCCGCCGTCAAAGCTGCGAAAAAAGGAAAACCGGAATACATCGAAAAGATACTAAACGAACTTCCGAATTTTGCGCTCGACGAACAGAAAGCGAAGTGGAACGAAATTTCTCAGGAAGCGTTAAAGTCGAAGGACTATGAGCAATCCTGCAAGTCTTGCCATAAGGAATTCAAAAAGGAATACAAGAAAACGTACCGCAAACGACCGATTCAAGTGTCCCCGGAATTGATCGCTTATTTGAAGGAACTGAAAAAATAACGATCAAACCTTTCCGGTCGCGAACGGATTTTATCCGGGTTTGATCACGTTAGCCGCCATTCGAAAAGTGGGAAGATCGACCGGTCTCGCCGGCTTCAACTTCCCGTTTTGGAAATTTCTTGATATGGGGGAGCTGTCGCTTCTCCGGTATCCTTCTCCGCTTTTCCGTTCAGATCCAAAATCAAAAGCGTAATATCGTCTTCGAACTGATCCCCTCGCCCGGACCAAGACCGCACCGTGTCGAAAACGATCTGATTCAAAACGCCGCCTCGGATTTCCGAATGAGATTTTAGAAGATCGTAAAATTTCTGATAACCGAACATCTGACCGAACTTGTTGCGCGCTTCCGTAACGCCGTCCGTAAAAAGAACGATACGATCTTCCTTTTTGATCGGAATGATGAGCTGACCGTTTTTCAAATTTCCGTCGAGTCCCATGATCCACCCGGGTAAAAAGATTTCTCTGAATTCTCCTTTGAAATGATTGAGAATCGCGATCGGTGGATGTCCCGCATTCGAATACGTTATGATACCTTTGCCTATATCTACGATCAAGTACGCCGCGGTGATGAAATGTTTTCCGTATTTTCCCATCAACGCCCGATTCACGTTTTTTAACAGATCCGCGGGTTCGACGGCCTTACGCACTTCGATCGAGAATGCGAGTTTGACCATGGATGCGATGATGGCCGCGGGAATCCCGTGTCCCGAAACGTCGCTGATAAAAACACCCAGCCTTCCGTCGCCGTAATCGTGAAAGTCGTAGAAGTCGCCGCCTACGGAACTTGCGCATTCCATCTTGACCGAGAGTTCGATTCCTTCGAGTTTCGGAAGTTTATCGGGGAGAATCGATTCCTGCAATTCTCTCGCGATTTTCAACTCCTGTTCAATTTCCGAAAGTTTAATCTGATTCTCGTACGCGTCGATGCTCGTCTGCAAACTTTCGGCTTGTAAGGATTTGAACCGATCCGCAAGCGCAAAGGACAACAACGTCATTTCCAACAAGGAACCGATCAAAGAACCCCAGTTTGTAAACAAATTGCTAGGCAGGATCGAAAGATTCCGCAAAACGGTAACGAGAATAAAAACGACCAACACGGACCAAGCCATCAAAAAGAAACGTGCCGGTCTATAACCTTGACGATACCGATCGATCCCCGCATAAATCACGACGACCGAGGCGAGAATCGGAAACAAGGTCAACGCTTGCATATTCCAAAAATAGAATATAGGAAAAAAGGAAAGCCCGACTCCCACGATTCCGGGTAACATAAAAAGGATCAGAATCCGATCCAAAACCTTCGTTTTCCGATCGGTGTGCAAAAACGATCTCGTAAATTGGAGCGAAAAAACGATCGCAAGATACGCGAACGGAACCAACCAATTGTTCCAAGTCTTTAAAGAATCCGTGAAGATATATTGATTCCCGACTCCGGTCACAGACAACTGCCACAACGCGAACGACAAAAGATAAAGAACGTAAAAAAGATAACCGGCTTCCTTGACCGTGTATAAAACGAATCCGTTGTATACGAGCATCACTAGAATCGCACCGAAAAATAATCCGAAGAGAATATTTTGGATTTGAACGTTTATGATAAACTCGTAAACGCTCCAAGCCTTGAAATTTAAGATCAAAGATCTTCGTGTCGCGATACGAACGAGATACTCGTCGGTGGCGGCGTTTTTGGAAACAAGACGATATACGGGATGAAAATAGCGGACGCTTTGTTCTTTCCGAACTTCTTCGTAACGAATCGGAAAGCCGGAAATTTTTCTGTAAACGGTAAACTCTTCCGCGGCCGGATTGGCGAGTTCCAAAAACCAAGGATGAGAACCGAACTCGTGATTTTTAAAACGTGTTTTAAAACGAACCCAAAACACGGATTGTGTAAACCCCTTGGAAAGACTGTTTTTTTCGAACTTAGTCCAACCCGGGTTGAAGTTGAGATTGGAAAAATCCTCGATGCGGAATTCGTTTTTAGGATCTTCTAAGATTTGAAGATTCTTTCCGAGATATTCCCCTTTCATTTCACCGGAAAGAGGGAATACGAATTCTTCCGTTAACGAGTTTGTCTTTAAGTAAGATTGTGTTTGAGTTTGAGAAAATACGTTAGCCGGAATCGCAAGCAGAGTTCCGAAACAAAACGAAATGAAGAAGAGAGATACGCGTCGCTTCAAAGTTTCACGCCCGCAAGTCCCAGAATAAACTGAAACTCCGCGGGAGAAACCGGTTGAATCGAAAGGCGAGATCCTTTCTGTAAAAGCACCATATTTTTAAGGGCTTTCTGTGTTTTCATTTCTTCCATCGTGACAGGTTTCGGGAACTTTTTTTTGAACTTTATATCTACCATATACCAAGTAGGATTCTCAGTCTTACTTTTCGGATCGAAGTATTTGTGAGAAGGATCAAAAGCGAAATGATCCGGATAACCGGGTTTTACTACTTCCGCAATTCCGACGATGGAAAGGGGGTTCGCCCTACTATGGTAAAAGAGAACTAAATCCCCTTTTTTAATACTGTCACGCAAGAAATTGCGGGCTTGATAATTTCTTACCCCTTCCCAAGGAGCGATATGGGAAGGAGCGTTGTAGAGGTCGTCGATGGAGAAGACGTCCGGTTCTGTCTTAAACAGCCAGTGTTTCATTCCATTCCGGCGTTGTAAGCTGGATTCGTTTTAATGCCGTTTTGTTTTTTGGACTTAACGGTTTTTTCCGGCTTTTTTTTAGCACCTTCCTCGTTGGCCGGATGAACGATCGCCATCAGTTCTTCGTGAGAAATGGTTTCTTTAGCCAGAAGAGCCTTTGCAAGTCCTTCAAATTTAGAAGCGTTCTTACGAACGAGATCGCGTCCTTTGTTCAAACATGTCTGGATGATTTCACGAACTTCTTTGTCGATCATCGCCGCGAATTCTTCGGAGTAATATTTGCTGCTGTGGCCCATATCTCTTCCAATGAACACGTTCGCCTGATCGCCGCTGTAATTCACGGTTCCTAGTTTTTCGGACATTCCCCACTCGCAGACCATTTTGCGTGCGATGTTCGACGCTTGTTGAATGTCGTTGCTAGAACCAGTGGAAGTCACGCCGAACTTGAATTCTTCCGCGATAAATCCTCCCATCGCCACCACGATTTGGTCGAGCCAATAGGTTTTAGGGAGAATGTGTTTGTCTTCTTTGGGAAGAGATTGTGTCAATCCGAGCGCGCGTCCTCTCGGAATGATCGTAACCTTGTGAACCGGTTCCGTATAAGGAAGAAGGGTTCCGAGAATCGCGTGACCCGCTTCGTGATACGCGATGACTTCTTTTTCTTTTTCGGAAATGAAAAAGGATTTCCGTTCCGGTCCCATCATCACTTTGTCGCGCGCTTCTTCGAGTTCTTCCTGAGTGACTCGTTTTTTATTCTTACGAGCCGCAAGCAACGCGCCTTCGTTGATGAGGTTCGCGAGATCGGCTCCGGTAAAACCGGGGGTTCCTCTTGCAATCGAGTGAAGGGAAATATCGCTGGTCATCGGAACTTTGCGGGAATGAACTTTGAGAATTTCTTCTCTTCCTTTGATGTCCGGAAGATCGACCATTACTTGACGGTCAAAACGACCCGGTCTAAGCAAAGCGGGATCCAAAACGTCCGCACGGTTCGTAGCCGCCATTACGATCACACCTTCGTTCTTTTCAAAACCGTCCATCTCGACGAGCATTTGGTTGAGGGTTTGTTCTCTTTCGTCGTGGCCGCCGCCAAGTCCCGCCCCTCTCAGACGACCGACCGCATCGATCTCATCGATAAAGATGATACAAGGAGAATTCTTTTTTCCTTGGTCGAAGAGATCTCTCACTCTCGAAGCTCCGACCCCGACGAACATTTCCACGAAGTCCGATCCGGAAATGGAGAAGAAAGGAACTCCCGCTTCTCCCGCAACCGCTCTTGCAAGCAATGTTTTACCGGTTCCCGGAGGACCGACTAACAGAACACCGGTGGGGATTCTCGCACCGATCGCGTGAAACTTTTTAGGATCTTTGAGAAACTCTATGATTTCGACTAATTCTTCCTTTGCCTCTTCGCAGCCGGCGACGTCTTCAAAGGTGACTTTTACTTTCGGGTCCACGGTCATTTTCGCCTTCGACTTGCCGAAGGAGAAAGCTTTGTTTCCGGTGGATTGAATCTGCCTCATCATGATGAACCAGAAGAGACCGATCAGAATTACGATGAGAAGAATATTGCTTCCGATGACGCTCCAGAATTTTCCCTCTTCCGCGGAACGAGCGTCGAAGGACACGTTAGCTCTTCTTAAGGATGCGATAAGATCCTTATCCAAAGGTGCGACTGTGGTTCTGAATTTTACTGGCTTAGCTGTTTTGGATTCCGCGTATTCGGAAGGAATGTAAAATCCTTCGATGACGTCTTTCTCGATTTGGATCTTATTGTATTTATCGACGCTTCCTTTATACAATTTGCCGAGAGGTTTTTTACCTTCTACCGGCTCCAACATATTCAAAAAATCGGAATAGGAGATATCCTTTGTTGCGCCCGCGTTATTTTCGTAGTTGTAAGCGATGATCAAAACGACCATCATAATAATAAGGACAAAGAATACGTTTTTCAAGTTCTTGTTCATGGAGTTCTCCTGTAACTTAGACGCCTGTAAGAAACAATCAACAGGCAAGAGGTTCCTTCTGATAGGATTTCACGTTTCTTCAAAAAGGCAAGGAAGAATTGGCCGATAACGCTAAAAGGAAATCGGCGGGAAACGGAAATCGCGAAGATTTTTTACTTCAAAGATGATATTTTTCGATCACGTCGTCGATATCTCCGAGAGAAATCGAACGAATCGCGGCTTCCGCGTCGTTGATGATCTGGATCAGACTCAAGTTTTCCATCGGCTCGAAATCTTCTTTCAAAAAAGAATCGCGGGCCTTGAGATCGAATCCGTCGTTCCAAATTCCGATTCGAATGCGGATAAAATTCGGAGAACGAAGAGATTGAATGATGGACTTCACACCGGGATGATCCGTTTCCTGAGTTCCTTTATCAACTACGATTCTTCCGAGAGGGAGAGTCCAGTCTTCTTGAATGACAAGAATTTCTCCCACCTGGATTTTTAGAAACGAAGCGATGTAAAGAACGGACTCACCGGACAGATCGCTGAACGTCTGCGGTTTTAAGAGTACGACTTCTTCCCCCTCAAAATCACCGCGACCGATTAGAGATTTCTTCTTCTTGGTCTTGATTTCAACATTGATGTTATTCGCGATAACATCCAAAATTTTGAAACCGATGTTTGAGCGGTTATTGTTGTATCTGTCCCCTGGATTCCCGAGTCCGACGATCAGCTTCATGAATACCTATCTGTTTTTATCAGATTAGACCTGATTGAAGTTCCGTTTTATTTTTTTCCTTTCTTAGCTTTGTCGTCGCCGGCGGCGCCTTTAGCTTCCGCTCTTTCGGCGGCAAGGAGTGCTTTCGTTTTATTTACGGAAGTAACGATCGGATCTCCGTTGATCAAAATTTCCCAGCTTGCGGGAACTTTCAACTGGCTGATCTTAATCGCATCGCCCACATCGAGATCGGTAACGTCGATGGTAAGGTTTTCAACCAGATCTTCAGGGATCGTTTTAACGCGGATCTCGTGAATGATATGTTCGAATTGACCTCCGGTTTTGGAACCTTTCGCGACACCGGTAGTCTCGATGCCGATTTTGGTGATGATCTTTTGACCGGGAACGACTTTGTAGAAATCAACGTGACGGATTCTGTCGATTTCGGGAAATCTTTGGATTTCTTTTACGAATACTTTTTGCGTGCCTTGGCCTTCCACGTCGAGTTCGATCAGAGTGGACTGACGGATTCCGGAATGAACCATCTTTTCCAGTTCTTTCTCGTTCACCGCTCCGGACGTTGCAACTCCGGCTCCGATGATATTTACGGGAACCAAGCCCGAAGAACGAAGACGATTGTTTTCGTTTTTACCGGTTTCCGTTCTTTTTTTAACCGCGATTTTGTGAATTGTGCTCTGGCTCATTCTTATTACCTAACCTTAATCGAATAAAGTGCTGACTGATTGATTTGTATGAATCCTCTTGATCGCGTTCGCGAAAAGAGGAGCTACGGACAATGATTTCAATTTGTGAATCTTTTTAGATTCGGGAATCGCGATCGTGTTCGCAAGAACGACTTCCGTGAAGTTCGTCGCGTTGATCCGATCCACGGCCTCGCCGGATAGAACCCCGTGAGTGGCCGCACAATAAACCGACTTCGCTCCGTGTTTCAAAAGAGCGTCCGCGGCCTTGCAGATCGTTCCTGCGGTGTCGATCATATCGTCGAGAAGAATACAATTCTTCCCTTCGATCTCGCCGATCACGTTCATCACTTCGGAGACGTTCGCTTTCGGTCTACGTTTATCAATGATTGCTAATGAACCGTTCACTTTTTTGCCGAAGGCTCTCGCTCTTTCCGCGCCGCCCGAATCGGGAGAAACGATCACGAGGTCTTCGATATTTTTCGTATTGATGTAGTCCGCAAGAACCGGGGCAAAGTGAAGATTATCGACCGGAACACGGAAGAATCCTTGGATTTGATCCGCGTGCAAGTCCATGGTAAGAATGCGGTTGAGGCCAACGACTTCGAGGAGATCCGCAACGACTCTCGCGGAAATGGGAACGCGCGGTTCCACTTTTCTGTCCTGACGACCGTAGCCGTAATACGGGATCACGACGCTAATGCTGGAAACGGAAGCTCTGCGAAGCGCGTCCATAATCAGAATCAATTCCATCAAATGATCGTTCGCAGGAGCCGAAGTGGATTGAACGATGAAGACTTCCCTTCCTCGAACGTTGTCTTCCACCTTCACCGAAATTTCTCCGTCCGAGAACTTCTTCAGGTTAATCTTGCCGGGCTGAATGTTAAGATGAGTACAAATTTCTTCGGCGATTTGTTTATTGGAACTTCCGGCAAATACCGCGATGTCTCCGTTCATGGATGGACGGCCTCCCCTTTGATCATGGCGGAAAGCATCTGCAGGTCTTCGGGAGAATTCACCCCGTGACTTTCGAGATGATTTTTCAGTTTCATAGCGCCGAGTTTCTTTCCTGAGTTTCTGTATAATTTCACGAGATCGGGAAGATAATATTCTCCCTGAGCGTTCGAGTTTCCGATTTGTCTGAGAGAATCGAAAAGTCCGTCACCGTCGAACACATAGGTTCCGGTGTTGATTTCGTTGATGAGTTTTTCTTCCGCGTTGGAATCCTTTTCTTCCACGATAGCCGTAACATCACCGGAAGAATTGCGGATGATTCTTCCGTAACCGGTCGGCTTTTCTACGACTGCGGAAAGAATCGTTGCGGAGAATTCGTTTTGTTTGTGTTCTTTTACGATATTACCGAAGGTTTCAGCGGTGATCATAGGAACGTCGCCGCAGGCGACGATCACCGAACCTTGAAAGTCTTTGAGTTCCGATTCGGCACAAAGAAGAGCGTGTGCGGTCCCAAGTTGTTCGGTTTGTTCCGCAAAAGAAACTCCGGAAATTCCGGAACAGAGGGCTTGGACTAATTCTTTTTTGTAACCTACTACGACTACGATCCGTTCCACGCCGGATGCTTTCAGGTGATCGAGTACATAGAGAAGTAGCGGTTTGCCGTTCAGCTCTACCGCAACCTTAGGCTGATCCGTTTTCATACGGGTGCCCTTCCCTGCGGCTAATACCACAGCGACCTTATCCTGAGTAGGTTTCATCGTTAATAAATGTCAGTAATTCACTGGCTGGGCTGCTAGGATTCGAACCTAGGAAATGGCGATACCAAAAACCGCTGCCTTACCACTTGGCGACAGCCCAGTTTCTAAAAGTTGAATCGTACGAAAGTGAGATTTGGGAATTCCTGCCTCAGCCTGTGCAGCAGTTCTTCTTGGATCTCAAGGCCCTGGACCAGCCCGTACACACTCGAACCTGAACCGGTCAAAGAACAATAACTGGATCCAAACTCCAGGAATCTGTCCTTGAGAACTCCCAATTCCGGATGAAGTTGGAAGGCAACCGGCTCAAAATCATTCAAGAGCCTACCCTGCAGAGCGCTCCAATCTCCGTTTTTTAAGACAGAAATCAGATTTTCTGGCAGCGTATTCCCATCTTTCTGGGAGCCCCCCTCTTGTAAAGGTTTTTTCAATAAGGAGTACATTTCCGCCGTATTCATCACCTGCGGAGTTAAAGCGAGAATTCCCTGTCCCGGATGGACTTCGATTTCTTTCGAAATTTCGCCTCGACCGGTTACGAATGCGTGGCCTTCTCCCAAAAAGAACGGAACATCGGAGCCGATTTCTGCCGCGAGATCGCGCATCTCATCCGAAGTAAAAAAAGAACGCCAGGAAAAAAGAAAGTTTAGAAGAGAAGCGGCATTCGTGCTTCCTCCTCCAAGTCCTCCCGCGGGAGAAATCCGTTTTGTCAGATGAATTTTGACTCCCGGAAGTTCGGGAAAACGAGATCGCGCCTTTTCGTAGGTCTTATAAAGAATATTCTTTTTAAGATCGCCCTTTTCGGAAACCTGATCATATAGTTTCCGTTTCTCTAATATGATTTCGTTTTTAGAAACGAGCTCAAAAACTCCGCTATCCGCCGGTTCGATTTCGATATCGTCTCCCCAGGAGATTCGGAGAAACACGCTTCGGATTTCGTGAAACCCGTCCGGCCGTTTGAACGGGATTTCCAATCCGAGATTGATCTTAGCGGGGGAGAGCAAACGATTCTTCCTTTGTTTTCGTGAACGACTTCATTGTAGCTTAACGCAGAATGGATTCGATTTCACCTACGATTCTTTTTACGAGATGAGAAGGGCTTTTCAGAATTACGTTTTTTCCAAACGGGAGAATCGTCTCTAAAAACCAGCCCTCTTCGCGAATCTTCGCTTTTGACAAATGATAGACGACATTGTCGAAGGTTTTCGTTTCGGAAGTCCGTTCAAGACCGAGTTTGCGATTCAAGTTGTAAAACACTTCTTTCGTGTGCCAGATTTCAGCTACGCCGGAAGAATTCTCCTGTGATTTTCTAAATTCCTCGAATTCTAGGATATATGTCGACTTCTTTTGACCCGCGGGTTGCGTAATCGGATCGTTACCGATTTTTAAAGAGAGAATATGATCGAGCCGAAAGTTTCGAGCAGCTTTTCGTTCATGACAAAACCCTAATAAATAATCTTCTAATGAATGAAACAGAAACCAAGGATCCACTTTTCTCTGAGAGGATTTTTCTCCGCTTCTGGATTGGTATTCCAAGATGAGGCTTTTTCCTTGGCGAATCGCGTCTTGTATGTTCGTTTTATAAGCGGACAAGGCTTCTTGTCCGGCAACCGGTACGATCGAAACTATCTTTTGAAGAATCTTACGTGCGGTTGCGTTTGTGTTCGGATCTTGATTGGTTTCGGCGGCTTCTTCTAAAATTTTGCGAAGGGTGAGCCATTCTCGAATACTGAGACGCAAACTGGAATCAAAACGAAACGGAAGAATCAATCCGAAGGTATCCGTTTCCGAATCGTAATCGACCTGAATCAAATCCGCAACATGAGGAGTCGCGCCGAGAAAAAAAAGTTCTCCGAGCTGTTCCTTTAAATCTTTTTGATTGGTTACACCCGTCACACTGGAAAGTTCTTCCAGTGTCATTCGTTTCCCGTCCTTAAGATGACGAATCAGATTTAATTTGAAGTTCAATCGAACCGTGCTTGGATTCATGAAAACCTACTCCTCAAGAGTAAAAACGGCGCACATTCTGTAAACCGGAAATGCGGGATTCTTGCGAAACGATTTGTAATTGAAAAAAGGAAAATTTTAAGGATTTGGAATCCGTTTGCAAAAGAAGCTTCTCATTCTGTGTTCATGCAGCCAGAGTCAGAAAAGAAAATTGTTAGAAACATTCAGTACCCGCGGAAATTTTATTTGGAATTGATGGATTCCGCCGGAGTATTTATCGGCACACCCTTACGTTTAACGGGCAATCGAATCCTAATTTCTGTGAATCAAAAATTGAGCGCTAAGGAAGACGATTCGATTCAAGGTGCGATTTACGGCGTGAGAAGTCGAGAATCGTGTGTTTTTGTCGGGAGAATTGTTTCTCGTTGGGAAGAGGACCCTTCGGAACATTTTAACGATTACGATCATTTTTGCCGTTTGGAGATCGAAACGGAGGAATCTCTTCCGCCGGGAATTCGATTGGAAGAAGAATCGAATTCGTTTCGAAGGGATCGATTTGTGTGAGCTAAAATGTGGATTGGTCGGTTAAAAACTTTTGGTACCACGGAAAACTCGTGTCATATATTGTCCGAATCGGGTTTGGCGAGAATTTTAGCTGTCTGCTGATTCGATTGTGAGCCAGGTCTAGGTGCCAGATATAACTGTAATATTCGTGAAATGTTGGAACTCCTGCGTTCACGGTTTCCACAATAGAATCTCCAACCCCGACCTCATCTAAGGCCAACAAAAAATTAAAAAGGTAACAACGCGAAACTCCATGCGCTTGTGCCAAAGCCCCTAAAATCGACCAATATCCGCTACTCACCCTAAAATTGATTCGTTTCATCTTAGCCGGATCTTGATACAAAGCCGTTCCGGCTTTAGAATTGATGCGCTGCGTAGCCGAAATAAATTTTGCATATCTCCTCAAAAGATAAGGAAGCTTCTTTGATAAACCCAATTGATTCTCCGTCGACAACTGATCGTAGTAATTTTCCGGAACGAGCAACGTCACAACCCTGCTCGTTTCTTCAACCAAAGGAGACTCGATTTTACGATCCGAATAAGAAAGTATCCATTCCATACCTTTCTCAGTTCACTCGAAACGATTCCGAGAAGCTCTATCTCATAAAAAAATCAGAAAGCTCAAAATAAAATTTTTCCCCTTTATCGATTCGATCACCGCTGCCGACGCAACATCTCAATAAGAAAAACGGAAAACGCAACTTGATTGACAATCCGATTCACGAAAAGATTCTTCCGAAGATGCGAAAACTTACCCTAATTCTCATTCTTTGCTTACCCGCTCTTTATTACTCCGGAACCGTACTCAGTTGGGAGAAAAAGAAGAAGCTCCCGATTACGGGAGACGAACCTCATTACTTAATGATCTCGGAAAGCCTTGCCGCAGATGGCGACCTCGATTTAAAAAATAACTACGACCAAGACGCTAAAACGAACAAAATTATCGGACCGGTCGATGTGGAAAACCATACCGTTTTTGTTCCTTCAAACACTGCAAACAACGGGAACAAAAAATTCTACAGCATTCATTCCATTGGAACGTCTTTGCTATCGTTCATCGGATATAAAACCTTCGGCATTTTAGGATCAAAGATTGCGCTAACTCTAATCGCAGGCATTCTTCCTTTTCTTTTTTATTCCATGGGAAGAAGCCTCCGTCTCTCGCAGACCAAGTCCGCCTTCACATCGATTGTTTACTCGGTCAGCCTCCCATTCCCAATGGTCGCGGGACAAATTTTCCCCGATCTTCCGAGCGGCATTCTATTGACATCCGCAATCGCGATCCTCATCTCATTCGAAACGAACAAAACATTCAAAAATAGGAATATTTTGCTTTTTATATACTCCGCCACCATCGGCCTGTCAATATGGATTCATCTCAAGAATCTGCCCGTCGCAATTCTTATTCTATCTTTGCCTTTTGTATCGAAAAAAGAATGGAACTCAAAAACCAAAACGATCCTTTTAGGGCCTGCGCTTGCTTCGCTAATCGGCCTCGTGATTTACAATTTTCATTTATTCGGATCCTTTATCGGTCCGTATTCACGCGCCGGTGAAAACATTCATAAAACCTTCGATCCTAACTTTTCCCATTGGGTCACAGTGTTTTCCGGACTTTGGATGGACCGCAACCAAGGCCTTTTCTTTCAAAATCCGTTGATTTGGATTCCGGGGTTGTTCGGTTGGATCGTTCTAATTAGGGATCAAAAGCTCCGTAAGGTCGGGATTCTCCTGGGGATCGTGATAATTCTTCAATTAGGAATCAATGCGGGGCATCCCTGTTCTTACGGATGTCTTTCCTTGCCGGGAAGATTTCAATGGAGTTCCGCTCCTTTGTTTTTTCTGCCGTTCATCGCAGGATGGAAGATTCTCAACGGAGCCTATCGAAAGATTTCCTGGGGAATTCTATTCGTCTTTGTCGCTTATCAAATTTGGATCGGCAAAACCTGGTTCGATCATACGGCTTCTCTCTATCATACGATGGAACCGGACCAGGCCCAAAGGCCCGGTTTTTTACCGGACTCGATTCTTCCGTATTTACCTTCTTGGACGAATATCGATGAATCCTGGAAATCCTCAATCCAATGGATTTGGATAATGATTTTTCTCTCCCCGATTCCGATCTATTTTCTGTGGATTCGGAACAATCCAAAGATGCGAAACGGTCTGAATCCTTGATTGACAGAGAAACGAAATAAGAGTCAGTATTCTAAGAAAGGTATCTAAAGAATCGCCATGAAACGAATCCCAAACGTAGTCCCGAAACTCATTCTTTCTTTTGCGCTCGCCGTCCTACTTTCCTCCAAAATAGAAGCGCAGGACGCAACCCAGAACGTTAAGGAGAAGATGGTTTGTCAAAAGATCGAACTCATTGTGAACGGACAAACCTACGATGACGGACATAAATGCGTTTCTCCGGATGCGATCTGTTACCTCGTGGAAGGCCTTTCTTTGAGCTGTTTCCCGAACCCCAACCGAGAGCCCGCTTCGAACAAACCTAAGACGAACTGAAAGCAAAAGGCACCTCGAACTCGGCGGGTGCTATAATACGACCAAGGTCTGAAGGGACAAATCACGCGTCTTGTTCCAAGAGAAGAATCCCTTTCTTTTGAAGTCCGCAATCGAATCACACGAACAACATCCAAACATTCGTACAATAAAAAAGGCGCCTCAAAGGACGCCCTTTTTATATTCAACCTAAGAAAAGCAGGTCGAATGAAGAAAGATTAAAGACTTCCGAGAACGGATTGATATCTTTGAGCTTCTTTTTCCAGTGCTTGAGCTTGTTTCAGATATTTTTGAGACTGAACGTTGCTTGCAAGAAATTTGCCGCCGGTGGATCTTTTTGCGAGTTCACGAAGTTCCTCGGCTCTGGTTGCTTTTTGTTGTGCAACGGCTTTCAGATAATTTCCAACCGCTGTTTTTTGTTCTTTTGTTACTGCGCTTTCAACGATCGCTTTTTCCAAAAGCTGATCTTCAACTTCTTCCGATACGGCAAACACGGAGCTTGAAGCCAAAAGGCCAAGAAGGGAAATTACAGAAATCAGTTTGTTTGTTTTCATGATTGAAACCTCAGATGAGTTTTTATTTTTTGAAGAACGAATCTTCTATACCAATTTGACCAAGCGTCCCGAAGAAATAAATCAAAAAAAAATTTTAAGGCTCTTTTTCTTGAAATTTTCCTTAAACCACATTCAGAGCTTAATGTTTTTTGAATATTCAATATTTATTAAACATTCGAACTTGCGAAGCGGCTCAAAAAGAATACGAACGCACGGCACTGAGCTTAGTAATTGCAATTTTGCTTATGGACTTGATCGCAACAAACACAAAACCCGAGAGCATGCTCAAAGGAAGCGCTGTTGTTTTGTTTGAGCACAACCTTCTTCAATTATTAGGCAGATATTCAAAAAATTTTTCGTAAACTTGGGGAAAATGTATTCACAGTAACGTTTTCCGGCCGTATTTTGAATAAAATTCAGTTAGATGTAGAGTCGTCGAACTTTGCCTATTTTTTAGACATTTAGTTTTTAAGAAATTTGAGAATAAAAGCAGCAGCCTCTATCAAAAATTAGAAAATCCACTCAATTTAGAATCAAATCACACAGGAATAACGCTATAAACCGGCGAGCGCGCAGAGAATCCGCCGAGTAAATATCCGTGAAATCTCCCCAATCCAAAGAAGAATTGAAGGAGTTCCAACATTTGAATCCACAAAACGACATAATTCTCCTCACAACGAATTGTGAATTGTGTAATCTTCAAATCCCGGGAAACGTGGATTTGGAAAAAAACATGAAATACCTACATACAATGATACGCGTTTTGGATCTGGAAAAGGCTCTCGATTTCTTCTGCATGACGCTTGAACTGGTCGTTGTGCGCAAAAAAGAACATCCCGAAGGAAAATACACGCTCGTCTTTTTATCAACGGGCGAAGCCGATGCACCCGAAATCGAACTAACCTACAACTGGGGACAAAAAGATCCTTATACCGTAGGAAGAAATTTCGGACATTTGGCCTTTGAAGTGGACAATATTTACGAAACATGTTCGCGGATCGTATCCCGCGGAATTACGATCAACCGCCCTCCTCGCGACGGAAGAATGGCGTTCATCCGTTCTCCGGATCAAATTTCTGTCGAACTTCTTCAAAAAGGACACGCATTACCCCCCGAAGAACCTTGGGCTTCCATGCCCAATACGGGAGAATGGTGATTCCTCTTTAAAAACGATCTTTAGCAACGAAGAACCATCCCTTCGCGACCCACAAAAACGACCGGGAGAAGTCCGAGAATCGACTCGATCTCGATTCTCGGACTTACTGTTTCAAAATTTTCTTGACTTTACATAGTGCATATACACTATGTAAAAAGAATCACCAAGGAAGGGAAGAATCCAATGGAAGAAGAATTTCGCTTTGAATCCAGAATCCCGGTCCGTTTTAGCGATACCGACGTAAACGGACACGTAAACAACCAGAATTATAATTCGTATTGCGACGAAGCCAAAATGAAAGCCTTCGTAAGCTCGGGAGTAGATCTCGAAAAGATGAAACGGGAAGGAATCGGACCGATCGTTTACAAAGCCGAATACGAATATCTCGGCGATCTCAAATATCCCGATACGGTAATCGTAAGAACCAGGGTGGAATTTATTAAAAAGACAAGAGCCATTTTTCATCAGGAACTGGAACGGGAATCCGACGGAAAACTCGTGAGCCGAGTTCGTTCTTACGGAATGTGGATCAACTTTGAAACAAAAAAACCCGCGTTCTTACCGCCGGAAGTGATCGAGAGAATGGGAGAATTTAAAAATCATTTTTTGAAGAAAGAAGCGGCGCTCGTATAAACCGAAACCGCGAAAACTGCTTCTTGGAAACCTTACAATCGGAGTAATTCATGCTTCACTTGCCAACCGGATCCTTGCGAACTAGGATCCGGTTGTTTTTTTCTTACGGTATTTAAGATTGGTTATAGAGAAAACGATCGTGAAACTTTCCAACAAAGATCTGAGAATGATAGGACTTTCCTGCTTGAACGTAAGCTTACGAAGAACCACCCGCAAAATCACGTCCTATTACGATTTTATTCTAAAACCCGCGGGATTGCGCATCACTCAATTTACCATCTTAGTCAGCATCGCGTATGAACGGGAATGCAGCATCACGGACTTATCCAAAATCACGGACATTGATCGAACCACTCTTCAAAGAAGTTTGGAAATTTTAAAAAGGGACGAACTCATCCGAATCGATAAAAAAGAATCGGGAAACGTCCGCTCCGTATTTCTTACGAAAAAGGGAGAATCCAAAGTGGAAGAAGCGATCGAACTTTGGAAACAAGCGCAGGATTCGCTAACCGAATCTTTGGGAAAAGCAAAATTCAAGGAAACGCTTGCGATCCTCTCGGAAGTCAGAAAACTTCCGATTCTTCAATCCGATTTTGAAGAATGATCCCGAATGAGAAACGGGAAGTGTCCAAAAGATAAACATATAGTGCATATACACTAATAAAAAGGAGAATCTCATGGTTTATATCGTCGACGGAGCCAGAACCCCGTTCGGAAAATTCGGAGGCGGACTGAAAGATTTCAGTTCTTCCGAACTCGGAGTCGTCACCGCAAAAGAAACGATTCGTAAAACGGGAGTCGATCTCAATCGAATCGAAGAGGCGATTTACGGAAACGTAATTCAAGACGACAAGGATTCCGCGTATCTCGCAAGACATATCGCGCTCCGATCCGGCTTATCCGAACAATCCAGCGCGCTTACGATCAATCGTCTTTGCGGCTCGGGTATGGAAAGTATTCTGATCGGAGCGCGGAAAATTCTTTCCAAAGAGAACGAACTGATTCTCGCGGGAGGAACAGAATCGATGAGCAACGCGCCTTTCGTTTTAAAAAACGCGAGATGGGGAAACAAATACGGAGACACGATCGCGGAAGACAGACTCGCACAAAGTCTCACCGATTGTTTCGTAGATCTCACGATGGGAATGACGGCGGAGAATATCGCGACACGATACGGAATCTCCAGACAAGAACAAGACGAATGGGCCGGAATCTCTCAGGTGCGGGCCGAAAAAGCTACACTCTCGCAAACCTTCGCGGAAGAAATGATTCCCGTTGCGACCAAAGGAAAGAAATCCTTTCTATTGAACAAAGACGAACAAATCCGGGGAGAAGAATGCGTTCCTCAGTTGAAACAACTTCCCACCGCGTTTTTGAAAGAAGGAACCGTAACCGCCGGCAACGCTTCCGGCATCAACGACGGAGCCGCTTCGGTTCTTTTGGCTTCCGATTCTTGGGTTCAAAGTTCCGGCATCAGACCGCTCGCAAAAATTCTCGGTTACGCGAACGTAGGATGCGATCCGAAGTTTATGGGTTTAGGCCCGGTATTTGCGGTTCCGAATGCTCTGAAGAATGCGGGCGTTGGAATCAACGACGTCGATCTTTTCGAAATCAACGAAGCGTATGCGTCCCAAGTTTTGGCCGTGATGAGAGAATTAAAACTCGATCCGAACAAAACGAACGTGAACGGAGGAGCGATCGCGATCGGCCATCCGCTCGGTGCAAGCGGAACCAGAGTCACCCTCTCACTCGCGTACGAACTCAAACGGAGAAATTTGAAACTCGGAGTCGCTTCGCTCTGCATCGGAGGCGGACAGGGAATCGCGATCGTATTAGAAAATCCTAATTTTATAAAATAAAATCCATATTTATGCGAAAGACGTTTCTTTTCTCGCATAAGGTCATCGTGGATTTCGGCGATCGCCGCCTTAAACGACGATCTGTTTTTTTCTCTACGGCGTTCCTTCGTTGTAATGGGAAAGGATTTGTTCGACATTCTTCCGAAACGCGCCCGCGACGCTTTCCGGGAGAATGTTTCGAATCGCGTCGCGGGCTTCGATCAAAAAGGGAAACAATCCTTCTTGGTTCGTTACCTTAAATCGGAACGAATCGCGTGTAAATTCTTCATAAGGAATTTCGGACAGGGAATTTCGGACCTTGTATGAGGATTCCGGATCGCAGACTAATTCTACTTCGATCGGATCGTGAGCTTGAAACAGCGCCGGGTGCAACACCCAATCGCCCGCTACTTCTTTCTTTTGCCCCTGCGGCTGATACAAAGAATTTTCGGCGATCGTTTCCACCCTGGAAATTTTCGGAATGATAAATCTTCTTCTTTCCTTTTTCTTTCGATCATACGCGAGAAGATAATAGTCTTCCGAATTCTTCCGGATCAAGCGGATCGGATCGACTTCGACTCGATACGTTTCTTCGGGAAAGGTTTTATAATACAAAAACTGAACGGGAGATTTCGTTTTTAAGGATTCCAATAACTTCTTTAAAAGTTCTTCCGAAACGTTCGCTTCCGTTTGACTCAGATTCTTTTGCGTTTTGAGATCCATTTCCAGCTCGGGATATACGTCGAGTTTTCCTTCGAATATTTTTTGGGATAAGGAATACAATTCCAAAGAAGGCGATTCTTGATACGAACGAAGAATCGTTTCCGCGAGCGTCTGCAATTCTTCCTTTTCCAATTTCAATTCCCGATTGGAAACGTTTCGATCGAGAACGTATCCTTCCTGCGTGGATCGAACCAAAAATCCGAGTTCTCCCAATTCTTCCACGTCTCGGGAAAGTTTTTTCCGATCGGAATCGGGATTTTCCAGATTCTGATAATGATCCGGCAACAAAGATCGGATCTTCGTAAAACTCAAGGGAGAATGATGACTGAGTAAATTAAAGAGTAATGCGGAGAGTCTGGATTCCGTTTTTCCGGCTTCTTTGACGGGAAGCGGAAAGTCTTCGTCTTCTTCGTTCCAAGTTTCACTTTCGGACATAGCAGAAACTTTCCGAGTCGCAAGATTCTCAGCAACTCGAAAACCACTTGAATCCAATCGCTTTCCCGGCAAAATCTTCCCATTCTTCATTTTTACGAAAAGGATTTCTTATGAATACGATCTTGAATTACGTGATTCCTCACACCGTCGGCATCATTCTCATCGCGGTCGGCTGGTATGTCAGTATTTTGAACGTGGGTCTGACCCGTTTTACGGAAAACGTTCTGATTACGAAGTGGACCTTCGGCGGTTTGGTTTTGATTATCGTCGGGGCTTATCTTCCGGAGATTTGGATCGGAACAAGAAAACTGTTCCACAAGGATTGATCGTAATTCCTGCAAATCCGCAGGAGTTCCCACAGTTTCCACGGAACGAATAAAACATCCGGCTCAACCGTGTTTTTGTATGAGTTCCCACAAAAATCCGATCTTCGATCGGATTTTTCTTGTACTTTTTCGCATTGTCTCACAATCTGCGTCTGCAAGGCCCGAAAAGATCTTTACGAGATCCAATTTTGGTCCAAAATGCGACATAATAAAATTATAAGAGCTTGAGTTGGATATGAGCAGCACCGAAACCGAAATTCTGGAAAAAAATCCTAAAAAAAAGACGGAGATTGAATTCCACAAACCCACTCTTTCCAGAGAGGATTTGAAAACGGTTCTGGAATGCCTCGTGGAAGATCACCTCACCACCGGAAACGTAACGACTCGTTTCGAAAAAGCCTTCGCTTCCACATTCCGTTATAAGCAAGTTATTTCCGCCAATCATCTGACCGCGGCGTATCACCTCGCCCTTCTTTCCCTGGACATTCAAGCCGGAGACAAGGTTGCTCTTTCCACGTTCGCACCCGTTTCCGCGCTGGATGCGATCTTTCTTTTAAAGGCGGTTCCGGTCGTAATCGACTTGGATAAAAATTCTTTCCATATGAGCCCGGAAGGACTTTCTAAAGCGCTCGAAGATTCTTCCGTAAAAGCGATCATCTTGGATCATTCTTTCGGTTCCATTGCGGATGCAAAGCGCTACGACTTTAAAGGAATTCCGGTCATCGAAGACGTTTCCGAAGTCTTAGGCGCACAGAGCGAAACGTTCGCACCGGGCAAACAAGGCAATATCGCGGTTTGCGGTCTTTCCGTGGATCAGATGATCACTACCGGAAACGGCGCGATGATCATCACCGATCAAGAACCTCTCGCAAAAAAAATCCGCGCCATGAAAGCGGGAAAAGAACCGTATCAAAGAAAAGAAGGCCAGCCGAAATTAGATTACAACCTGATCGACTATCAAGCCGCTCTTGGAATCGAACAACTTTCCAAAATCGGAATCATCTTGGAAAGAAAGAGAAAAATCGCGCAGGTTTATCTCCAATCCATCTCGGGAACTTCCGTCAACACTTGGTACGGAGATCCAAACTTAGACACGTTCAACCGTTTTATCATTCTCGCTCCGGGAAGTTACGAACAAGTGGAACGCTACTTCCGTTCCCTTCAAATCGGAACGCAAAAAGTCGCCGAGGAACCGATCCATCATATCCTCGAACTTTCCAATACGGATTTTCCAAACGGAGAAAGACTTTTTCAAAGAGGACATTGTATTCCGATCTATCCGAACCTGACAAAGGATAATATCCAAAGAATTTCCCAAGCGATCCGCAGAATCTATTGAGCGATCCATAGAGAGCGAAATAGCTAACGAGCAGCGGAGCGTCGCGAGTAGCTCTCAGCGAAGCTGAGATGAGCGATCGACATTTCTCTGAGTGAAACAAAACGGAATTCCGACCAATCAAAAATTTCCAGACCTCTGGAAACAATCCGATCTCGGAAAGAATCAACACTTTTCGTTTGTTTCGAGATAGATTGAGGTTCAAACTAAATAAGAGAATTCAGTAAATTCTAATAGAGAATTTCAAAATTTCTTCACGGAAATTTGTTATTTATTTCTTTTTTACGAAGCTCGGCGCTCACTGGTAGTTACACTGAGGTAGTCCATGAATATCGCCCAGCTTTCGATCAAACGACCTATTTTTATTTGCAGTATCGTTCTTCTGATGCTTCTCACCGGTTGGGTGGCGTTAGGGAGAATGGGAGTGGATCTTTTCCCCGACGTAAACATTCCCGTCGTTTCCGTAACGACGATTTATCCCGGAGCCGGTCCGGAAGAAATCGAAGAACTCGTTTCCAAACCTTTGGAAGAAGAACTTTCTTCCATCTCCGGTTTAAAAAAAATATCTTCCAGAAATCAGGAAGGCGTCTCCGTCGTTTTCGGTGAATTCACTCTCGACACCGATATCAAATACGCGGAACAACAATTTCGTGACAAGGTCGGTCTTGTAAAACCGAAACTTCCCACCGGAATCAAGGAACCGAAAGTAGTTCGTTTCGATCCGGCGGATCAGCCGATCGTTCGTCTCGCACTCTTTGCGGAATTGGACCAAGCAAAACTCTACGACCTTGCAAAGGAAACCGTGAAAGCAAGACTCGAACAAGTGCAAGGCGTCGGTTCGGTTAAGATTGTCGGTGGAACGAGAAGAGAAATCCAAATCGAGTTGGATCGAAACAAACTCAGTTCGTATCAAATGCCTACGGTCGTCATCGCGAATCGTTTGAAAACCGCGGGCTTAAACGTTCCCGTCGGTAAATTCGAAGCGGGTTCGAAAGAAACTTCTTACCGAACCTTGGGCCGCTACGAAACTCTTTCTCAAATCGAAAACACGATCGTTTCCTTCAGCGGAGAAGTTGGTAACGCGGTTCTCATCAAACAACTCGGAACCGTAAGAGACGGAACCGAAGACGAGGAAACCATCGGTTATCTCTGGGCTTCCAAAGACGAAGGCATCGAAGAGAAAGTTTCGGTCTTCACCAAAATCGGAAATTTTTTCAAAGGCAAAAAAGAACAAACTGCGGCCGCGACAAAGGAAACCAAACCGGCTTTATTCATCGACGTTTACAAACAATCCGGTGCGAACACGGTCGCGGTCGCGGACGAAGTTCTCAAACGGATCGGTAAACTCAACGACGGAATCGCCAACTTAGACGGAAAACCGAAAATCCGACTGATCCGCGACGGATCCAAATGGATTCGCTACAACGTCGAGGACGTGACCGAAGCGATCGTCATCGGTATCTTGCTCGCGGTCATCACGGTTTATTTCTTTTTAGGAAACTTCCGTTCGACCGTGATTACCGGTCTCGCTCTTCCGAACTCGATGCTCGGTGCGTTCGTTCTGATGTGGGCGATGGGTTTTACCATCAACGTCATGACTCTTCTCGCGCTCTCGTTGGCCGTGGGTCTTCTCGTAGACGACGCGATCGTCGTTCGGGAAAACATCTTCCGAAAACTGGAGGAAGGAAAGGGGGTAATCGAAGCGGCCGAAACGGGAACGACCGAAGTAACGTTAGCCGTAATCGGAACTTCTTTAACGGTGATCGCGGTATTCTTACCTGTGGGATTTCTTTCCGGGATCGTGGGTCAGTTTTTCAAACAGTTCGGTTTAACGGTGGTATTCGCGATGCTCATTTCCCTCTTCGACGGTCTCGCGGTCGCTCCGATGTTGTCCGCGTATTTTGCGGGTAAGATCGATCACAACGCGAAACCGAACAAGGCGATCGAACTTTTCGATAAATTCCAAACTTGGCTGGAAAGACAATACGGAAGAGTGATGAAAGTCGCATTAAAAAGACCGGGAATGGTTCTACTTGCGTCTCTTGGAATTTTTATCCTCTCCATTCTTTCCTTGAAATTGGTGAAGAGTACGTTCCTGCCCGCAAACGACCAGGGAGAATTCTTAGTCACCTTGGATCTTCCTCCGGGAACGAGCCTACAAGGAACCAGACAAGTTGCGGATCAAGTTCTCGACGTTCTGAAAAAAATTCCCGAGATGGATATGATCGCGGTTACGATCGGAAAGCCGGACGGCGGGGAACCGAACGCGGGAACGCTCGCGGTTGCATTAGTAAATTCTAAAAAACGAAAACGTACGACTACACAAGTCAAAGATGAAATACGCGAACTTTTGAAACCCTTCGCGTATGCAAGACCTGCGGTTTCCGATTATAGCGCCGTAGGCGGCGGGATTCAGTATCCGTTCCAGCTCGTAATCAAAGGGGAAGATCTTGCGGAGATGGATGCGTATTCCAAAAAGGTCGTCGCACGATTGAAATCCCTTTCCGACCTGGCGGACATCGATACGGATTACAGAGCCGGAAAACCGGAATACCAAATCCATCTGGATAACCTGAAAATGCAACTCGTCGGAGTTCTTCCCGGTGTCGCGGGTTCCGAACTTCGATATCAGATCGCGGGAGACCAGGTCAGCAAGTTCTATGATAAGGGAATCGAATACGAAGTTAAAATGAGACTTCGTCCGGATCAAAGGAACCTAAGACAGGCGTACGGGCAAACAAAGGTTCCGAACATCGCGAACAAACTGATTCCTTTGTCCGCGATTAGCGTCGGAAAGGAAACGGCCGGACCCTCTCGGATCAACCGGATCGACCGCGCAAGAACGATCGTGATCAACGCAAACTTAGCGCCGGGCGGAGCCGTTCAAGACGCAACGAAGATCACGGATGAAATTCTAAAGAAAGAACTTCCTCCGCCTCCGGGAATTCGTTACAACTTCCAAGGACAATCGGAGGACTTCAAAGAACTTCTGGCGAACATCGTGCTCGCGTTCGGACTCGCCCTCGTGTTCATCTATCTCGTGCTTGCTTCCTTGTATGAATCGTTCATCACTCCGATTACGATTCTATTCGCGATCCCGCCCGCGATTTCGGGAGCCTTCTTCGCACTTGCTCTGACCAACGAGATGCTCAATCTCTTCTCGATGATCGGTTTGATTCTTCTCATGGGTCTCGTTGCCAAGAACTCGATTCTTTTAGTCGACTACGCAATGCAAGCGATGCGAGACGAAGGAAAATCCAGAAACGACGCGATTTACGAAGCGGGATTGGTTCGACTCAGACCTATCTTGATGACTTCTCTCGCGATGATTATGGGAACCGTTCCGATCGCGATGGGATTGGGAGAAGCGGCAAAATCAAGAACCGCGATGGGGATCGCGATCATCGGAGGATTGATTCTTTCCACGGTGGTCACTCTCGTGGTCGTACCGTCGATCTTCGGATTCATCGATCGATTCAGAGAATGGATCGAAACGAAATTCCGTCCGGATTACGACATGAACGCATCGTTGGTTCACGCGCCGTCGCATCCATCGAACGGACAGGCAAACTACGAAAAAGAATGGGCATTCGCCCAAGAAGAAGCGGAAGTGGAATTACCGAAAAAATCCTCTTCCAAAAAACCAAAAAAATAACATTCCAATTTCTGCATGGAGAATCCGAGGCGACTCGATCGTTTTAAAAACGGATTCTCCATCGAACTTCCCATCGATTCATGCCGTTCCCGGGCAAATTCGATTGAGGCAACATTGGAACCGTCCTATCCGGCGATTCGGGTAAAACGGGTGTGGTAGGATTTTGGGGAGAATCCGGGGCCGCGTTGATTTCGATCGAATCTTTTTTTTCTTCCGGAGATTTGGCAAAGAAGTTCCAAGGTCTTCCGAACAACCAAGCATCTATCAAGTTGAAAGTATAAATCGTAAAGAAAAGAATCAAAGCCGACGAAGCCTGAATTCCCGCTTGGTATCTTTGATTTCTAATTTCGTTCGCGTGAAAGAAAGCTCCGGCGATCAAAACGGGATCTCCGCTTGCGGCTGCGGCGGTTGAGAATCGATCGGCTTCGTTTAAATTCTTTCCTTGTTCTTGATACTTTTGATCCGACTTATACCAGAACAAAAGAGAAAGACCGGCAGCGATCGAAAAGAAATAGCCTCGATCCTTTTCTTCCCGATAAAATTGTCCCCAGCCGGGAAATACAGCGCTCCTCCAAAACGAACCTTTTGCAAGATCGTGATTTTTAACGGATACTTCCTTTCTCTGAGATTCGAGGGCTTCCTTTTCGACCAGAGACTTTTTTAAGAAATCGATCTCGGCGACCATTCGATCCCGTTCTCTAAGTTGATTGCGAACGTAGATTTCTTCGTCTTCATTGAAGGAGATTCGGGAAATCTTCCGTTTTTCAATGTCCCAAGTTTCGCGTTCGTTCGAAACCGTGACCTTATCCATGTCTTGATTGAGGACTTTTACGAAAATTACGCGGCCGTCTTTGAGATAGAGAATATCTGCAAAAACCGTTTCATTCCAAAAAAAGAATATAATTGAAATGAGAAAAAATTTATTTCGCATTCCGCATAATGAATGCAAAAAAAGAAAGAGTCAAATTGATTTTTTTCAAAATGTCTTGATTTTCGCAGGTTCTAGGCGTATAAAATTGCGGTTCAATTTCCGTTCCCGGCGCAGGATTTTCGGATCGTGTCGAAATTTATGATGTCTCTTAATAATCAACTCTCTTCGGGAGAATAGGGAGAAATGTATAAACTCAAAAAGAGCGGTGTCATCTGTGACAAAGAATTCGGAAGGTATGTTATTTTCCTCGTAGCGGTTTTGTGCGTTGAAATCGAAACGGTGAATATCATTCTCCTCTTCTTCGTCCAATGGAAAAGGACATCAGAAGGAAATCACATTTGAATCCGAAAACCCCAGCGATCACGGGAAACGTTTATTCACCCGAATCATCCGAAATACTCGATCATCTTCCTTTGCTTATTTGTAAGTTTCTGCCGGATACGACTCTCACTTATATCAATCAAACCTGTTGCGAAGTCTTTGGAAAAAGTAAACAACAACTCTACGCGGTTCAATGGATTCAGTTCCTCCGGGAAAATATCAGAAACACGATCCTTGATATTCTAAAGAACGTAAAGAACACTCTCCTTCCGGAAACGCATTCCTACGATATTCGAAACTCAAACGGCGAGAGACTGCATGTCGAATGGAAGATTTATCCCCTGTTAGATACACAAAATCAATTCCAGGGATTTCTCGGGGTCGGAACGGATAAAACGAAAGAAGCACAGGTCGAAAACGAAATCAAACAGAAGAACGAACTGATCCGCAACGTCATAGGGACGATCGACGATCTCATCTGGTCGTCGGATGCAAAGGAATATAAGCTTTTGTATCTCAGCGAAGGCGCTAAAAAACTCTACGGAATCGAACCGGAAGAATTCTTTAAGGACAACCAACTCTGGATCAACTTGATCCATCCGGACGACAGATATCTCGCAGAATTGAAATTGAAAGAGCTGCATTCCGGAAAGCCATTTTACGAAGTGGAATACAGGATCATTCGCCCCGACGGACAGATCCGTTACATCAGCGATCGTTCCTGGATCGTGCGGGATACCAACGGCCAACCGGAGCGCATCGAAGGGATCGCGCGGGACGTGACCGATCAAATCGCGATTTCCGCAAAGCTGGAAGAGTCGGAGGAAAATTTAAGGGCTCTGATCGAGAATACGCAAGATTCTATTTGGTCCGTCGATAGGAATTACAGAATCATCACGATGAACCAGCTTTTTCATCAAGCGATCCTCAAAATATATAAAATAGATTTGAAAATAGGAAGCAACATCATCGAGGAATTCGATTCGAACATGTCGAAAACCTGGAAGGAAATATACGATCTAACGTTCGAAGGCAATTCGATCAAAAGGGAATGGGAAATACCGAACGAAGACGGAACATACAATTATTATGAAATTCTAACATGCCCCATATACGACCTTTCCGAAAATAAACGGACGATTTCAGGATCTACCATTTACATTCGAGACATCACCGAAAGAAAAAACTACGAAAAAAAAACCACGCAGATCATCAAAAGCAAGGACCGATTGCTTGCGGCCGTCGCGCACGATCTTAAGAATCCGATCAGCGGAATCATCAGTTTAACCGAACTATTAAAGGAACAAACAAACAATCCGAATAACACGGAACTTCTCGGAATGATGAGTCAAGCCGCCAATAAGACTCTAAACATCATCCAAGATCTGCTTCAGATTGCGGAAATGGAAAATGAGAACTATAAACTCAAAACGGAAAAGGCGAACTTAAATCATCTCATCCAAGCTCTCGTAAAACAAAATCTACCGGACGCGGAAAACAAAAAGATCAAACTTCACGCGAAGCTGGGAACCGATCCGATTCCGGTTCAAATCGAACTTCTTAAGTTTCAACGCGTATTGGAGAATCTCATTTCCAACTCGCTCAAATTCACGAAAGAAGGCGGGGAAATACTGATCCATTCTTATTCTCAGAATAAAAAGGCGATGATCATCGTGGAAGACACGGGAATCGGAATTCCATTAGGACTTCAATCGGCGATCTTCGATCAATTCACTCGCGCCAAACGACAAGGACTCAAAGGCGAACAAACGACCGGGCTCGGAATGTCGATCGTCAAAGTGATCGTGGAACTTCACAAAGGTAAGATCAGTTTGGAAAGTGAAGAAGGAATCGGAACCAAGTTTATTATCGAAATTCCGTTGGACAATTAAACAATTAGTTTAAAATTCAAACCAATAAATTCCTCCCGTCGTTGGATTTAAGTTTGATCCAAAACTATCAAACCTCGACGTTGGAAATAAATCGCAGATCGAAGATTTAAATCTCGGAGAACACAAAGAGGAATCGTATGAAACTCGCAAAAGAAATCATCACCGCAAAAGATTCGAAAATCGGAGTCATGAAATTCTTACCGGAAGGCCCCATGACGCTGACCCTCCCCATCATGCACGAGATGGGCGCCATTCTTAAAGAATTCGCGATGGATCAGGAAATCCGCGCGGGTATCATCAACGGACCGGACGGAGATTTTTGTGTCGGCTTGGACCCGGACGCGATTCTCAGTTCTTCCGCGGACGAAATTTCCAAGATCATGGGGGGAATTTTTCAGATGTTCACATCCTTGATGAGCTTTCCAAAACCATTGATCGCGGAAATCGGCGGCAACGCCGTAGGCGGCGGAGCCATTATCGCTTATACATGCGATTATCGTTATATGGTGGACGGTAAAGGAAGAATCGGATTCGCGGAACCGTTAGTCGGTCTTCCGATCACACGATCCTTGATTTTGAGAATGAGACAAGTGATGTTGCCTTCCGCCGTATCCGAAGCAGCACTCGAGGGCGCTCTTTACAAACCCGCAGAAGCGGTACAAAACGGATTGTTAACCGAAGTGGGAGCTTCCTTGGAAGAATTGAGAAAGAAATCCCTCAGCAAGATCAACGTCCTCAATCGGATTCCCGCTTCCGCAACCGTTGAAACCAAAAGAGCACTGAATAAGGACGCGATCGAAGCAGCATTGGCCGCGCCGAAGGAACTCGGAGAACTGTTTCATTTACAACCGAAGATGATCCCGAATCTCCTCGAAGCAATGACGGCAAACAAAGAAAGAAGAAGACCTTCCCTCACACACGAAGCGAATTACGCTTAATCCTTAGGGGCGATTCCCGCGACTGCAAGTCGCGGGACGACCGGGCTTGCTCAGGTCTTTCTTCTATAAAATTTCAAACCCGACCAAATCTCCGAAACCGCGCAGACTTTAACGTCCACGATTCCGAGTTTCAATCCGATTTCACGAACGATATTTTCGTTCAAATCGGTGGGCACCTTCGAAGAACCCTTCGGCCAAGAAATCCAAATCATCCCCTTTTCACCCAAAGATTCGACGAGTTTCGGAAATTGTTTTTGAAGCTCTTTGACTTCTTTGGTAAATAGATGCAAATAATCGAATGTACCTTTTAAGGTTTTTCCGATTTCGACCTCGCTCAAATGAGATTTCAAATCTTTTTGAACTTCATCCGGCAAATCCTTAAAGAAAACTTTCATGCCGGATTTTAAACCGAGCTTATCTCCCAATGTTTTACCGGAATAACCAGCCATACTATTCCCCCGTTTTCCTCTGAATTTCCGTACTCATAAAATTCAAATAAGAATCGATCGTCGCGGTATGACCGAAAATAAATTTGGAAAAGAATCGGAACACGGGAGAAAAAACTTTTCCGTTTTCAGTGATCTTCAATTTGGTTCCGCCCTCGGCCTCACTCAATTCGAATGTCCAAGAACCGCCGAAAGGTTTGTCTTCATCCATGATTTTGGATTCGATCAAACGGTCTTTTTGATCTTGGATAAAGGAAAACGTCATCACTTCTTTGTGAGAATCCGTTTCCTTCCAGGAGTTGGAAGAAATCTCTTCCACGTTTTTAATATTCGGTCTCCAAGCCGGATATCGCTTAAAATCGCGAATCATCGCGTAAATCGTCCCGGGTTGCGCCGGAAACACCCGCTCTAAAGAAGAAGTATGTTCCACGGGAAGCGAAGCTCCGATTCCGTAAATCCCCGCAACCAATAAAACCAAGAACCCGACCGCATACATAAGAATCGTGTATATCATACGCAAAACCTCTTTGATACTTTAATAATTAAGAATATTCTAGTTTTATAATTTTTTAGTCTTCATTTCCCTCGCGACCAAGACCTTGAAAGACTTTTGTTTTTCATTTCCAGTTCGGCGGCAAAAGCGAGCAGCCCGAGCCCTTTTACCGCGGTTTCTTGTTCTTCCTTACTCAATCGTTTCAGAAGATTCTTGACGAGATTCGGATCCAGAACCGACTTTTTACTTTTGATCTTCTCTCCGGCCTTTGTTAAACGAATGAGAGTTCCTCTTCCGTCTTTCGGATTCTTTTCTTTTAACAAATAACCGAGCGTTTCCAAACGGGAAACGGTGATCGACATCGTAGAGGGAGTCACTCCCATGTGCAAAGCCAAGTCGTACAGACTCGCGGGTTCGTCTCCGTCCAGATGATCCAAAACGCTCGCTTGATTTGCCGTCAGAACCTGCTTCGTTTTCGGATCCTCGACATGTCTCGTATGACAAGCGAAGAAAATTCTCGGATAAAATTCCAGGATCTGACTGACTAAATCGGCGCTCACGCGGTTATTTTATAGAAAATAGTTTGATTAGTCAAATCAAATTATCGAAATCCATTGAAAACTAAATCGTTTTAAAAACGAAACTTACTGATGGATATAACCCCAGCTTTCGAGGATTTTACGGACTTCCTTGCCCATTGCCGCCTCTTCTTCCGTTTCTTTGCCTCCGGAAAAGCCGGTGTGATAGTACAAAAACGGAATTTCGGAGGACGCGAATCGATAAGGCTCCCGTCCCAAGGAAACGTAATTCGGTTCGATCGATAATATTTCCGCGGCCTTGCTCGAACGAATTCCCCATTTACCGACTCGATAGTCTTCGGGTTTTCCGTTTTTCAGGATCTGAAGTCTGAAATCAGGAAACGGATCGACCGTCCGAACGGTCAAAACGCGATCGGAGGCGCCCGAACCATTCAATATTTTGAATGTAACATTTTTCGAATCCTCTTGTAAAACCCTAAACTCTCCGTCAAAGTCGTAACGGTATATCCCGCCCTTGGAAAAGAGGCGGATCTCCCGTTCGCAATCGGCTTCACATCGAGGCAATCGTAAAACGAACTCGTTTTTATGAAGCTGGTTTCGTCTCAAAACGTTTCGGGCTTCGTTTAATAATTCGGTGTTCGTCAGGGCGACGTTCCGAAGTTCTTTCGGATCTTTTTGAAGATCGTATAACTCTTCGGACATCTTATGCGGAACCCCTTCCCTAGTTCTTCGAACCGAATCGTAACCGGGATAACGTCGTATGTATTTGAAATGTTTCGTTAGAACGGATTCGGAATATCTACCTTCCGTATAAATGACCGGCTCGGATGACGGACCATCTTGTCCGAAAACCGCTTTGGAATAGTCGTTGCCTTTTAATTTTTCCGGCGGATAGGAAATCCCGTTCAAGCCGAGCAGAGTGGGCATCAACGACAAAAGAGAAACCGGATCGGCAAACTCGCGTTTTTGAATCCGACTTTGCATGCTTTTCGGCGGATGAATGATCCAAGGAACGCGAATTTCTTTTTCGTAATGCGTCTCTCCGTGGGCATAGACCGTTTCCGTGATGAAATGGTGATGATAATAATGCGACTTCTCCAGAAGCTCTCCGTGATCGCTCGTAACGACGATCCAAGAATCCTCGTATAATCCTTGTTTTTTGAGTTCTTCGAAAATTCTCCCTAAGAGCGCGTCCGTATAACGAACTTCTCCGAGATACTTCTGCTGATATTCGTCCAACTCATCCCACAACAAAGGATCGGATCGCTCCTTCAGCTCTTGAAAATATTTAGCGGGGGGGCGATATCCCCAGTGGGGCGTGTTCAGATTGAGATGCAAAAAGAACAAATCGTCCTTGTGTTCTCCGAAAAACGTTTCGGCCCGAGCAACCAGTTCTTCCGTATCGAGCGTATCCTTTCCGACTTGTTGAATTTTATGAAATCCTAAATCGACTCCGACCGAAGTATAATCCATTAGAAAAACGTTATTCATGATGCTTTCGGTAAAATACCCTTCTTCACGAAACGCGTTCGGCATCGTAAGCGGCTTTTTTGAATAAAAAATTTTTCGCTGCTGTCCCGATGTATAAAACCATGCGTTTCCGAGTCCGAGATTGGAAGCGATTTCCGAGGTGAAAAAAGAAAGCATGGAAGGTTTAGTCCAATTGCCGTTCGCGATCGTATTTTGAAACACGATCGATTCTTTTGAAAAAGAATCCAAAATCGGAGTCGTCGGAAACGGAGAACCGCCGGAAGACAAGGAATCCTGACGCAACGCGTCGATCACGATCAAGATCACATTCTTTTTTTGTGTATTCCGTTTTTCGAATAGAACGGGTGAACCTAAAAACAATCCGGAACCCGTCCGCGATTCCCAGCGGATTTTCAACGTAGCTTTGGAAACTTTCGGCTCGGCTTCCGCGGTTTGTAACGGAACCGAAAAACGATTCCATTCTTCCTTTTTCTTTTCAAGGCGCCGTTCAAAAACTTTCGCTTCGTCGAAATAAATTTTTAGATTTCCGTCGCCTCCGAACGAATTCCCGTTGGAAAGATGTGCGGCATAGAATTGAAACACAAGCCGATCGCGATCGACGAAAAACTTCTCCGCTTTCAATACACATTCTTGTCCCGATGGAATGAATAAAGAATCCTGGGATTCGTTGATGAACAAAGATTCGTCCGTGTACAAAGTCATCTGAACGTTCTTCCAGCGATCGGCGGAATTGAGGTTGGAATATCTTCCCGGATTTTTTTTCCAATGAAATCGAAACTTTTCGATCTCACGATTCGTTTCCCCTGTGCATTCAAAATCGCCGCTCCCCAGTAAACGGGTCAAATCTCCTTTTACCGTATTCTTTTCGGAATGCGGAACGGGATTGCATCCGATCCAAATCGAAAACGATACGATGAGAATCGCGAACATTCCGTAATGGAAACACGATCGGGTCGAGAACATGAATCCAGGAAATTCGTTCGGGCTCGCGAGACAACAGAAAAGAACCTCGGTTTACGGTGAATTTTTCCCAAATGAAATTTTTTTCTCTTTTCAAAGGACGGTTTGCGTTTATAACACGTTCCGCTATGTCATGGAGTAATTCTTACAATCTACAAGACGATACGTTCGTCGGAAGCGGCGGAACCAAGATCTTCTACCGGACTTATCAACCCAAAGAAGGAAGAAAAGGAAACCGGGTTCTCGTGGTGCAACACGGAATCGGAGAACACAGCGGGCGTTATGAATTCTTAATCGAAGCGCTCGCAGGAACGGGAACCGCGTTCTACCTGATCGATTCGAGAGGGCACGGTCGCTCCGAAGGGAAACGGGGAGCGGTGGATTCTTTCTCGGATTTTCTTTCCGATTTGGATAAACTGATCGCGATCGCAAAAGAGAAAGAAAAAGTTTCCAAAGTCACGCTTCTCGGTCACTCGATGGGCGCGGCCATTGTGACCTTTTATGCGGAAGAAGGAACCAATCAAGGAAACTTGAACGGACTTATCGTTTCCGCCCTTCCTATCAAAGTGAAGCTGGATCTCGTGATGAAGATCAAAAAAGGAATCGCTCCTTTTATGGCCGATATTCTTCCGAACCTGACTCTGCCCACAGGTTTAAACGTAAATCATTTGAGCCATGATAAGGCAGTTGTGGACGCGTATGTGAAAGATCCTCTCGTTCACGGAATGGCGTCCGCGTATTTGGGCAATATGCTCTTAAACAGCGAAGAACCGATTCTTGCAAACGCGGGAAAAATCAAACTTCCCATCTACGTTTTTCACGGAAAAGAGGATTCTATCGCGGATTGCACCGGAAGCGAGGCCTTCTTCGAAGTGGTCGGTTCTCAGGATAAATCCCTCAAGATTTACGAAGGCTTATATCACGAAACGATGAACGAACGCTTAGAAGACAGAACCAAGGTTTTAAACGATCTCAAAAAATGGTTTGATTCCCACGCAAATTGACAGACAGAACGTTTGTTCTGTTTTTTCTAAAAAAATCATCGACCGGATTCTTCTTCTCTGGTAAGATTGAATTCGGTCGAAAGCCCTTTTTTCAAAACAAATCTCAGGAACTTTATATGTCAGCAAAAGGAATATCCAAAGACCTGATTGGAACAAAACTGGATCGCTACGAATTCGACGTAGAAAGAGGAAAGATCCGCGAGTTCTGTCAGGCGATCGGGGAAACCAACCCGATTCACTTCGATCTGGAAGCCGCAAAAAAAGCGGGCTACGAAGACACTCCCGCCCCCCCTACTTATCCTACCGTAATTCAATTTTGGGGTTACCCAAAGATTTGGCAGGATATGGAAAACATGGGAGTCGATACTTCCAGAATTCTCCACTTAAAGGAAAAATACACCTATCTAAAACCGATCTATCCGGGAAGAGTTTCCTCGCAAGGCGAATGCGTAAACGTTACGGTCGGAAAAATGGATACGATGACTTTCAAAACTACGGTTTCGAACTCCAAAGGGGAAGCGATCGTAGAAGCGGAAATGTCCATCTTTATCAGAAAACCGGAGGCATGATATGAGTAAGATTGATTTTGATAAAATTGAAGTCGGACACGAACTTCCTCCTTTAAAAACGGACGTCATCACGCACGCGAACTTAGTAAGATACGCGGGAGCTTCCGGAGATTTTAATCCGATCCACAACGATCCCGACTTTGCTCGTAAAACGGGTCTCGACGGAACGATCGCTCACGGTATGTATGTGATGGCTCAACTCGGAAGACTTTGCACCGGATGGGCGGATCAAAAACAAATCCGCGAGTTCGGAGTTACGTTTAAGAACATGACCAAACCGGGACAAAAACTTACCTGCACCGGCAAGGTAAAACGTAAGAAAGAAGAGAACGGTGAGAAGTTGATTACCGTTTCCGTGGAAGCTGCGGACGATTCCGGAGAAGTGAAATGTTCCGGTGAAATGGTCGTGGTCGCCTAAACTTTTCTCGACGAATAAGATTCCACCGCTATGACGGTTACGTCGTCGTAGCGTGGATTCTCCCCTCTTGTCAATTCCTCGATCTTGATGATCTCCTGAATCAAAGCGTTTAGACTGCTTTCTCTTCCTTCATGAAGGGTTTTCGTGATCAGTTCCATGTTGTACTGTTTCGTATTTAAGGAATCCTTCATACGATTTTCGATCAGACCGTCCGAGAACAGCAACAGTCTCGATCCCGTAGGAAAGGCCACGGTCTTGGAAGCGATTTCAAGAGTTTCGAATAATCCGAGAATCGGTCCGGTCTTTTGAATGAGAGAAGGGAATTCTCCGGGCAGTTGAATGATTTGATCCGGATGTCCCGCAGATGCGTACGTGAATTCTTCCTTTTCCGTATCGATGTCCCCGATCAAACAAGGGAAGATACTTTCCAAAGAATCGAATTTTTTCAGGAATCGAAAGTTCAATTCCTTGAGGATCTGAGCGGGATTCTCGAGATTCTTCAATTCTTCGTATTCCGTTTTTAAGGCCATGGTCATCAAAGAAGCCTGAACCCCGTGACCGACCGCGTCCGCAATCACAACGCGCACCTTTCCCGGAAGAATTTCGGATACGTCCAAAAAGTCCCCGCCCACTTTTTCCAAAGGCATATATTCGTAATGAAAGCGGATTCCGGAGATGTTGCGATCGAGCGGCGTCAAAATCTTCCGCTGAACGTTCTGGGCGATTTCCAATTCACGATTGATCTGAATGATGTTGTCGTTGAGTACGCGGGTTCGATCCTCGATCTTTTGAACGAGTTGTTCCTTCATCTCGAATAATTCGAGGTTGGAAGTTCTCAGATTCAAAGCCAATTCCCTCGTTTCGGCGAATTTCCTAGAACGCTCCGATGCAAGAAGAAGCGATTGTAAAAAGACGAAGAACACAAGCGCGTAATGAGAAGTTTGAATACTTCCCGTTTTTAAAACTCTCGCGTAAAACAAATCCACTAGAACGGCGATGAATAGAATTCCCGATCCGTAGAGAATATACGTGTAATTTCTTTCCTTATCGAAATCGATCTTCAAAATCGTATAGAACAGATAAAAGATCACCGCAAGAATGAAGTAGTGATAGATCGATATGTTCTGATTGTTGAACTGCATATCTCCGAACAAGGTTACGATCGAAAATAGAATCGAAAAGATAACTCCCGCATTGATGAATTTCCGATTCACATACGGAGCGAACACCGAACTGAAAAACAAAAGAAAGAACGGAACCGCCACGGACAAGGTAAGATGATTGATCTTGTTGATCCACGACCAAGGGATCTGCGGAAAAAACAACATGATGATTTTTGAATTTATCAAAGACGTTCGGAGACAGATCACAAGGCTGTACATCCCGAAATAGAGAGGAGATACGCTGCTTCTCAAATACAAATATTGGAAGATGTGATAGATCCCCATGATGAGAAGACTGCTGAAGGAGAATATATCGAAGAACAATGTGATCGCGCGCGAAACGCCCGCCGAATTCGCGGGTCCGACCGAAACGGGAAGCAGCACACCGGGCATCGTGGAAGAAAAATTGGAAACGAAAATTTCGATTTCCACTTCGTCCTCGTCCGCAAAGAATAAAAAGTCTCTCGGTTCGATTCTCGGCATCGAAGTATCGGCGCTCACTCCGGGAGTTCCGCATTCTCCGATGATTTGACCGTTGATTTTAACGCGATAAGAGGAGGCTACGGCTCCCAAGGAAACGGAAAGAATTTTCTTCTTCCAGACATCGGGCAAAAAAACCTTCAATCGGTATGTCGCATAACCGAACTTAGGATAGGCTTGTTGATTTTTGGATTCGTTCGTCCAGGAACCGGGAACGCCGATGAATCCTTTGGAATGATTTTCGACTCCGTCGTCCGGTTCTTGAAGCCAGTTGAATTCCCATTCTCCGTTGAGCTTGGTCATTCCGAATTCCGGATCTTGAATTCCTCGAAGATCGATTTTACCTTGGTAAGCTCTAAGTCCGTCCCCCGCCTGCCACGGAGAAGAAATCATGACTAAGATGATAAGCGCGAACGGACCAATTAAGAAAAAGAATATTTTTGAAAATTGCATCTCGAATTTAGATCCGTTCCGAATTAAAATGGAAATTCAATTGAGGGTCGTCAATTGCATATAACAACTGACGTAGGATTCGGCGCAAAAAATTTCCATACGACGGATCTTTTTTATTTTTTCGAAGAATCTCACCAAAAAAAGAGGCTAACACGTTGAAAAAGAACAAGAATTCTTTCCAAAGCGATCCCCAGTCCGCAGATCCAAGCCCTTCTCCCTTGAACGAGGTAGTATTGAAATCGGGTCGTAGACGCAAGAAAGTCGGATTGGCTCTCGGAAGCGGCTCCGCAAGAGGTTGGTCGCATATCGGCGTTATACGCGTTTTAGAATCCTACGGTTGGAAACCCGATATCATATGCGGAACTTCGATCGGCTCTCTCGTGGGAGCGTTTTATGCCGCGGACAAACTCGATCGTCTGGAAGAATGGGTTCAAACCTTGGAATGGAAGGACATACTTGGTTTCATGGACATATCGTTCGGAGGCGGAATTCTCGGGGGAAGGAAGCTATTCGACTTCTTTGAAAAGGAATTCAAGGATCTAAAGTTCGATCACCTAACAAAAAAATTCGGAGCGATCGCAACGGACATCGACAACGGCTCGGAGATCTGGCTAAGGGAAGGGTCGGTTCCGGAAGCGGTTCGAGCCTCGATTTCTCTTCCGGGAATTTTTTCACCCGTGAAACGCGAGGACCGTTGGCTTGTGGACGGCGGTTTGGTGAATCCGGTTCCCGTTTCTTTGTGTAAGGCGATGGGAGCGGAGTTCGTGATCGCAGTCGACTTGAATCAAGACCTTTTGGATCGAAAGGAAGAAGCGGATGAATCGGTCGCCAAAGAATCCAACCGCAAATCTTTCCTCTCTCATTTTTGGGGTAAGGATTTGGAGGAAAACCTTGGCAAGGAAAAAGACGAAAAACCGGGAATGATCGAGGTCATGTCGAAAAGCATCAACGTTATGCAGATCCGAATCACGCGCAGCAGAATGGCGGGAGATCCGCCCGACGTAACGATCGCACCCCGTCTCCGAAACATCGGTTTGATGGAATTTCACAGAGCGCAGGAATGTATCGAAGAAGGAAAACGAGCCGCGGAACTGCTTGCGGGTTTTCTGAAGAATCCTCCTTGATCCTTTTTTCCGATTGCGCTTATCAAAACGATCTTAGAATCTTTCTGTGCGAGGAAAAATGAAAACCGACGGATCTTTACAAAACTTCGAACGATTTCCGAAAGGAAACCGGAATTTAACGCGAAACGGCAATCGATTCGGTCGCAGATTCAACCTTTTGCTGCGCGCGGCCTTCATTACGATTTCATTGTTTTTTCTCGCAGTAAACTGCAATAAAAAAGAATCCATTTCGGTTTTGGAAATCCGGGATCTTACGGAAAAAGAAAACCTCGTCGAAGCGCTTCAAAAAGCGGAAGCGAATCTGAAACTGAAAGGAGACACCGCGGAACTTTTGTATGTGCGCGGTTGGATTCGGTATCTTCAAAAAAATCAAAACGCGGCGATGAACGACTTCAAAAAATGTCTCGCGCTCGATCCCAAATCCCTGGATTGCAAACGCGGCCTCGGACTCGTATACGAATCCAATAAGGATTACAAAGAAGCCGAATCCACGTATCGGGAAGCGCTGATTCTCGCAAAAGAAAAAAGTCCGGATTCGGAAGCGTTACTCCACGAAAACTTAGGAACCTTATATCTTCGGCAGAATCTAAGAAAAGAAAGTTTAAGCGAATTCCAAAACGCGATTTCCCTTTCGGATAAAGGGGACGCCTATTACGGTTTCGGTCTTTGTCTGATTATGGAAGGAAACAGCGAAGGCGCGATCGCTTCTTTGGAAAAGGGAATTTCCAAGCCGTTCCGTGCGAAACCGTTCCAATCCGAATCGCACTTTTTGTTGTCGAAATTTTATTTTGAAAAAAGAAAAGACCCCGTCAAAGCGGAAGCCGAAATCAAAAAAGCGATTTCGATTTTTCCTCTTCACAAGGAATATCTGGAAGCATTGCAGACTTATACAAAGGAAAGAATCAAATCCGGTCTTTGATTTTCAAACATGATAAAAGCCGTTTATAGACTCCTTCATCAACAGATCATCGTTCCGTTTCAGCAATCGCACGCTCCCGTAAAGGAAGTTTGTTTGGGAACTTCGATCGGACTTTTTTGGTCTCTCACTCCCCTGATCGGAATTCAGATGTATCTCGGATTGATCACTTGGGTTCTTCTCCGTTTGATCGGAATCCGATTTTATATGCCGATCGCGATCGCGATGATATGGATCACCAATCCGGTCACCCTTCCGTTCTTCTATTATATCTTTTACGTCACGGGAATCGCCGCCTACAATTTGTTAGGTTGGGATATGTCCGCCATGAACTTCGCGAGAATTTTGGAAGTCATCGACCATTCCAGTTCTCTCGAACTCTACGAAGGTTTGAAATATTGGAGCGCGTTTTTGATAAACGACATGGGCGCCCCCATGTTTCTCGGCGGATTTCTGATCGGAATTCCTTCCGCAATCGCCGGTTATCCTCTTACGAAATCGCTGCTCAATGGGTTTCGGGAAAAACAGGCGGAAAAGGAAGGAATCACCCTGGAACAATGGGAAGAGAAATACGTCCGCAAAGAATCGGATAAAAACCGCTCTTTTTGGAATATTCTCAAAAGCTAATTTAGATCGATCTTCAATTTTCTGGCGAGTTCTTCCGCGCTCTGATTGAGAATTTCCGGATTCGATTCTGCTTCCTTGATGAGCTTTACGATTCCTCGATTCAACGGCGCGGGATGTCCCATCACGTCGGCGAGTTTGATGACTTCTCCGTTGAGGGAATCGATTTCGGTCGGACGTTTTTGAACCAAATCCTCCCACATCGACGAACGCGCCTGCGGATCGATCTTTACCATTCCCGACGCGATTCTAAAAAATAAAAAATCCGGAAGATTCAAAATGATCGGCGCAAGACTCGGTATCATTTTCCCCGAACGAACCGGTCGGATCTCCGCGAGCCTCATGATTTCGAGAGATTCTTTCATCAGCTTGGAAAGAATCTTACGATACCCGGGTTTTGAAATTTCCGTTTTTAAAGTCAGACCGGAAAGTGCGTTTAAGGAATTATTCAGATTGAAAATCAATTTTCCCCAGAGAATTCCCCCGATATTCTTATGCGTATTGGTCGGAAGTCCGGCCCGATTTAAAATACGAGCGAGAGAACGCGAAGTCTTTGAATCTTCGATCACGAGATTTCCGCTCGTCCCCCGGTGAAAATGTCCGTTCCCTTTTGAAACCACGTTGAAAGGAACCATTCCCGCCAAAACCTCCGCGGGTAAATTTCGCAATTCCTCGCGCAAAACCTCCGCGTTACGTACTCCGTTCTGAAAACTGATTACAACGGGCAACGAACCGGAAACGGAATGATTCTTTTGCCGTTTTTCCAAAATACCGCGAAGTTCCTGCGCGAGATCCTTCGTATCTTTGGATTTTACCGTCACCAAAAATACGTCTGCGGTAAAAACATCGGAAAGAGAAGTGGTAAACGGAATGGAAGCGGGGCTTAGTAAAACTTCGTGATTCGTAAAATCGGTAATTTTCGCGCCGTAGGTTTTGAGTTCGTTTCGAATTCTTTCCCTACCGTACAAGATCACTTGATTTCCGGCCGCTAATAACCGGCAGCCGAGATAGGTTCCGATGCTTCCGGAGCCCAAAATTGCGAAGGAAAATCCCATAAGGATAGGCATCAAATCCGAATTTGCTATTTAATTCTACAACTATCCACAGTTAGTCGGTAAAAAAAAAAAGGACTCCGCGCCCAAACGCGGAATCCTATCTTGTACGGTTACTGGAATTTAGGAAACGATTCTTTTTATTGATTTGCCTTCGCGTTGGAAGCCATAGAGAGGAAATATCCTTCTACGTCATACCAAGTTTGTCCGGAAAGCAGGGTGTTAGAAGCTTGCAGGTGATCCACACCGGTCGTAAAAATACCGTAAGAAGGACCGCCTTTCCAAGTTCCCCATTTCTGAGAAGTTGCAGGAACCAGTCCATCATTGTCTCCGCCTTGTCCGTTGAAAACTCCGCCCGCCCAGCAAGCAGGATAAAGAATTCCCATCAGAGGATGCTGAATCAGATCCGGAATGGTAATCGTAGATCCGTAAGAGAAATACTTCACCGCAGAACTGTTCGGAGTGTAGCTGTTGAAAGAAGCCATTCCGCTGGTAGTCAAGGACTTCAGAGCCTTAACAGCGTCTTGTTGTCCTCCACCGTAAACCAATTGAACCACAACTCCCAGAACGGAAGATACGAAAGGCTGAGCCCAGCTTGGGATTACAGCGTTTACGATATCCGCGATCGGAGATCCTCTATGAGGAGAATTCAAAGAAGTCAGGGTGGAAACCTTGCCGGACATTCCTAAATTGGAAACCATATAACGGCTGTCCAATCCGCCTTGTGAATGTCCGATGATATGAACTTTAGTAAAACCGTTAGCCGCCATGTAGACGTTTACTTTATCTCTAAGTTCCGCGCCTCTTGTCTCGTTGGACTGAGCCGCCGTTTTTGTGGGAGCGTAAACGTTTGCACCTTGATTTCTCAAGTAAGTGTCCATTCCACCCCAGTAGTTTACGATGCTGATTACTCCGCTGGAATCGGTTCCCCATCCGAATAAACCGTGGGAAAGTACGATCGGATAAGAACCGGATAAAGGCTTCGAAGAAGACCCTCCGCCGGAAGCCATTAAAGAACCAGTCAATAGGAAACTCATTACGATCAATAAGCTTAATTTGCGCATTTCAAATACCTCAACTCTCTTCACTATTCTTCTATTTTATTTCTTTTCGAAATTCGCTTCGGTCTTCTTCGCTTGTAGTGTTTGATACACCGAAGTAAGAATTTAAACAAAGAGAATTCTCTGTCAAGAGGATTCGTAGAAAAAAGTTCATCTTTTTAATAACGAATGTTATTTCATTATCTTAGGAACATTCCGGTCGTTTTATAAAACTCAATCAAATCCGATCCTGTCTAAAACCGTCTCAAAGCGGCAAAATTACGCATTCTATCCATAACAAACGATATATAACTAAATATCATGACTGAACTATAGAATGACACATAACGGAAGCATTTGACGTATCTCCAAAAGTTGCTCATTTTTCTGGAAAAGGTCTATTCCGCGAGTGATATATATCAACTTCCATTCGGACAATTTATGATTTCATTTTTGGGTCGATCCGTTTGCATTTTCAGAATGAATTCTTCCATTCAAATTCATTTCTTGGGAGCGGCGGGAACCGTGACCGGCTCCAAATATCTGATCGATACGGGTAAGACTAAGATCCTGATCGATTGCGGCTTGTTTCAGGGGCTTAAGGAACTTCGGTTATTGAATTGGGCGCAACTGCCCGTCCGGGCTTCCGAAATCGATTTCGTATTATTGACTCACGGCCACTTGGATCACGTAGGTTATATTCCGAGACTTGTCAAACAAGGCTTTCGAGGAAAGATTTTCGGAAGCGCTCCTACGCTGGAAATTACGGAGATTATTCTCAAAGACTCCGGAAAAATTCAGGAAGAAGAAGCCGATCGCGCCAATCGGGGAGGATATTCCAAACACAAACCCGCACTTCCATTGTACGATCTTAAAGAAGCGATCGCTTCCCTTTCCTTTCTGTATCCGATCGAATTGGATCATTGGAAAGATCTTGGAGAAGGCGTTCGCGTACGATTGAAATACAACGGGCACATACTCGGTGCGACCTTTATCGAATTGGAAGTCTTCGGCAAGTTGTTCGTTTTTTCCGGAGACATCGGCAGACCGAAGGATATTCTTTTGTATCCTCCCAATCGTCCCGAACAAGCGGATTATATTTTTACGGAAAGTACGTACGGCGATAGGATTCATCCTTCCGATCCGGAAACGGCACTGCTGGAAATATTAAACGATACACTGAAGAACGATGGAACCGTGATTCTTCCCAGCTTTGCGGTGGAAAGAACGCAGAGCCTTATGTATCTTCTTTGGAAATTTAAATCGATGGGAAAAATTCCGAACGTTCCCATGATTCTAGATAGTCCTATGGGTCGAAACGTCTTTGAAGTTTTTCAAACTCATACGAAATGGCATAAACTTTCTTCGATGGAATGTTCGCAGATCTGGGAAAATTTTCAAAAAACGGAATCGATCAAGGAAACGTATAAACTCGCGGAAAACCGCGCTCCTAAAATCGTAATCGCCGGCAGCGGTATGGCAACCGGCGGTCGAGTTCTCACGTATCTTCAATATTATTTGGGAGATCCGAATTCGACGATTCTTCTATGCGGTTTTCAAGCGCTGGGAACCAGAGGAAGACAACTGCAGGACGGAAATCCTGAAATCAAAATCTACGGAAGATTCTACGATGTGAAAGCGAAAGTCCGCTCCGTGGAAGGATTATCTTCCCACGCTGATCAAAGAGAGATTCTGGAATGGCTTGGAAATTTAAAACGAAAACCCGAAAAGGTTTTTATCGTTCACGGTGAAAAAGGCGCATCCGATACGCTTCGAGTAAAACTCAAAGACAGTCTTCAATTCGAATGCGAGGTTCCTAATTTGTTCGATATAGTCGAAATCAAACTCTGAGAGATCATGTCCGATAAAAAAGAAAAACTCACTCTTAAAAATTTAGGAATCGATACGAATCAAGAATACGTCGTATTTCTCCGAAGGGATTGTCCCGCCTGTAAATCGGAAGGGTTTATCGCTCTCAATCGGGTTCAGGTAACCGTAGGCGATCATAAAATCATCGCTTCGCTTAACATTGTCGACAACAAGATTCTCCCGATCGGACAAGTCGGGCTTTCGGAAAGCGCGTGGAAAGCGGTTGATGCAAAAGAAGGAGATACGGTTCTTCTTTCGCATCTGAAACCCGTTTTGTCCTTACACGAAGTTCGATCGAAGATTTACGAAAATCGTCTAAACGAAGATTCCTTTGAAAGAATCATCCAGGACATCAAAGACGAAAAATATTCCAATATCGAAATCGCATCCTTTATTACGGCGTGTTCCGGCGATCATCTCAATTTGGACGAGATCAAAGCGCTCACCAAAGCGATGATTCGAACCGGTTCCGTTTTGAAATGGGACAAACACCCGGTCGTCGACAAACACTGCGTAGGCGGACTTCCGGGAAACAGAACGACTCCTATCGTAGTTTCGATCGTGGCCGCAGCCGGTTTAACGGTTCCGAAAACTTCTTCACGCGCGATTACTTCTCCGGCGGGAACGGCGGACACGATGGAGACCGTTACGAACGTGAATCTGAATCTTAACGAAATGAAAGCCGTCGTCGAGAAAGAAGGAGGTTGTATCGTTTGGGGAGGTTCGATCGGGTTAAGCCCCGTAGACGATATTCTCATCCGCGTCGAACGCGCTTTGGAAGTGGACAGCGTAGGACAAATGATCGCCTCGGTGTTATCGAAAAAAGCCGCGGCAGGTTCTTCCCATGTAGTGATCGATATTCCCATCGGAAAGACTGCAAAAGTTCGCACGGAAGAAGATGCAGAAAAGTTAAATTACTATTTTACGGTAGTCGGAAAGTTCGTCGGTTTGAAAGTCAAGGTATTGATTTCGGACGGTTCGCAGCCGATCGGAAGAGGAATCGGTCCGTCTCTCGAAATTAAGGATTGTATCAGCGTTTTAAAGAACGAGGCGGATTCTCCCTCGGATCTGAAACAAAGAGCTCTGACGATCGCCGCGGCCATGCTCGAGTTCGCGGCTCCGCATCGATATAAAAACGGAATTCAAGCCGCTCTTGAAATTTTAGAATCGGGAAAAGCCTGGGAGAAATTCGAAAAGATATGTAGGGCTCAAGGGGATTTTAAGGAACCTTCTTCCTCCAAGTTTCAAATGGACGTCATCGCTCAATCGTCGGGGATCGTTTCAGAGATAGACAATCGAAAGATCGCAAAGGTGGCTCGGCTTGCAGGAGCGCCTAACAGTTCTTCTGCGGGAGTGTATTTTCTTTCTCCGTTGGGAAGAACGATCGAAAAAGGCGACATACTCTATACCGTTCATTCGGACTCGGAAGGAGAATTAGAATACGCTTTCGATTACCTGAATACTCAAAACGGAATCATTACGATTCAATAAAGGAGTTTATGAAACGAATCCTAATTTCATTGCCCGAAAACGAAGCCCTTACAAAAAGAATTTCGGAACGATCCGGCTTAAAGGTCGGTAAAGCCGAGTTCGGAAGATTTCCGGACGGAGAATCCAAATTTAGAATCGACGAAGAATTAGCTGAAACGGAAATCTACGTCGTCTGCTCCTTAGATCGCCCCGATACAAAGATCGTCCCGCTTCTCTTTTTCTGTGAAACGGCAAGGTCGCTCGGTGCCGAAAAAATTCATCTCATAGCGCCTTATCTATGTTATATGAGACAAGACAAAGTCTTTCATCCCGGAGAAGGCATCAACGCCCGCTATTTCGCATCCTTGATTTCCCGTTACGTGGATTCGGTTTTGACGATCGATCCTCATCTGCATCGAATTCACAACCTAGAAGACATTTTCAGCGTAAAGGCGACGACCTTACACGCGACACGGCTCTTTGCGGATTATATCCGCAAGAACGTCAAAAATCCGATTTTGATCGGACCGGACAACGAGAGCAGTCAATGGGTTAGCGAAGTCGCGAAAGAATCCGATTCTCCGTTTACGATTTTGGAAAAAAAACGCAAAGGGGACCGCGACGTGGAAGTAAGCGTTCCGCAGATCGAAACGTATCGAAACCATACGCCGGTTTTGATAGACGACATCGTTTCCACGGGAAAAACTCTGCTCAAAACGATCGCACATCTGAAAAATGCCGGAATGCAGGCCCCCGCTTGTCTTTGTGTTCACGGAATTTTCGCGGACGATTCTTATCAAGAATTGATCGAAAGCGGAGCGAATCCGATCATTACTACGAATACGATCGATCACGTAAGCAATCGTATCGATATAAGCGCACTGATTGCGGAGAATTTGTTTTAACCGTTTCGATGATCTGGAATCGGATGCTCGAGCTGGATGCGGATTTTTTTTGCGTGAGAATTACTCGGATCGAGTTGATCCACTTTTTCCAAAAGTTTTACCGCGATCTCCTTCTTATGAATGAACAGATACGATTCGGCGAGATGAGCCACATTGTTCAGGAATTCCGGTTCACGGAGTAATACGCGCTCCCCTAACTCCACCGCTTGACGAAAACGTTTCATCCTTTTGTAGATCAAAGAGGCGGTAAACATCGCCTCCACATCCTCGGGAAAATCGGAAATCAATTCCTCGAATAAATTAAGCGCCTCTTCGTATTTGCCGATTTTATAATATATCTTCGCGAGTTCCTTTTTAAACGCGGGAGACATCGTCTCGTCTTCCAATTTGTTCTTCAGGTTTTCGAGATGATACAAAGCGTGTTCCCAATTCTCCGCTTGCAGATACTTTAGATACGTTTCGTCCGGAAAAACGAAGGATTGAATTTTAGGTGCGCTTTCCAGGCGAACCGGTTCTTTGAGATAGGTCATCTTTACGATGCTCAGATCGTCCGTAAGTTCTCCGTAATTCCGAAGTCCTTGTACGAGTAAACCGAGATCGCCTCTGGCCTCATCCACTCTTTTTAAGAATTGCGATTCGTCCTCGTTGATCAATCTTGTCCCGTCCGGATCGACTCCGAGCAGCAGGTCGTCTCGTCCGTCAGAACCGATAAAAATCGTATCTCCTTTTTCCAAAAGGAAGATTTTCACTTTCATCTTGCTTTCCAGACCGGTGATTCCTATCTTTCTAAGTTCCAATTTGTCCTCGATAAAGGAGGAGACGCCGTCGCGATATAAAACCGTCCAAGGGTGTTCTGCATTCAAAAAATAGAATATTCCGGATTCTAAATCCACGAGACCCAGGACTACGGAAATCAACATCGATCCGTCGAACGATTCGAAGATGTTCTGAAGCTCCAAAAAACATTCCTTCAACCAGAGTTCAGGCGGCTTGGATCGATACGAACTAACGTTCTTTGTCCTGGAAACGAAAGATCTGAAAACCACCCCTAACACGAGTGCGCCTCCCGCGCCTTGAATCGACTTTCCCATCGCGTCCCCGTTTACGAGAACGAGATATTTCCGATCCTTCAAAACGATCTCGTCGGCGATGATAATGTCCCCTCCGATTTCCTTTTTCCATTGTTTGAACTCGAAATGTTTTTTCTGACGGCTGAAACCTTCCACGGAAATCGATTCGTTCTGAATCTTATAACGATTCAACGGATCCAATAATAAAGAAGTCAAAAAGTAATCCCCGTCCTGCTGAATCTTCAACTCCTGAATCTGATTCAGAGTATCTTCCAATTGTCCCGTTCTTTCTCGGACTTTTCGATCCAAGTCCAGATTCAATTCTTCCACTTCGTTGTGAACCCTGAGAAATCGGTTCGCGAGAATGAACACGATCCCCAATTCGAAGGTAAAAAATCCATATTTTAGAAGTCCATAATTTTCTAAATAAGGAAGGAGCTGCATAGACCCCACAAGATCGGTGATCGCGGATACCAGAAGAATGATGAATCCGGCGAATAACCGAACACTGTCCTGGTTCCTTTGGATCAAGGAGCGGATCATAACGTAAAGCGCGTACGACGCAAAGAGAAAGATCGAATACTGCCAAGCCTGAAGCAATAGAACGGAAATCGCACGATTGCAAAACGGAATCAGGGACGTAAGCGCAAAGGCAAAGAATTGATAAAATCTAGACACGGAACCGATCTTCGATTCGAAGATCGGTTCCAAAAACAAAAGAAAAAAAGTCGGAATGTTGAATACGACCATATACTCCAATTTCATTTGGAGGACCGGATCAAGGTTGAGTTCGTAAACGGCGTTGCTTCTCAGATAAATGTATATCGCAAGCAACATCGAAAAAAGACCGAAGAAGAGATTGTATTTCTCCTGTGGACGTTTGAAATAAAATAGGAAATGATAGAAACCGACGAACAGATATAAAAACGCGAGCATCAAAGTCGATCGTTCGGATAAGATCGACGCGTTACGCGACTGCAAATCGATCATCGGAGGAACGGAATCGAAACTCGCGTACGCGTCGAGTTCCTCGCCCGGATCGGAAGACAAGATCAGTCGGACTTCGTTGCTTCCGACGCGAACTTTGTTTTCGGGGATCGGAAAGATCACGTGTCTTTTAAATCCGTTTTTGACGATTCTTCCTCCAAAGACCAGTCCCCCCTCTCCTATCTTTTCTCCGTTGAAATAAATTTCATACGCGTTCGTAAGAAGGGGAAAGTGAATGGAAAGTCCGTCGACGGAAAGAACGTTCAGATCCTGCGCGGAAATATCGAACACCTTTAACAAGGTTACGGTCCGCGTAAAACCTTCGGGAAACGAAAAGGAACGGACGGTATCTTTCGGAATCGGAAGAGACTTCAATTCCTTCCAGGAAGAATTCTCGATCGGAGCGGCAAGATTTTTTCCTTCCGTAATTTTCCAATCCTTCGTCAATTGGATCGGAAATGAAAAGATAGGCGCGCTTATCAGAAAAAAAACGCATAAGAGGATGCGATTATAAAAACGTTCGGTTCTGTTTTGAAAATCGGAATCCACCGTTATTTGCCGCCAGCCCTTTGATAGAAGAAATCCTTCGTTTGGCAATCAATATTAAACGGAAATAAAAATAATTGATCGAACCTCGATTCGGCGGAAAGGAAGAACTTGGAAGAATATTTCACTTTTTTAATGTTAGGTGAAAGTTTCTTACATCAGGATTAAAACGAATCCTAAAAAATTTCGTTCGATCGAACGTCCGAGTTTTACGATCACTCCATCACGATCGTTATATCGACTCGGCGATTTTTTTGTCTGCCTTGAACCGTGGAATTATCCGCGATCGGTTTCGACTTTCCGTATCCCTCATAGGACATTCTTTTTTCCTCAAGACCCTGTTTGTCCCTGAGTTCTTTCAGAACGGAAAGCGCTCGTTCTCTGGAAAGTTTCCGGTTGTATTCTTCCCCGCCCGAATTGTCCGTATGGCCGCTGATCCGTATTTCACGGTCGCCGTATTTTTTGAGAACGGACGCGATTCTTTCTAGTTCTTTCTTTGCCTCTTCCTTCAACTCGGAACTGTCGTAATCGAATAGAACCGAATTCAACGAAATGGCGATGCCCTCTTCCGTCCTGCGAATCTCCACCGGCGGTCCGGAAGGTTTTTCGTTTTCCGGCCTCGCGCGATTCTCCTCTTCCTCGGGCCATTGCAGAGTATTACGGGGAGGCTTTTTGCCGTTTCGTTGCGGATCACCGTTCGATTCGATTCCGGTTGGAAGTTCGCTTTTCAGAATCTTGCGGATCTCTTCGGCGAATTTGTCCTTATCGTTATCGGTTAATTTTACGTTTTTATTATATACTCCGTGAATATCGAAGGACATTTCCTGAGCCATACCGTTCGCATAAACGAACGTATACGCGAGTTGGACCCGTTTGTATTGGGGAAGTCCTTGTTCGCGGTCGAAGAACACCATCCCCCTCGCGAACCCGTAAATTTTAAACGGAACTCCTTCCTGATTCGTTTGAGAATCATAGAATAACGTATAATTGTATTCGATCCGATCTCCTTTGCCTGAAAGTTTTTGAAACGCCCACTCGTCGATTCCGTGATACTTATATTTTGCAAGAACCGTGATCATTACTCTTCCGCCCGGAAATTGAAAACTTTCCGTAGCGGGTTGCGTCCATTCTTCCCCGATTACAACCGGCTTTTCGGAAAAACTCGGAAGCGAACGCAGATTGGGCATGCTGTATTCCTGAGGCACGCGGTATTGACCGAGTTCGGTGATTTGAAATCTGCTCTTGAACGTTTTGTCTTTTCGAAACGCAGGATCGACTTCGGGGAAACGTGTGTATGTGTCGAAAAATCCTTCGAGCATACAAGCCTTGTTCTCGCACGAAAGAGTTTGTAAAAGAATTCGATTCTTATCCTCTCGTTTGATTTTTCTTCCCTGACTTACCAATTGAACGCGATGATATTCGTTTAACTCGACGTTCTCGCCGGGAACCAACTTCCATCGAAAAAGAATCTTTTCCGGTTCTTCGGAGGCAAGAGACAAGGAATCAAAAAACAAAATTAGAACGGCGATACGAAACGTCGTCGAGAGGAAACCTCCGGAGAAGTTTTCGGATTTCGAATGTCTGTGCGGAAGTTTCCCCATAGTTTTAATTTCGTAAGATTTTAGGAAAACATAAGGAAAGTGTAAAAAACTTTCCGAAAAATACGCGATTCGGACGAAGATTAAAATCGGAGTCCCGATTCGTTTCGGGAGAATTCTATGGAAGCGAGACTCGTTTACGTCACCGCAAAGAACGAAAAAGAAGCCCTTAAAATCGGAAAAACCTTAGTCGAAGAACGATTGGCCGCTTGTGCGAACATTCTTCCCAAGATGAAGTCGGTTTATCACTGGGAAAAGAAACTCGTCGTGGATAACGAAGCCGTTCTAATCCTAAAAACAAAAAGCGAATTGATGACCGAACTCACTCTTCGAATTAAATCCTTACACAGTTATTCTGTTCCATGTGTGGTTAGTCTTCCGCTTTTGGAAGGAAACCGCGATTACTTTACGTGGTTGTTCGGCGAAGTGATTTCGGAATAACAGATTCAAAAAAGGTTATATAGTGCAGATCCACGTTAAACAAAAATATACGGCCCTTACTTTTAACTCCGCTTTTTTCGGCTTTTACGCGCACGCGGGTTTCGCCAAAGGACTTTCCGAAATCGGATTTCATCCGGTCAAAATCACGGGTTGCAGCTCAGGCGCTCTCATCGGCTCCCTCGTTGCGGCCGGAGTTCCTGTCGAAACGATGACCGATCTGATTCTAAACTTGAAAAAAAAGGATTTCTGGGAAGGAAATCTGATCACGAATATCGTAAAGCCGATCCGCAAAGGACTCAAAAATTATTCCGGAATTCTTTCCGGAAAAAAAATCAAGGAATTATTAAAACCGCATTTAGGTCATAAGAAGATCGAAGATCTCCCCGTTCCAATGGGAGTTTCCGTTTCCAACCTCACAAAACAAATCCGCGAACTCAAAACGAAAGGAGATCTGATCGATCAAATCCTCGCTTCGATGACGTTTCCGTTCCTATTCGAAATTCAAAAATTGGGAGAAGAGGAATTCATCGACGGAGGTGTCGCCGATCAGGAACCGATCAAGGAATTGATTTTGGATAAGTCGATCAAGAAGATCGTCGTCCACAGCGTTCGGACAAAAAAAGGCCATTCCGAACGGGCAATGCTGCGCGCGTTTCATTCTTCCGTTCAGATCATCGAAAACGAAACGAGGGAACTGAAGGAACTTCTCGCAAAACATTATAAAAAACAAATATTACGCGTGGAAACCGTAACGCCTTATATCGATGCCGATCGCCTCAAACACGGAAGAGAAGCGTTGGAAGAAGGTAGAAAAAGCGCTCATCATTGGAAAAAGAAGATCCTCGCATCCGCATAAAAACGCGCAATCCGCATGAGATCCGATCGCCTAACAAGATGAATCCGAAAGTCGTTGAAATCACCGAAAACTACGTCAATCTTCACCGCACACTTTCGGATTTGATGGGCGCACCGATCCTGAACTACAAAAGTTTCGATTTCTATTCGAACCCCGATTCACACTGGTTTACGAGAATCATCCTCAAGGGAAAGTTTTCCGATTCCGAATTGACCGAAGAAATCGGAGATCTTAGAAGCAAGGGTCAAGACCCCGATATTTTAGATTTTTTGAATACACGAAATCACGAATCCGCGATCAAAAAACTGGGTTACGATTCCTGCAACGAACAAGTGGGAATGTTTCTAAAGGGAAATCCGGTTTCGCCGAATCAAAATCGAACTTCGCGGACCGAGAGCATTCCAAAAAAAGAAGTCGTGGATGTGCGATTGATTGCCGACGCGGACGAACTCAAAACTTGGCTGAGGATCGTAAATTCATCCTTCGAATCCGACGATCGGGAAAACCTCTACTTAAAACTGATCGGACGCGAAGGTTTTCGGCTCTACGGAGGTTTCGTAAACGGAACGATGGTTACGACCGGAATGAGCTATTTCGACGGAGAATCCTTCGGTTTGTATTCGATTACGACGGACGGAGCGCATCGCGGTTTCGGTTTTGCGTCCGTTCTAGTGGATCAAATCTTACGGGAAATCCGAAAGGAATTTTCCGGATTTATCATTCTTCACGCGACCAAGATGGGACAAGGAATTTACGAACGATTCGGTTTTCAAGATTCTACGATCCTGCGTCATTGGGGTAGAACTCAAATCCATTAGAAAACTTTAATGCGTTCTGACGTGTTTATTTGATCCGATTGCCTAAAAAGAAAACCGCTTCGATCGAACCGGGAAACGTAAAATTCTCAAAAGGCGACCAACCCGATTTACTTTTGATTTCCTCTTTTAAGAACGTTTTCGGTCGTTTCAAATTCAACACGGTGAAGTTCGCCGAATAACCCGGTTCGATTCTCCCGAAACCTTTTCCGAATTTGGGAGGGAGATATTCGTTCACAAAGTCTCCCGGATTTTTAGAGCAGATTTTTGCGATCGTTTTCCGATCCACGCCCGCGTCCAAAATCAACCATGTTACAAAAAGTGAATACGTATCGAGTTGAGAAATTCCGCTCGTTCCTTTTTGTTTTTCTTCGATGCTGTGCGGAGCGTGATCGGTCGCTAGATAATCGATCCAACCTTCTTTGACGCCTTGCAGCATTCTTTCGCGGTCTTCCTTTTCGCGAAGCGGAGGATTCATCTGAAACCAAAGCCGGTTTTCGGGAGTCAACATGGACTTGTCGAAGAACAAATGCGTGGGAGTGACTTCGCAGGTGATCTTAACGCCCTTTTGTTTTGCGGCTTTGATTTTGTTCAAACCGTCGCCCGTAGAATAATGACAGAGTTTTCCGCGAAGATTATATTTTTCGATCAGATACAAAGCGAAGTCGGTCGCCATCGTTTCCGCTTCCGCCGGTCTTCTGTCTTCGTGGAATTTTTCGTCCTGATGTTTTTCGAGAATTTCCGGATCTTCGCAGTGAAAGCTGATATTCTGTCCCGCATAGTTGCGGATCGTATCTTCCAGAGTTTGATTGTTATGAAAAAACAATTCTCCGATGCTCGGTCCCATAAAAACTTTGTAGGGAACGGACTTGGAAAGAGGTTTCGTGTCCGGTCCGATCCCGGCATACAACGTGATGTGAATCGGAGAACGATCGGCTAACTTGCGTTTTTTTGAATATGAATTTTCATCCACCGGAGGAATCGGGTTGTTCGGCATATCGGCGACGTGAACAACTCCCCCGTTGATCGCGGCTGCGCTCGCGGATAGAAAATCCTCTTTGTAAGTATGTTTGCCGCTTTCGTCCTCTCTTGCGTGGATATGAATGTCGCCGAACCCCGGAAAGATCACGGTTTGGTTCGGATCAAACCACGCTTCTTCCTTCGTTTGTTCTTCGGTGACGTCGAACTCCAATCCTTCGCGAACGGACGAAATCCATCCGGTTTCAGGATCCCATTCCACCGTTCCGTCGAACTCGCGTTCGTGTGTTACGATTCTGCCGGAGATTTTACGAATCATGAAAAGCGCTGTTTCACTTAACGCAGATCACGTTGTATTTCATCGTTCCGAGGCTGCTCGTTTCCATCCCGTCTTTTAAGTTAACCGAAAAGTAATAACCGGTTTCACCGTCTTGGCTGGAAGACCAGAACACTCCCGCGTTTTTCAGTTTCTGATCGGCGCGTTTGCTGAAGGTTTTGAGCTGATCTTTACCCGGAAGACGTTTCGCCTTTTCGTCGCAGATCTCTTTCGCTTCGGCCCAAGTCGCGGATCGATGGAACGTATCGTCCCAGCCGCGTTTGCCGTAAACGGGAGTTTTCGTGTGATAGTTTTCGCAGATGAAATAACTGAAAATTCCCAAGAGCAGAATACATCCCGTAAGGATGATGCGGATTACGAGTTTGCCTCCTTCGCGGGGAGGTCTGACTTTAGGCTCGGCGCTTTTTTCCATTGCAAGTTCTTGACTCTTGCGATGGAACTCTTGATTTCTTTGAAAATTCTTTCCGTGTTGTTGGCGCTGCTGGTGAGAATGTCTTCGATTTCCTTCTCTCTGTTCGTTGCCGCCGCGGTTGGATTCGGCGTTTTCCCGATTCCTCTCGTTTCCTCCCGAACCTTTTTGATTTGAATTATGTTTCTTTCGGGGAGGCCTTCTTTTGTTTGCCATTTGGACCTGTGTTGTTGAATTTAACGACTTATCTTTGATTCGTACCAGAGAAATGAAAAGTTGTAAATTAAAATTTCGATCCGTTGAGGAACAACGCTTTTCCTTTGAAAATGAAGTGAATCTTCCCCGCAAATTTCGAAGATGGTAAACCATGGAACGCATTCGCATTGGATTGATCGGAGCAGGAACCGTCGGATCGGGGGTTTTAGAAATTCTTAAAAAGGAAAGCGCCTCGTATCGGGAGAAGTTCGGATTGGAATTGATCCTCTCTTCGATCTGTACACGTTCACCGGAAAAAATCAGAAAGGAACTTCAAAGTTTTCCGAATTGTAAATTAGAATCCGATTATCAAAAAATGATCTCCGATCCGGAAATCGATATGATTCTGGAACTCGTTGGCGGAACCGACATTGCGTATTCCATCGTAAAAGACGCGTTAAAGAACGGCAAAACGGTGATCACCGCAAACAAAGCCCTTCTCTCTCAAAGAGGGGACGAGTTATTCTCTTTAGCTCACGAACAAGGTTTGGAAATCGGAATGGAAGCTTCCGTCGCGGGAGCCATTCCGGTCATACGTTCCATCAAATCGGGACTGGGTTCAGATTCCTTTCTTTCCTTATACGGCATATTAAACGGAACTACGAATTTTATTCTTTCCAAGATGGAGTTGGAACACCTGGATTATTCGGAAGCGTTGCGTATCGCACAAGACTTAGGTTTTGCGGAAAAAGATCCCACCTTCGACGTGGAAGGAATCGATACGGCTCACAAAATCAGCATTTTAGGAAGTTTGGCGTTCGCCGAAAAAATTCCTTTACAGAGCGTACAAATCGAAGGTATAACAAAGATCAGCGGATTGGACATTCAATTTGCGAGCGAACTCGGTTACAGAATTAAACTTCTGGGGTTGGTGCGGAAGTTGTCGAATAAGATCGAAGCCCGAGTTCAACCCGTGATGATTCCCGTAAAACATCCGTTCGCGAATATCATGAACGAGATGAATGCGGTTTATTATCAGACCGCGTATGCCGGTCCGGGAATGTTCGTGGGGAAAGGAGCGGGTTCGCTACCGACGGCTTCTTCCGTCGTTTCCGATATTCTGTATTACGGAGCGAGAAGAAACAAGGGAATCGCACCGGAAAAGAATCTTTTTCCGCAAGCGACGATCTCGGAAGCCAACGGTTCCCTGGTTCGTTACTATCTCCGATTTACCACCGTGGATTTGCCCGGAGTACTTTCCGAAATTTCCAAGGTATTGGGAGATCACGGAATTTCTATTTCTTCCGTGAGACAAAACGAAGCCGAAAAAGAACCTGTGGAAGTTGTTGTTATTACGCATCCGGCAACGGAGGAGAATATCAAGAAATCGTTGAAGATCATCGACGGACTTTCCTTGATTCGACACTCTTCGGTTGCGATCCGATTGGAAGATAAGCTCTGAGAATTCCGTCCTTTGGAATGGAAAGAATTCACTTTGTCTTTGCATTCGGAGGAGAATGGGAAACATCTGGACTTATTCCTAGATCCGGGCCAAGAGGAGAATCTTTTGACTTTCGGGACTTCCGATGTAAATCTGGACGATTTTCTGAAAGGGCGCGTAGTGGAATTTGAAAAAAAACGTTCTCATAGAAGGAACTACCTGGAATATGAAGGTGAGATTCCTGGAAAAGGAAAGATTCAAGTTGTTTTAAAAGGTCGGTATGATGCCGATACTTTTCAAGAGGGCGAGAAAGTCCGACTGAAATACAAAGACGGGAAACTTTACCCGGAACGATAAAAGGAATTTTCATGGCGAGAGTAGAATTCGATTCATTGTATATTGAGACTACAAAAACGAGTCTCCCCAATAAGGACGTCCAGCTCGTCGTGTTTAACGGCAAGGTGACGAACTCCAATTCGTTCGAGATTTCCCGTAAAATTCATTTTATCTTCGAGGAAGAAGTCTACAATATCATTCTCGATCTTTCAGCGCTCGAATACATCAACAGCGTCGGCGTGGCTACGATTCTTACCTTGATCAAAACAGTGGATCAGCATTCCGGCAAGATCGTGATCGGAGGATTGAATCACTTTTTGGAAAACGTGATTCGTTTGATGGAACTTCCGAAAAAGGTCGAGATCTATCATTCCGTGGACGAGGCAAAGAAGGCTTTCGCGTAAATTCTTTCTTCCAGAAGATCCAATAAAGTCTTTAAACCCCATCCTCTGTATGCGGATACGAGAACCGTATCCGAATGAAGATCGATTCCCAGATCCTCTTTTAAATCGGCGATCGCTTCCAAACCCGGTCCGTGATTGATCGAAGGCCGGGAGGATTTTTTGTATCCGTTCGAATCTTCGTTTGCCCCGGCCCAAGTCTTGAACGTTTCGAGGTTATCGATCTTGTTGAAAACCTGAATCATCGGTATATGAGAAAGTTCTAATTCTTCCAGAATCTTTTCCACGGCTTCCATTTGTAGTTTATAATCCGGATTGGAAACGTCCACGACGTGAATCAAAAGGTCCGAATCCCCCAATTCCTCCAAGGTCGCTTTGAACGCGTTGGAAAGTTCGGGAGGAAGATCGTGGATAAATCCCACCGTGTCCGAGATGATGATTTCTCTTTCTTCCGGAAAGCGGATTCTTCGCGTAGTCGGATCGAGAGTCGCGAACAACTTGTTTTCGGAAAGGACTTCGCTGTTGGTCAACGCGTTCAACAAAGTGGATTTTCCGGCGTTCGTATAACCCACGATGCCCACAACCGGAAGTTCGTTTTTCTTTCTTTGTCTCCGATTGATTTCCCTTCTTTTTTTAAGGGATTTGAGTTCCACTTCGAGTCTTGTGATCCGTTCCTCTACTCTCCGTTTTCCGATCTCGAGTTTCGTTTCCCCCGGCCCTCTTCCTCCGATTCCCCCGGTCAAGCGCGACATGTTGTCGTCCAACTCCGTTAGGCGTCCTTTGAGATATTTCAACTGAGCCAATTCGACCTGCAGTTTACCGTCTCGGCTCTTCGCGTTTCTCGCAAAGATATCGAGAATCAACTGAGTACGATCGATGACCTTAATGTCCGCGATGTCCGAAATCTTCTTCGCTTGGGAAGGAGTGAGTTCCAAATCGAACACGAGAAGTTCCACGTGTTTCTGAATCGCTTTGAGGATGATTTCTTCCAGCTTTCCTTTTCCGAGAACGGTGGAAGGATCGAGACGATTCTTTCTCTGCATAAACGTATCGACCACGTGAACCTCCGCGGTTCTACAGAGTTCCTTTAATTCTTCCATGGAAAGGTTTGGATGTCTGCCGGTCGTTCTTTCGGGATATACGCCGACTAAGAAAGCTCGGTTTTCTTTTTGCGCATCCTTGAGATTTCTTCTCGAACGAGACAACATGGACTCGATGTCCAAGATTTCTTCGATGATTCCTTCTTTTAGCTGACCCGGATATTGTTTGGGGAGAACGGTCCAAAGCTCGTCTTCCGATTCCGGATTTACGTGCGCCGAGTAATACCCGTTCGGATTTCCGGAAGAATCCATTACGATCGCGGTGATATAGTCCAAACGAAGCAACGCCAAGTCGGTCAAATCTTCCTGATTTAAAGATTCTCCCTTTAAATGTGTGTGAACGAGCCTTAGGCCGCGCAGCCTGGCTTCCGACGTACGAAGGCGGTCCAAAAACGGGATCTCGATGGAATTGTCCGATCCGACTAACACATGAGTAACGTAACCCGATCGATCGATGAGAATTCCGATTTGTTTACTGATTTCTAAGGATAATTCGCAGAGAGTGCGTGAAATTTCTTGACTAACGATTACATCTTCCCGGATTCTTTTCTCGGAAATTTTTTTCAATCTTTGGATTTGATTGGATTTGAGACCGTTGAGGTTGCCGCTGAGCTTGCTAATAAAGAATATTCTCCTTTTACCTAAAACGTAGCAGGTTTGCAGGTTTCCGTCAAGCATTCGTGTTCTCGGAAATCATGCTTGTCATGGAAAAAAGCGTGAAAAAGCTGAAAAATCGACCGAACTTATAATAGACCCTTAAGAAAAATTTTTATCGTTCAAAGGCTGCCCATGTCCTCATTTTTTAAAATTCGAAACGTATCGTTTTACGTTGTTCTTCTTTCTTCTTTGAGTCTTTCCGGTCTGAAAGCGGAATCGATTTCAATTTCGAAACAAAACGGCGGGCTCGCAAAACAAGTCGACGCGCCGGACGATTCCGCGGAAACTCCGGGTTCGGGAGAATCGTCTACGGACGGAAACTCTTCCGGCGGTTTGAACGTGGACGATCCGCGAAATCTTACGGAGGAATCGGACGGAGTTTCTTCGTATGAAAAAAGAAAACGAAAGGACCTCACACCGAAAGAAAGACAAGAGATCGATTACGATCTTTCCCTCAAAAAAGGAATTCTGACCGTCTTCCGCGCGGAAGCGGAAAAACGTTATAAGGTTTTGGATCGGATCGCGCTCACGCATTCGATTCCGAGAGTGCGCGCCGCCGCGGTTTTAGCCATCGGAAGAATGGGAAAAGGCGGAGTAAAGACGCTGCACCACGTAATCGAACGGGACGGGGAAGCGGTAAGACAGGCCGCCTACAAGGCGTTAGCCGATATCGGTTCTCCATCTTCCTTGGATTACTTTTTCAGAGGAATCAAGTCGAACGATCCGGACATTCAGTTTTCCTCCTGGAGAGGAATGGGTAAAACCAAGGATCCTTCGGCGCGGGACATTTTGATCCGCCAGGGAATCCGTTCTTCCAGAACCGAAATCGTCAAGGCCTCCATCTTGGGTTTGGCCGCGTTTCAGGTAAACGACGACCTCAAACTCTTTAAAACGTATTTGGAATCGGAAGATCCCGAACTTCAAAAGACCGCGATCGAAGCGTTGGGAATTCATAAAACCCGAGCGTCGCTTAGAATTTTGGAACAAACCCTCGAAACAAAACCGGAACTCGTGCGCAACATCATCGAGGCGATCGGCCAGAACACGAGCCTTTACGGAACCTATTCGTTTATTAGAATATTAGAAAGTTCCACTTCGGACGAATTGACCCAAAGGGTTTTGGCGCAGCTTTATCTGAGAAAGGCTTTTTATCAATTCGGAACGGTTCAAGTAGAAGGCGGTTTTTCGCAAGAAAATCCGTATCCTACATCCCGCAAGATGCGAAACCTAACCGTGGGAGAAGTCGGAAAGATTTTGAAGAAGAGCGATCGCCGTTTTATACAAAAGGTCGGAGATAAATACGCGGAAGATCATTACTACCTTCTTCTTCTTGAATCCAAGAATCCGGAAAGTTATTACGAAACGTTCCAATCCTGGGTGTTCGGTCCTTACTTAAAGATCAGAACGATCATCGCTCCTCCGAAAGAGAAAAAGAAAGGCAAAGGAAAGTATCGGAGAAAGGAAAACAAATTCACTCCCGCTTCGGAGATGGAAGAAACCGATCCTGCGGCCAATCCTTCCGAAACGGAGAATCAACCTTCCAATGAAGGCGGGCAAACTCCGGAGAATTGATCCGGTAATGTCCGAAACGGAAAAAATCAGATCAACAAAGGTCGCACGGTTAAACCCGACTTAATTAAAATTTAAGCGCGCTTTCGTTCGCAAGAATAGATCTTGCGAGCGTTCCGTTCGATTTCGGATTTGTACGAAGTTCGGACTTACTCCGTTTAAACAACGGATTCAAAGGTCGTTCTTCGTTTCAGCGCAGTGGGAAGGAACACAACCGTTCCTTCCTTGAGCGGAACCTTAGGAACCATCCAACCGATTCCGGCAAACCAAGGAAGAATCGAAGCCGAAAAAAACATCACGCCGGGAAAATCGAAACCGGTGGTCGCGATGATTTTGTTTCCCTGATACCCGTCCTTGTGAATCCTGCGGATCATCCAAAGGCCGGACGTTTGCGTTTCCATCGTGATATCCGTCACGATCGTATGAAACCGATTCTTATCTTTGGAATAAATTTCCCAACCTTGGGCAGCGTCGATCGCGCGCACGGTCTCGAATCCCTTTTTTTCAAACCAAACCTTGAGGTTGTTCGCGTAGCGGTCGTTGTCGTCCACGATCAAAACGCTTTTTTTCATGGTAATACTCCGTTATTAGCCGCAAATTGATTGTCCGAAAGTTTTCGGTAAATTCCGTTTTGCTCATATAAGGAATTGTGATTTCCTTCTTCCACGATCTTGCCGTTGTCCATAACGATGATCCGGGGAATGTCTTTGATCGTGGAAAGTCTATGAGCGATTACGAATGTGGTTCTGTTGGCGTACAATCTTCGGAGAGCGTCGCTTACGAGTCGCTCCGATTCCACGTCGAGAGCGGAAGTCGCTTCGTCCAAGATCATGATTTCCGGGTCGCGCAACAAAGCGCGGGCGATCACGAGACGTTGCCTTTGTCCGCCGGAAAGATTCAAACCTCGAACTCCGAGAATACTGTCGTATCCTTTATCCATCTGTTTGATAAAATCGTGTGCGTGCGCAAGTCTCGCCGCGCGGATCACGTCCTTGCGGGTCGCCCCCGGTTTTCCATAGGCGATATTATCCGCGACCGTTCCGTGAAAGAGAAAAATATCCTGAGTAACGATTCCTATCTTTTTACGAAGATCGCCGAGACTGATGTCGCGCACATCGACTCCGTCAAACTCGATCGAACCGGAGGTCGGATCGAAAAACCGCGGAAGCAAGTCCATGAGAGTGGACTTGCCGCAACCGCTCGCGCCGATCAGAGCGATCGTTTCGCCCTTTTTCACTTTCAGATTGATGTCTTTTAAAACGGCTGCATTGGTCCCGGGATAAGAGAAAAATAAATTCTTAAATTCGATGCTCTGTGACAAGGGAGAAGCGGCTACCTTGCTCTCTTCGCTGTGGTCTTCCGTTTCCAAATCGATGATTTCGAAAATTCGTTTTCCGGAGGCGATGGACTGCGTGATCTTTCCGACCATCTGCGAAAGCTGCGTCAGAGGTCTGAGCAAGAACAGAAGCGTCAACAAGAAGGCCATGAATTCCCCTTGCGTGAATCTTCCGTTGTAGATCAAACTCGCCCCCGCCGCAAAAAAACCGAGAACTACGATCGAAGAGGTCAATTCGACGAGAGAAGGCGCGATCTGAAGATAAAACTGTCCTTTGAAGTTTCTTCGGTAGACGTTGTGATTGATCTTACCGAACTTTTCCTGTTCGTACGTTTCCGAGTTAAAAACGCGGATCACCTTGATTCCGGAAATCATCTCTTGGATGTTCGCGTTGAGATCGGCCATCTTCTCCTGGGATCTCGCTGTGGACTTGGTGATTTTTCTCGTGAACAAGGTTACGGGGAGAATGATGACAGGAACCGTAAGACAGGCGATCAACAACAACTCGGTATTCAAATATAATAATACCATTAAGTGTGTGACTACATAAAAGAAGTTGATCGTAGCGTCCCGGAAGTTGCTTGAAATCACCGCGGCCACGACTTCGACGTCGTTGATGATACGGCTCATCATCAGACCGGTCTTTTCCTTAAAGAAATACGTCAAAGGAAGAAGCTGATTCTTTTCGAAAAGTTCCTGTCGTATGTCCCTCACCGCCTTGTAACCCGCGGTTGCGATGCAGAAAACGGATAATAAATACGTAATCAATTTGAGAAGATACAATGGCATCACGATGATGCAGATCGCCCAAACAACTTCTTTCGGTTCGAGACCTTTCGTTCTTCCGTTGACCCATTCTTTCGCGTCGATCAAAAGAAGTTTGGTTCGTTCGAGACCGTCCAGGGATTCTTCCCCGAATACCTTTTGTTTCAGTAGAATTCTCTGTTCGGGCAGGGTCATCTGCAGTTGAAAGCGGGTTTGTTTATCGTTGCCGAGAGAATCGAATAAAGGGATGAGCGCCGTTAAAGAGACCGCGTTTAAGATCGCGGTCAATAATGCGAAAACGATTCCGAGCGAGAATCGATACTTATAACGTACGGAATACGATAGAAGTCTGAAAAAAAACTTCATAGCTCCTGAACGATAGAGGAAAAGTTTCTGACCAGATCCAGTCCGGCGCTGGTCATGATGGATTCAGGATGAAATTGAACTCCGTAAAGATGTTTTTTGGTTTTGTGACGAACTCCCATAATCACGCCGTCGTGCGTTTTGGAAGCGATTTCCAATTCTTTCGGCATACTTTCGGGTTGAATCACGAGAGAATGATAACGGGTTGCAACGAAGGGAGAAGGAATTCCTCTGTAGATATCCTTACCGTCGTGTTCTATCAAAGAAACCTTTCCGTGCATGATCGATGGCGCGGAAACGATTTTACCGCCGTGAACGAGACCGATCGCCTGATGTCCTAGACAAACCCCGAAGATCGGAAGTTTGCCGCCGAGTTCTCGGATCACGTCCAGACAAACCTTGGAATCCTCGGGACGACCCGGACCCGGAGAAAGAATGATTCCCTTCGGTTTGAGTTCGTTGATTTCGTTTAACGTGATTTTATCGTTCCGATAAACTTCGACGTCGTTTCCGATCTGACAGAAATACTGATAGAGATTGTATGTGAAAGAATCGTAATTGTCGATGAGGAGAAGCATTACTTCCATTCTCCTTTGAGTCCGTTTCTCGCAAACTCCACCGCTTTTAAAAGAGCGGCCATTTTGTTTTTGGTTTCTTCCAGTTCCGATTCGGCGACGGAATCATACACGACTCCTCCGCCCGCTTGCAGGAATGCGGTGTCTCCGTAGAACACGATCGTGCGGATGATGATCGCGAGATCGCTTTCTCCGGAAAAAGAAATATAACCGAGCGCGCCCGAATAGATCGCGCGGCGGGTGGTTTCCAATTCGTCGATGATTTCCATCGCGCGGATTTTCGGAGCGCCCGAAACCGTTCCAGCGGGAAGAGTCGCGCGGATCAGATCGTAAACGGTTTTTTCCTCGTCGAGTTCTCCCGAACATTGACTTACGATGTGCATTACGTGAGAATATTTTTCGATGACTTTGAAGTCGTTCACGCGGACGCTTCCCGGCATACAAACTCTTCCGAGATCGTTGCGTCCAAGATCGACGAGCATGATATGTTCCGCGATTTCCTTCGGATCCGCGAGAAGATTTTCTTCGAGATATTGATCCTCGCTCGCGTTCTTACCCCGAGGACGAGTTCCGGCGATGGGACGCAAATACGTCTGATTGCCCGCGTATTTTACCATGATCTCGGGAGAACTTCCCACGATCGTGATTTCACCGAGTTTCAGATAATACATATAAGGACTCGGATTGACCGTTCTTAAACCGCGATAGATTTGAAACGGAGAAACCTCCGGCTTAAATCGGAGTTTTCTAGAAGGAACGACTTGAAAGATATCGCCCGCCTTGATGTATTCCTTGGCGCGTTCGACATTCTTCTTATATTCCTCATCCGGAATATTCGGATTTAATTGTAAAGTTCCGTGGACGGCTTTCGGATTTTTGATTTCGTCCGGAATGACTCCGTTTCGGATTTCCTCTTCTATAAAATCGATTTTTTTGAGGACGCTATCGTAACATTCTTTGAGGGAAGCGAATTCTCCGATTCTTGCGTTGACCACGATTCTTAAAACGTGATCGATATGATCGACCACGAGAAGTTCGTCGCAGATCGCGAAATAACAATCGGGCGCGTTTTCATCCTCGGGTTTTGTATCGGGAATGTTTTCGTAATAACGAACCGCGGAGAAGGACAAAAACCCCACGGCGCCGCCCGCAAACGGAGGCAAACGATAATCCTGAACGTAAACGTCGTCTCCGAGAAGATTTTCGAGAAGCACTAAAGGATCGTATGTGATGATTTCGGTCGCAGGTTCGTCGCCGACGGTGATATAAAAAAGGCCGTTCTTCCCTTGCAAAATTCGGGAAGGTGATTTTCCAAGAAAGGAATTTCTCCCCAGCTTTTCACCGCCTTCGACGGATTCGAGCAGGAAAGAATTTTTTGACGATTCACATCCCCATTTTGCAAACAGAGAGACCGGGGTCTCCATGTCCAAAAAGACCTGTTTGAAAACGGGGATTAAATTTCCGCGCTCGGCTTGCGCGGAAAATTCCTCGAATGTGAGAGAATAGTCTTTCAGAGGTTCGGTCCCTCGATTCCCTTTCCGTCGGCGAGGAAACGAGAAACGATCATTCTTTGAATTTGCGAAGTTCCTTCGTAGATTTGGAAGATCTTAGCGTCTCTCATTAATTTTTCAACCGGATATTCTGTGTTAAAACCGTATCCGCCCAGAACTTGAACGGCGTCCGTACAAACTCTCATAGCCATATCGGCGCAGAACATCTTCGCGATGGAGGCTTGATAGGTGTTTCTGAACCCGTTGTCGATCATCCAAGCGGCTTGATAACAAAGAAGTCTTCCGGCTTCGATATCGCGCGCCATTTCCGCGATCATAAAGGAAATTCCCTGGTTGTCCATGATCGGACGACCGAACGTATTGCGTGTGTTCGCGTAGTTGATGGAATGTTCCATCGCGGCTCTTGCAACCCCGACGGCTCCGATCGCGACGCCGGGACGAGTGTGGTCGAACGCGCCCATCGCAATTTTAAAACCTTCCCCCTCGCGCCCTACCATTTGCCACGCGGGAACTTTCACGTCTTCGAATGTGATTCCTCGTGTGTCGGAACATTTCTGTCCCATGTTGATTTCTTTCTTTCCCATGATGATGCCGGGAGATTTGGCATCCACAATAAATCCCGTGATTCCTTTGTGACCCGCGGATGGATCGGTTTTGGTAAGAACGAAAAACCAATCCGCGTAACCGGCGTTGGTGATCCACATTTTGGATCCGTTGATGATGTATTCGTCCCCGACTTTTTTTGCGGAGGTGCGGATCGCGGCAACGTCCGAACCCGCGCCGGGCTCCGTTACCGCATAAGCCGCGAGTTTGAATTCTTCCGTCATAGGTTGAACGAATTCTTTTTTGATTCGATCGCTCGCTCCTAAGAGAACCGGAGCTAACGCGAGATTGTTTGCGAGGATTGCGGTAGCCATTGCGGAACAACCCCAGAATAATTCTTCACCGATGATAACATCGTCAAGTTCCGCCATTCCCGAACCGTTGAACCGAGGTTCGATGTGAATGTTCATCAGCCCGATTTCCCAGGCTTTCTTTAGGACTTCAATGGGATATTCTCCCGTATGATCGTGATGTTCCGCGCGAGGACGCATTTCCTCTTTTGCGAATTTTCGGGCGAGTTCGCGTAATTCTTTCTGTTCGCTGGAAAGGGCAAATTCCATTTTAATAGCACACCTTGGTCGAAATTGAACTCGTCCGATGGTTCCGGGCATCCCGCCTGGATCGCCGATAGCCGGTGTCTCATTTCCGGTACAGCCTCGAATTCGGTATTGGAACCTGGATTGAAGAGCTCTGTATGCAGGATTCGAAGGGAATCCTTTACCGTCAAGAAGGTACGAAAGCCAAATGCCTCGTAGAACTTGAAAGAAGGCTTCTATTCGCTGTTGGAACTCCTAAGAATTCTATTTGAAATTGTAGGAACTACAACCCGCAGCCCCGGATGAATTCGAATTCTTTCCTTCTTCGATTCTATCCTGAAGTTATCCCTTTTTCGGGGGAAATCCAACCGTTTTCAAAACCGAATTTGAAAATGTAGGAGGTACAACGTTTCAGAAAATGCTAATAAAAAAGCCCGAGGAAACCCCGGGCTTTTCGGAAGAAACGGTAAGGAAGAATTCTTCCCAACCGTAATCGTTCGATTCTCTTATGCTTCCGGATTTTCCAGAACGAGAGCGATCCCCTGACCGCCTCCGATACAAAGAGAAGCCACTCCGTATTTCGCCTTTCTTCTTCTCAACTCATACGCCAAAGTGATGGTAACTCTCGCGCCGGACGCTCCGAGCGGATGTCCAATCGCAACCGCACCGCCGTTCACGTTGGTGATCGCCGGATCCAGACCGAGTTCTTTTTGAACCGCGAGATACTGAGCCGCAAACGCTTCGTTGACTTCGACCAAACTCATATCGGAAAGTTTCAATCCCGCTTTTTTCAAGGCGGCAGGAATCGCGATCGCAGGACCGATTCCCATCTTTGCAGGATCACAGCCCGCGTGACCGTAACCGCGAATGATCGCGAGAGGTTTTTTACCGAGCTTCTTCGCATAAGAAGCGGAAGTAACGATCGTCGCAGCGGCTCCGTCGTTCAAACCGGAAGCGTTTCCGGCGGTGACCGTTCCACCCTCGCGGAAAACCGCTTTTAAGGTTCCGAGTTTTTCCGCACCCGCAGCGCCTTTGATAAATTCATCTTTTTCTAATGTAACCGGTTTTTTACCGCCGATCGTAACGGGGAGAATCTCCTCTTTCAAACGGCCTTCGTTCGTAGCCTTTTCCGCACGCGTTTGAGAAGTCGCCGCCCACTCGTCTTGTTCTTGTCTGGAGATTTTATATTGGTCCGCAAGATTCTCCGCGGTTTGACCCATAATCAAACCGACATACTGATCGGTAAGACCTTGTTCGAGAGTGTCTTCGAATTCGGCGGAACCGTAACGAACTCCCCAACGGGCGTTTCTTACAACGTAAGGCGCGTTACTCATCGACTCTACGCCGCCCGCCAGAACCGCATCCGCATCTCCGAGATAAATCTTCTTAGCCGCCTGCACGATCGCTTCCATACCGGAGCCGCAAAGACGGTTCAACGTCAACGCAGGAACAGCGAGAGGAAGACCGGTTTTCAAACCGATATGACGAGCGAGATAAATCGCTTCCTTACCGGTCGGAATTACGTTTCCGAAAATCGATTCGCCGATCGCATCCGGAGAAACTCCGGTTTTTTCTAAGATTGCTTTCGAAGCCAAAACTCCCAAATCCACCGCACTGAGGTCCTTGAGAGTTCCTCCAAAATTACCGAACGGGGTTCTAATACCGTCCAGGATGACCGCTTCTTCCATGATTACTCCTAATAACTCTAATATTCTAAATATTGAATGCGTTTACTTTCAGCCGATTCCGTTTCCTATCTCAGTTCACCTTGCCCGCAACGGGAAACACAAGCTCGAAGGGGTTCGCATGAATTCCCGTTTTGAACATACCGCCTTTGATCGCGTCGGGGAACACCGCCTCGTCGCTCCAAATCTCTTGGATGGTCGCAATTCTTCCCTTGCCCTTACCGATAAACTGAGTTTGTAGATATCCTTCGGGAGATTTTTGCAAAAGGGTGTACGGGAGAACTTTTGTCGAAACCGGAAAGGAAAAACCTTTTGTCGCGATCGTAACGCGAAAGAATTCTTTTCCGTTTCGATACGCGGAAATTTTCGTAAGATTTCCTTCCTTCATCCAAACGAAGTCGGCTCTTTCTTTGGGAATCGCCCAGTTGAGAATTCCCTCTTCCACCGACTTTTGACTGGAAACGAAAATTCTCGTGATTCGTTTGTAGGACTCGTCCTTGTATTCGAAGTTCCCGGGAATATAAAGAAGTTCGTAATAAGGTCCGACATCACTGGTCTCGTAGTTCACAAGCATCAGAGAACCGAGGCCGCCCTTGTATTGTTTGGAATCTTCATCGGAAAAGAATCCCATTTCACGGTTGTAATCTTTTTTGGCCCAAAGCGGAAAAAGAAATCCTTCTCCCTTTAAATCCCAAGGCGCAGGAAAGTGTTGTCCCTTGCCCGCTTTGGAAGAACCGATTTGTGATTTTTGAGAAAGGATGACGTTGTTGTTTTTGCCGTTCGTTTTGAAAGCAGGGCCGGATTTTGCGGAGGCCTTCGCGGATGCGCCGGAGTTCCGACTCGTCGAGCGACCTATCGAGCGACCCGTAGGGAGCGAGATACTGAGTTTTTCCGAGCGATCCATAGAGAGGTGTTCGGTGAGTTTTTCCGAGCGACCCGGCTTCGAGGCCGAACCGCGTTTCAAAGCGGATTTGGAAGTAGGAGTTCCCACAGATTTCTTTTTTACAGCCTTTTTTGCTACCACCGATGCCACCTAAAAATAGAAAGAAACCTTCGAAATAAGGCGATTCTACCCGTTTTGTCTTTTCTTCCAAATCCTCAAAAAAAGCCAATTTTGGAAAGTAGGAATTCTTTTCCTTTTTCTCTTTACTTAATTAACATCGTTCGTTTATTTTGGTCATAATGAACATTGTTCACTGAAGAGAAAAAACAAAGGAGGCCCCTTATGGTCCCTATTTTAATTTTATTTTTTGTCCATTGGTTCGGTTCGGTTTTCGCCCAAACCTTCTTTTTACACAGATACGCCGCTCACGCGATGTTTTCGATGAATCGTAACTGGGAGCGATTCTTCCATTTCTTAACGATGGTTCTACAAGGACCTTCTTACCTGAATCCATATGGATATGCGGTTCTGCATCGTATGCACCATTCTTACAGCGACACGGAAGAAGATCCGCATTCTCCCCATTTTTCCAAGAATGCGTTCGATATGATGCTCAAAACGAAAAAAATCTACGACGACTTCGCTTACGATAGAGTTCCCGCAAACCCCGAATTTACGCGGGATTTTATTCCCCGCTGGAAATCGATCGATCTACTCGGTCAAAATTGGTGGTTCCGGATCGGATTCGGTTCCTTATACGCCTTTTATTACATGGCTTTCGTTCCAGAAGTACAATGGGCTTGGTATTTGTTGCTCCCGATTCATTGGCTGATGGGGCCGATTCACGGCGCAATCGTGAACTGGGGAGGACATAAATACGGCTATCGGAATCATTTTAAGACAAAAGACGAGTCTAAGAATATGTTACCGATCGATGTTTTGACCATGGGAGAATTGTATCAGAACAATCATCACGGTCACCCGACTTCCCCGAACTTCGCATATAAATGGTGGGAAGTGGATTTTTGCTTTCAGATCATGAAGGGGTTGCATAAAGTTGGGATCATAAACATAAAACGAGACGTTTGGACGACTCAGGGAAGGGTTCCGGTTTCCAAAGCGGCTTGATCCGAGTTTAGAATCAAAGATGACAACTGCAGTTCGACACAAAAGAAGATCCAGAAACAGCCTAAACCGGGAGAACATCGTACAAGTTGCGATGGAGATCCTACAGGAAGAAGGAATCGAAGGTCTTTCGATGAGAAAGATCGCCGAAAAATTGGACTGCAGCGTCGCAAGTCCCTATTCTCACTTTAAGAGCCAAGAGGAAATCATCCAAGTTCTGATTGCAAAGGGAGAAACCGAACTCACTCAGCTTCTCCGCAACGCGCAAAGGAACGGTAAGAACGCATTCGAAAAGTTAGCCGGAATCGCGAGAGCGTATTGGGATTTTTCATTGAACAATAAGGAACTTCACAAGGTGATGTTCAACACCGTTCACGGTCACATGCACCGTAAAGCGTTCCCTAGTTTACCCACAAGCTATCGCGTGTTTTTGGAAACGATCCGAAACGGATGCGCGAGCCACGAATTCAAACTTCCGAAAGCGGAATATCCCGCCATTGCGAGAATGATGTGGGGTTGGATGTACGGTTTGATGGTATTAGATTTAACGAATATGCTCAAACGCCGCCGCGGCGGAAAAGACGATCCGTTGGATGAAGGCTTTTTATATTTCCGTAGAATTCTTCTCGGCGAATAAACGACAATCTCCGTAAAACGACCGGCCTCATTTTATTAGATCGGATTCGATCTTGAAATCTTTTTTCGGGCGGCTCTTTCCAAATCGATCGTTTCAACGAAAATCATAGGGAAAACGCAAAGACCGCGCTTGAACTCAATGTCGCTCCTGACTGTCGCAACAGAATGCTCCGATCGACGAATTGAAAACGATTCCGTAAATCGAAATCCCACGAATCAACGATTTATTGATTCCGCTGCAATGGCAGCCGCGATCGTAATTTAAGATTCTTTAATACTTCTTCCTTAGTCCAGCTTTCGACTCGGATTGGAAATTCAGTATTTCGCCAAAGAAGGATCGACTTCGTCTGAATACAGAAGAATTCCGCCTTCCACGTTATGCACCTTTGCAAAACCGGATTGTTTTAAAATTCCGCAGGCCATTCCCGAACGTCCGCCGGAACGGCAATAGACGATCACTTCCTTACCTGATTCTTTCCAAGGATTGATTTCGCCAACGCGGTTCGGAAGTTCAGCAACGGGGATTAAAAGATCGGTTCCCTCGATCGTACAGATTTCCACTTCGTTCGGATTTCTTACGTCGAGTAAAAAGAACGAATCCTGTCCCGCTTTTCTCAGATCCAATCTCGTTTTTAATTCTTTCGGTGTCATAAGACGGTTTTCCCCAGTTTAAAGATAAAATATACTTCGACAAATCGATCGGAATTCCGATGCTGCAACGCGACCTAAGTTGTGACCTAAGTTGCGACCCATAGGGAGCAACTTTGAGTTCGAAAGCAACTTTGAGTTCGAAAGCAACTTTGAGTTCGAAAGCAACTTTGAGTTCGAAAGCAACTTTGAGTTCGAAAGCAACTTTGAGTTCGAAAGCAACTTTGAGTTCGAAAGCAACTTTGAGTTCGAAAGCAACTTTGAGTTCGAAAGCAACTTTGAGTTCGAAAGCAACTTTGAGTTCGAAAGCAACTTTGAGTTCGAAAGCAACTTTGAGTTCGAAAGCAACTTTGAGTTCGAAAGCAACTTTGAGTTCGAAAGCAACTTTGAGTTCGAAAGCAACTTTGAGTTCGAAAGCAACTTTGAGTTCGAAAGCGTTTTGCCAATTCCAGAAATCGTTTCACACGGTTCCGGTAAGTTCCTCCAGTTCCAATTGAAGCGATTCCCATTCCGAAGTCAAACGAGCGATTTCGTTTTTTGCCTCGTTGAAATTATCCAGTTCCAATTGATAACTGCGATTCTTAAAAAAACCGGGATCGGCCAAAACTTCTTCCAGATTCTTTTTAGACTTTTCTAAAAGTTCGATCTTAGCTTCGATCTGTTCCAGATCCTTTTGTATTTTTTTAATACGATTTTTATCGGCGTTCTTTTTGGAACGGGTTTGTTGACCGTCTTCTTTTTTTGCGGAACCGTTTCCGTTCTGCATTTTAGAAGGAGCCGTTTCTTCCAGATTGTATTTCAGATAATCCGCAAAGCTGCAGTTAAAGTCCCGAATCTGTCCTTGATCCACCGAAATCGTGCGGTTGCAAAGATCCTTTAAGAATTCGGGGTCGTGCGAAATGATCAAAAGAGAACCTTCATAAGCCATGAGCGCTCTTCGTAAATTGTCGCGAACGACTAAATCCAAGTGGTTGGTAGGTTCGTCCAAAAAGATCGAGTTCGTAGGAAAGCGAACGAGAAGGGCCAAACGAAGACGGCTTTGTTCTCCCCCGGAAAGAAGACCGGTTTGTTTGTAAACCGAGTCGTCCGAAAACGAAAAATAACCGAGAAGACTTCGCGCCTGTTGTTCGGTCAGATCGGGATACGCCCCCATCACCGTTTGAAGAAGATTTTTGGAAGGATCCAGTTCTTCATGATGGTTTTGGGAAAAATAACCGATCTTCGTTTTCGGTCCGTAATAAATCTTACCGGAAGTTAATTTATGAATTTCTAATAAACAACGCAGAAACGTGGACTTACCCGCGCCGTTCGGACCGACGACTGCGATCTTGTCACCCGCGGAGATTTCGAGATTGCCCCCGCTGAAAACGTACGGAGGTTTTCCCGAATAGGAAAAAGCGCCGTCTTCGATCCTTGCGGTGATTTTACCGGAAGAGATAAAGTTGAATTGATAATCCGACTTCGAGTTCCAGAAGGATTCTTCCGGCGCTTCCACCTTATCCCGTTTTTCGAGTTTCTTGATCGCGGATTGAACTTGTCTCGCCTTGGTCGCTTTCGCGCGAAAACGTTCGATCCATTCCATTCTCTTTTTGAGATAGGATTCTTCCTTATCGTATTGGGCCTGAAGTTTTTCCTGAAGTTCGTTCTTGTGTTCGAAGTATTCCTCGAGAGTTCCTCGAAATTCGATTACGCCGGAAGGAGAAAGTTCGGCGATCGTATCGCACGTTGCGTTTAAGAATTCGGGATCGTGCGTCACAAGAACGAAGGATTGTCCCGTGGAATTCAGATAATCCGCGAGCCATTGTTTGGACGCGTTGTCCAAGTGGTTGGTCGGCTCGTCTAACAAGAGTAAGTTGCCCGGATTCAAAAGAGTGATCGCAAGGCCGAGACGATGTTGATAACCGGGAGAAAATTCCCGAACCTTCATCTCCATCTGAGCGTTTGAAAATCCCAATCCGCCCAAAACCTTACGTGCTTTGGATTCGAGTTCGTGAACCCCGTATGTGAACGCGTATTCTTCCAGAGAACTTTGTTCGTCCAAAAGTTCGGTGAATTCTTTCGAGTCGTGCGAGATCGAATCGAACTTGCCGTTGATTTCGTTCAATCGCTCGGAATATTCTTTATAATGTTTATGTTTTGCTAATGCGGTATCGATGACCTTCGCTTCGGGATCGAAGTCCGGAATCTGTTGGAATATGGAGATTTCGGTGTTTTTGGACTTGGCTACGCTTCCGCTATCGGGAAAGAATTTTCCTTCCGCGATCCGAAACAAGGTCGATTTGCCGGAACCGTTCGGACCGACCAAACAAACGCGGGACCCGGGTTTGATATGCCAGGAGAATCCGTCGAACAGAACGGCCGACGCATACTGGTGTTTTATGTCGATGAATTGAAGCAAGGATCGGGAAGTTTAGAAAGATAAAAGAAGCAAGGGCCGGGTTCCGCCGAAAACCGACGGACCGGAAAAAGGAATGAAATTATTTCTTACCCTTTGCTGCGAGTTCTTCCAATCTAGCATTCAAATGCAGGATGTATTTGCTGGAACTGCCGTTCATCTTCTCTTTAGAAGTTTGAAGAGCCGTGTTGATCTCAGCAACGGTCATTTTATTGATTTTTTTGTTTTTCTTTTCTTGTGTTTCTTCGGACATAGGTTTCCCGCCAAATAATCTAATGCCAGATTTTTAGAATTGGGGCGTTTCGACAACGATTTTAAGGGAGAATCCTCCGGATTTCCACCGCGCTTGAACGAAATGCATCGTTTTAAAAGAGAATCCATCTTCATCTTTTAGTAAACTCGGCGTATTGGCGCTCGGAAACTCATGTCTCACTTTCTGAACTCAGCGAACGCCTCTCTAGGGATCGGAAAAACTCAGTATCTCGCTCCCTACGGGTCGCTCGATAGGTCGCTCGATAGTCGGAACTGCGCGATTATTTTTATTCAATGCCACCTTGTTCTTTAATAATGAGACATAAATAGTGAGGAGTTTCTACACTTTCATTTCAGAAACAACGGGCCTTACTTTTTTCTTTCGGGAAACTTCGGCGAAATATACAACGGACATTCTCCGGAGTCGAATATGATCCACCGTTTCTTTTTCACACGAGAATCTCTTGCCCCGCTCTTTCTGCGGATCGGTCTCGCAATTTGTATTTTTCCTCACGGCGCTCAAAAACTTATGGGATGGTTCGGTGGCGTCGGTTACGAAGCTTCGATGGATTTTTTAGTGAACACGGCTGAATTTCCGACCGCACTTGCCTTCTTAGCGATCATTTCCGAGTTCTTCGGATCCATCGCTCTCGTCTTAGGACTCGGCACACGATTGGCCGCATTCGGAATCACGTGCACATTGGCGGTGGCCGGATGGACTCATAGGGAAATCGGTTTTTTTATGAACTGGTTCGGCAATCAAGGCGGAGAAGGATTCGAATATCACATTCTCGCGGTCAGCATGGGCCTCTCTCTCTTGCTATTCGGAGGGGGAACCTGGTCTGCGGATTCTTGGGTTTATGATCGTATTGACGGTTGATCAGAAATTTAGAATATTCAAATCTTCGCAAATCCCAACGCGCAAATTTGCGCCCTTGCATTGGACATTTTGGCTTTCGATAGGTTTCCTCTTCGATCGGACATCGCCAAACACCAAACAATCTCCGTAAATAAAAAAGCCGCTTGAAGAAACCTTCAAACGGCTTTTGGTCATCAGAGATCGAAACTTAGATCAATATTTGATCTTATCCACCGCGTCTTCATCCAGGATGTAAGAACCTTTCAGAGTTTGAACGACCAATTTTCCTTTTTTCTGGGAAACGACCACCCCTCTCAATTCTCTTCCGTCCTTCATGATGATATGTTCGATGCTGAGATCGTAGATCTTGCTCAATTCTTCTTCCGTTTTAGCGGTTTTCAGATTTTGCACATCGTTCAGAAGTTCGCTGTCCAGAGTTCCAAGATTCTTCTTCATATCCTTATATTCAGGAAGTGTAGAATTCACTTTGGAAAGATCGATCGATTCCACTTCTCCGTCTTTGTTTACGGTTACGAGTTTAGAAGCTTCTAAGATATATACTTTTTTGGATGCGTTCAGAGAAGTAACTTCGACGGCGCCTTCCGCCACGAAGACCACGGATTCGCTTTCGGATGCGTTTACTTCAAACGAAGTCCCACGAACCGCTGCGACCGCAGACGGTGTTTCCACGTAGAAGTTGCTTCCTTTCTTTTCTTTCTCGACTACGTTTAATAACCTACCCGCAGCGAGATTCATTCTGATCTGAGAACCGTTGTTTTCTCTCAGTTCTTTCAGGATCAATCTACTGTTTTCTTTAACGCGAATTACGCTGGAATCCGTTAAACCGATGTCGACCGCTCCGCCCGCTTCGGTAAGAATGATGTCGGACTCGTTTAAAAGATCGCCTTGGTGTAACTTGATTTCCACATCTCTCATTACGGAAGCCTTGCCTTTTACAAAGACGACCGCCGCTTTCAGAGGAGTTCCTTGAACGATTTCCGTTTCAACTTTCGGAGTTCTTAGGCTAAACCAAGCTCCTCCGATTGTAAGTAATAATACGGCCGCCGCCGCGAGCCATGTAGTTTTTGGAAAATGCAGAATTTTAGTATCAGTCGGAACAGTCATTATTTTGTCCTCCACGGTGAAGCGGGGCTTCATTCCGATCCAGTTCGGATCGAATGCCGGGAGTTGAGATACAGAGTCCTTTTCTCTAAGGAGTCGCGCGTATCCTTCAAATTCGGGAGTATTTATTTTATTTTCCATATTCATGCTTCCCGGGTCTGCAATTCAAGCCGTCCCGCTTCCTGTTTGTTAAACAAACTATAGGAGTCAATTTGACCTTTTTTTTTCCATTTCTGAAATTTTTTTATCACCAGTAGTCCGAATTGATTCTTTTTCAAAATATAAGACGGTAGGAAATAATACCTTATATATAATTCCCCGGTTGGAAACCTATTTTTTTACCCTCTTGGGCTAAGGCCTTCTCCGCTCTTTCAATCAGCCTTGAAACACCGGAAATACTCATTCCAAGAATTTTAGAAATTTCATCCAGTTTCAAGTCTTGCTGATACCGTAACAGCAAAGCCTCTTTGTATTCAGGAGAAATGGCTTCCAAAAGGGAATCCATAGTACTTTTAACATCCGATTGGTCAATTTTTTCCATTACGGAGGATTCCGGGCTTGGGGACTTGGACGCAAAATTATTACCGGTGTCTTCACCGACTAAGGAGACGTTTCTTTGATAATAGGATTTTGCGTGGTTAATAATTAAATTCCGCGCGATTCTAAAGAGAATCATCCGACAAGAAGTCGGATCGGGGAGATCCTTATTTTCATAATATCGAAAAAAGTTTAGAAACGAATCGTGCAGGATGTCTTGTGCAGAATTTTCGTCGTAGAACGATTTTTTTATATAATGAAATAAATCATCTTTGTTGTGGTTATAGAGCTTTTCTAACTCGGTTGTGTGTTCCACATAATGAGGATCACCGATTCCTACTTGTTTTTTCAAGCAAAAAGATAATTTCTTGTAGAAAAGATGAATCATAAAATTTCATGATTAGGAATCGGAATTATAATTATATGTCTCGAATATCTAAAATTGTAGCCTCTTCGGGAGTTTTATTTCTTGTTTTTACGATTTCTTTCCCTCTGGCGGCAAGTACGATCACTCTGAAAAACGGTAAAATCCTTCAGGGTAAGATCGTAAATCAATCGAGAACCGAAGTTCAGATTGAAGTAAACGGAAAAGTGCAAACGATTCCTAAAACGGAAATTTCCGAAATCAATCTGAAAGATCCTAAAAAAGAAGAAACCAAGAAAGTTATAACAAAGCAAGAGACGAAAACCGAAGAAAAGCCGGCACCCTCCACTTGGAAAGAAACGAAGTGGACCATTACGGCGAGATCCGCCGTTCTTCCGGGCTGGGGCCAATGGAAGGTCGGTCAAAAAAAATGGGCAGCGATCAGCTTAGCGCTGTTTGCTGGAGCGGCTCTCTATGCCAATAATGCAAGAGAAAAGGCAGCTACGGAAGAAAACTCATACAAAACGAATTCCATTGCAATCACGGCCCTTGCGTTCTCCGATCCGAACTTAAATCCAGTAACTTCGGACGAAACGGTTCGTGCGACGGCTTTGATTACGAGAGTTTTAGTCACTGCGACGGCAACGAACCCTTATTTCAGCAATTACGACCGCGCGACTTCCCAATACAACCAAGCGCAATGGCTATTAGGTGCAATTTACGGCTTACAGTTGATTCACACGTTCCTCTTTGCAAGGGATTATGAAAAAATGCAGGCGGCGCTTTCCGATCCGAATCCCGAAGGATGGAAATTTACCGCTTCTATAGTAAAGAGTCCGGTCAACGGTTTGACGGAAATCACTCCGACTGCCGCTTATACCGTAAAATTCTAAGATTCTTTTAAAACTTCTTTGAAAGCGCGCGGGAATTCGTTTTCAGGAAACCCGCATCGTTGAAATCGTTTAATCTATGTTATTCGAAAATCAGGTTTTTACTTCAAGCTTTCCGCGTATTTGCTCAGATTCGCGACGTGTTGCTTTCCGCCTTCGATCGCGCCGTATTTTTGATTCACTCTTTCCAGCTCTTCCTTGGAAGGGAAGATCTGTTCCATCGTTAGATTCGTACCTTCGCCCACTTCTTCGAAGGTAACCTTTGCTTGAAAATCGACGTCTTTCGCTCCTTCTCCGTCGCCGAGATGTTTATAATAGATGTGATACGGTTTCTTGATTTCTATAAACTGAATCTTGTTTTTGTAATCGTGTCCGTCAGGACCGTGCATGATAAAATCCCAGATCCCCCCGTTCGAAAAATTCATGCTATTGCTCGTCAAAGTGAAGCCGTCCGGTCCCCACCACTGAGTCAGATGTTCCTCCAATGACCATATCTCGAACAGTAATTCGGCCGATATTTCAAAATATCTTTTATAGATTACCTTGTTGCCTTCGATGATCGTTTCTGTTTCATTTTTTATCATGGGATCGCTCCTTTTTAATTTTCGAAATGTATCGATCCAGTTTGTCCAAACGTTTGTTCCATAGATTTTTTATATCGAGCAGCCATTCTTCCACTTCGTCGATTCCCGAATCGTTTAAACTATAGATGCGTTTTTGTGCGTCCTTCTTCATATGAAGAACTTTCGCTTCTTGTAATACTTTTAAGTGTTGTGATATCGCGGGCGGACTCATCTTGAAATTCCGGCTGATCGCGGTCGAAGTAAGTTCTCCGCTCTTGGCCACCAATTTCACGATTTCCCTTCTCGTATCGTCCGCAAGAGCGGCAAACGCATTCATACATGCATATTAAACCATATTCTTAATTAAGTCAATACTTAATTAAACAAAACAAAAAACTTAAACTTCCAAAGGAACTTTCGGTTCCGTTCGTTACGGAAATATCGAATCGGACATCATAAACAGGCCGAATTCAGAATCGGTTGAAAGGAATGGCTCGCGGATTCCATTCTGAATTCGTTAGAAGGGACCGAGTGTCAAAAATCAGGCTTTGGATAATCAGTATGGCTTGCGACCGATTAAGAATGTTCTGCAGATTTTACTGACGAATACAAATCAAGCGCGCGGGGGTGGAGCAACTGAAGTAATAACTCGCGATCGCGGACGAACTCGTTGAGTTCGTTACACCGTTGTAGCCGAAGCCGGTAGTACCGTCCGTATACGTCGAACAAGTATAAGAACCGCCCATTGGATCGAAAGAGGAGCTTCCGATTCCTGTCCAAAAACTCAACGTAGAAGTATCGCTGCTATGATTGATGCTCGAATTCAATGGAAACGTAAAGATCGCGCTTCCCGTCCCGATTCCGTTGCTGGTCCCGGTCGCAATGTAAGCTCCCTCCGGTGCGGAAGCGCTGTAAGAAAAATAACGAACTCCGACTTTCAACGGCCAATCGGTTTCCAGTACGCCGCCGGACTTAGTCGGATTTCGAACCGTATCGATACCCAACAAAGCCTTGTATTCGGAAGCGGCTCCCGGTAAAGCGGAAGGCTTCTCCGCCTGACATTTTGCGTCGGCTCCCGCAACTCCGCCCAAGTTTCCGGTAAATCCCGGTCCGGTTACGCCCGGTGTTGAAGAATTGCTCGCAAGAAAAATACAACGATCCCGATCCGTCACATTGAACTTCAACGCATACACTTTCGAATCGGAAACGCGGGTTGCGTTAAGCGTCATCGTATCGTCCAAACAATCGTTATCGATTGCGGTGATCGTTACGTTCGCGGTATTCGAACCGGAATACGTAAAAGTCGCGGGAGAAATCGTGGGGCCGCCTGCTGTATCCGCCCAGGCGAAATTAAACTGCTCGACCGAAGCCGCTCTCGTTTTTAGCGTAAGCGTTACCGAAGTGGATTGTCCTTCGTTCAGCGTTGGAAATTTGGTGGAATCGAACGGATTGTCGTCAACGGGCAGTATCGCGGGAAGAATGTTCGCAATCAATCCTACCCCGCCCTTGGAGAGATCCATTTCGATTTTCTCCGCTTGGCTACAGGAAAGAAGAATGAATACTAAAAATAAAAATCCCAAAAAATGAATCCGAACGATCGACATGTCTTTGCAACCTTTCTATCGGGAGAATTCTTCCGAATTTCTCCGTTCTCTTTTTAGAGCGTAGAATCAATCTATCTTAGAAAGTTTGAATTGAAAACAGAATTTTCGCACGACTAACAAAATTTATATCAAAGTCGTATTAAAATCTGCCAAATTAAACGGAAATTTTTTCTTTCCCTTTGACTTTCGAAATTTCCTTTCGAAAATTTTCATACGGATCTTCGTTTGTGCTTTCGGAAGAAGCGCCCTTACCGGCTTTACCGGACGTTGCTCCCGGATCGGGTTTGGAAGCGAACCAGGAATCCAAATACTTCAAAGCCCTGGAAATTTTTTCGTTTTGAAAATCCTCGTCTTTGTTTCTGAGTTTGAATTCTAAGTTCTTCTTTTTTTCGGACAATACTTTATGAATTTCTTTCGCGCGAGATCGAAACGTTTCGTCGTCCGGATACATCACGATCGAATCGTTCTTATCACCGGCCGGATCGGAAAGAAGTACGAACTTTTCCCGATCGATGATTTGATGAACCACATCGGAAGAAGTTCCCGGAACTTCAAAGAGAACGTCCTTTAACAACGGGGGAATCATCTTTTGAAAATAATATTGATTCAAAGCCTCGGATACTTTCGATTTTTGTTCGAGCGCTTTGATTCTTTCTTCTTCTTTTAATTTTTCCTGAATCTTACTTTGTTCCGACTTCAAAACGGCTTCGCGGTTTTTGGATCTTAAAAAAGATTGTTCGGATCTGATTTTTTCCTTTGCGGATTGAAAGAACATATCCTGTAGCAGCTTTCCGATTCCGAAAAAATCCAGAATCGCAAAATACCACGGAAAGTACTCCACATATCCTTTGCGAAGAACCTTTCCGTAACCTTTAACGAATTCTCCGTCTTTGAATACGCCTCGCAGCGCGTCTTCGTTGAGTTCGATCAAGTTTCGAATGCTCAACACTTTCCAAGCTTCCACCGAAGCAACAGTCGCCAAAGACTTGATTACGGACTTTACCGTTTCGACGTCGATTCTCATAAAAGAATGCATCGTCACGCCTTTCGTTTCCCATGTGGAATAGGCGAGATGCATGTCTTCTGTAAAAAGTTTTTTCAACTCGGCGGGAAACGTTCTGAATTCTTCATCGGGAATGAATAAGACGAGTTTGTCCCAACGTCCGGTTTGTTTTGCTAGATGATCGCTCATTTCGTGGAACCGATTTCGAATCTGTTCGTGATAGGAAAGTCCGAGAGAATTTTCGATTTCATCTCCTAAACTTCGAATCAGCTCCACCCCCATCAGCTTGCGTTTTTGTTTTCTTTCGGGATCGGAATCTACGACCTTTTCGATCGCTTCGGCCCTTTTTCTTCCGAAAGAAGTGGTAGGCGTCGCGGAAGGATCGTTCGCGTGAAGCCGTTCCTCGTGCGAAATCATATTGAAGGCGTCCGATAAAGCCCATTTGTATTTTGGAAAGATCTTCTTAAAATGAAACTCGTCCACGAGTTCGAACAAACTCTGAAGTTCTTTGGACTTTACCGTAAGATATCCGAACTCCGGTATTTCCCGGATTCTTCCCTTTTTGATCAATCCGTCCGTGATTTCGAACAGCATGTCCTTTACGTAATCCGAATTTAATGGAATACTAATATACGGAGGTTTGAAAAAATTTTCCGGATTGAAGAAGAGTTTCAATTTCGAAGGATTCTCCCCTTTAAAATCCGCCTCCAAATCTTCCCATAAAACTTCCTTCCCGAGAACGGGTCTGCTTTCCAAATACGTAAGAATCGAGTTGATCGAAAGATCGATAAGAGAAAGATAAATGCGCGTTAGATCTCCGAGTTCCGTATCTGGGTAGGCAACGTAACAAGGTTTTAGTTTTAATTCGGAAGTCGCGGGATCGATATAGAAATAGGCGAACTGAAGAGCGACTCCGTCTTCCAGCAGACGTTTGATATGAAAAACGACTTCGGCTGTTGTTAGCTCTGCGGCTTCGGGAACTCTGGATTCCACTTGAAATAAGTTTTGAGACTTCGCGTTTTTATGATTCGTCTGCGAAACTACGGCCTTATAAACGGAGTGCGTAAGTCTATCGTTCAGATAATAACTTACGACTTCGTTGATCTTTTTAACTTTTAAAAAGTTGGGTTGCGTTTGGTTTCCACCCAACGCTGGATTTAAGGCCGGCTTACTCATCGCCTCTCCACTGTTAGACTATCTAGATAATTTTCAGATTTTTCGGAAGGCTTTTCGTTTAATGGTAACTTCAGTTTTTTCATCGGATCTACGAATGGAAAGCAAATTTCCAAGTTTTTTTCAGATTTGATTCTCTTGACTTCTCGCCTAGCCGACTGGTTCCATGAATCTAACATGAAGCTCACCAAGAAATATACCTTTCGGTCTAGAAAGGCATTGCTCGTTATATTAGACGGGGTCGGATACTCGTCGAAAGGCTCCGAATCCGGAAACGCAATCGCGGGCGCAAAACTTCCTTTTTTAAATCAGGTCTGGAATCAATCCCCCACTCTTCACATTCAAGCGCACGGAAAAGCGGTCGGCATGCCGTCCGACGAAGATATGGGAAATTCCGAAGTCGGTCACAACGTTCTAGGCTCCGGAAGAATTTTCGACCAAGGCGCTAAATTAGTTTCGAATTCGATCGCAAGTCAAGAAATCTTTCAAGGACAAGCTTGGAAAGAAGTGATCGAAAACGCAAAGAAGAGGAATTCCACCTTACATCTGTTAGGTCTTTTTTCGGACGGAAACGTTCACGCTCACATCGATCATACGAAAGCCTTGATTTCCAAGGCGATCGAAGAAAAAGTTCCCAAGATTCGTCTTCATATCCTTTTGGATGGAAGGGACGTTCCCGAAAAATCCGCATTAGATTATTTGAATCCTTTCGAAACTTGGCTCGATTCCCTGCGCAAAAACGGAGCGGATATCCGCATCGCTTCCGGCGGCGGAAGAATGACCATCACGATGGATCGTTACGAAGCGGATTGGTCCATGGTCGAAAGAGGTTGGAAAATCCACGTTAAAGGAGAAGGCAGAAAATTCTCCTCCGCAAAAGAAGCGATCGAAACGTTTCGAACCGAAGATCCGAAAGTCATCGATCAATATCTTCCTTCTTTCGTAATTGCGGAGAATGGAAATCCGGTCGGACCGATCGTCGACGGAGACTCCGTGGTTTTTACGAACTTCCGCGGAGACAGAGCGATCGAAATTTCCTTGGCGTTTACCGAAAAAAATTTCGACAAGTTCGATCGCGGATCTCTTCCTGATATCGTCTATGCAGGTATTATGCAGTACGACGGGGACTTGAAACTTCCCGAACGTTTTTTAGTCGCTCCTCCCGCGATCGATCGAACCCTCGGCGAATACATGGCCAACAGCGGAGTCGCTCAGTACGCGTTATCCGAAACACAAAAATACGGACACGTTACCTATTTCTGGAACGGAAACAAAAGCGGCTACTTTGATCGAACTTCGGAGGAATACAAAGAGATTCAATCCGACGTGATTCCTTTCGATCAAAGCCCGGAGATGAAGGCGCTTCTGATCACTGAAGCTTTGGAAAAAGCCCTTACCGAAAACAAACAGGATTTCTATCGGGTGAATTACGCGAACGGAGATATGGTCGGACATACGGGCAATTTTCCCGCTACGATTCAAGCGATGGAATTTCTGGACGGCTGCGTGGAACGGCTTTGGAAAATATGCGAAAAACAGAATATTGTTTTACTGATCACCGCCGATCACGGCAACGCGGACGAGATGTATCAGTTGGATAAAAAAGGAAACGTGGAAAAGGATACAAAGGGAAATCCTGTTCCTAAAACGAGTCATACTCTGAATCCCGTTCCGTTCTCCATTTTGGATCCGGAAAAGAAAATCCGTTTGAATGCGGGCGTTTCCAATCCAGGTTTAGCGAACGTCGCGGCCACTATTTTGGACGTTATGGGTTACGAAACTCCGGAAGGTTATCATTCTTCCCTGATTCAAAATTAATCCGAAACAATTTGTTTCTGCGCGGCTACTTAGGAAAGTCCTTCTTAGGGAAGATCGCGCAGTTTGTTAAACGAAATCGAACAGAAAATCGCGGAAATCAAAATAAAAATTCCCGAAAATCCTAAAGACCAAGGTTGTCCGTAAAGATCTGCGAGCCTGCCGGTCAACAAACCGGCGAGCGCCGGAGTCGTCTGAAAGATCAAACTGTAAAAACTCATGACCCGTCCCCGAACTCCGTCCGGAGTGATCAACTGCAGCGTGGAAGGAATCAACGCACTGAGAAGTCCTCCCAAAATTCCCGTAGTCAATAGAAGCGCCGCCGATAGAATCGCGTTTTGAGAATTAGCGATCGCTAATGCGATGATTCCCGTAAGAAAAGTCGCGGCCAACATCACGTAGCCGCGATGAAAACGGTCGTGCAGAAGTCTCGCTCCGATTCCGCCGATAAACAATCCGAGTCCCAGAGTTCCCATATACAACCCTCTTCCCTGTTCGTTTAACAATAATATGTTTTTTGCGAATTGCGGAAGAACCACCTGCATCGGTCCCACCATAAAGATCGCGAACGCGGTCAGAATCAAAAGTTCCACGGAGACTTTTTCGGTTTTTAAAAAGAGAAGCCCGGTTTTCAGACCTTCCCAGATCGTTTCTTTTTCGACGGAAACCGTTTCCCGAATTTTTACCAGGATTAAAAACAAATATCCGAACAGATACAAAGCGCCGATCGTATAAAACAGTATATCCCAATCCTGCTTTTGTTTGATCAAACCTACGATCATCGGAGCCAATCCGAATCCTACGATAATCAGGATGTTCAACATCATCGTTGCCTTTCCCGTGTCTTTCGCATCGACCAAATTGCCGAGCAATGTCAATCGACCGGGAATCATAAACGTCAGAGCGAGTCCGTTGTATGCGGCAAGAAGAATTAAAATCCAACGAAGATCATAGTTCATTCTTCCCGTTCCGATCAGAATTCCTATAATCAATGCGGAAAGAATGTAGTTCGTCTGAAAGAGATACAGAATCTTCAAACGCGAATATCGATCGAGAACGGCTCCCACAAAAAAACTGAACAAGATCGTGGGCAACACGTTCGCAAAAAAGATCGAGCCTGCAAACGTCTGCGATCCGGTGATGTCCAGCGAGTATATAATCAAAGAGTAATTGAGCATATTCCCCGCGAGCAAGGTCACTCCCGTATTTGCATAAAAGTACAGAAGACTCTTTTTGGAAAACGTCTCGTTTTCTTTTTGTGATTGCTGATGTTTGGATTTGTTCATATTTGATTCGGATCGATCACGGATCGATTTAGGATTTTCGTCCTTCGATCCATTCTTCGTCGTAGTCTTGTTTTTCGAAGGTGGTTCTCGCCTTCAAGTTTCGCCCGCCTTTGTATCTTCTTTCCTCGGAATGGGAAGACCACCACTGATCGGCTTTTTCGGAAAACTTCTCCCTTCTTAAATCCATGTGAGGATGCGATTGAAAGTATTCGCTGATGAGTTTGGCTTTTTTGGTTCCCGACTCGGGAGAATATTTTTCCAATCGAAGAAACGCAAGTCCCACTCCGTTCGGATCATACATCGTATTCAAGATCAAATCGAACGCGTATTCGTCCGCTTCGTCTTCCTGCGTTTTGTTGTATGCGTGTCTCGTCATCCATTGAAACGCGAAGTCCGCAAGCTTGCCTAACGTTTCCGTTCCGATCTTCGCAGCCAGCAGTTCGAAACGAACGCCGTCCATACAATGCGATTTTTCGATATGACCCACCTCGTGCGCGAGAACGGCCACCAACTCGTGTTCGGACTTGAGAGTCGTCATCAAACCTCTCGTAACGAAGATCACTCCTCCGGGCAGCGCAAACGCGTTCGGCGATTCCTCTTCCATCACGTAAACCGTGTAATCGAACGGTTTCTGTTTATACGCAGTGAGAGTTCCGATCAACTGATTTAGATAAACGTAATCTTTGTCGTTCGGATTCTGCATCTCCGTAAATCGTTCACGGATCGCGTCGCCGTATTCCTTTTCGTCGAGAGAATCAACGGACAAAACTTTCGTTAGCGCGCGGTTCATCGTTCGAATCGGCTTGCCGAGAATCTGGTAAAAGGGAGCTAACGTGGAGTTTCGTTCCGTTTGAATCTGTTCTTTGTATAATAAGAACATCAGAACGCTTCCAAAACCCAATATCCCTATAAAAAAAATCAATCGTTTCATTTAAAACCGATCCCGGTATTTGTTATAAATCGTATTCATTAAAAGCAATATACTTCCCACTCCCAAGAACACGACCGCTTTGAGAATCGTTCCGGAAGAAGAAAGGTCGTGAAAGATCAACCTTCCCACGCAGAACAACAAAAGTCCCAAGGAAAGATAACGGAACCAGGACTCTTTCAAAAACAATCCTAGCAGGAAGATCAAGAATGCGAGAGTGGACCAAAGCAAAGTAAGGACCGCGCTCGAAAAGGACCAATAGAGGAATAGAAAAATTCCTATAAAGAAAGGATAATATACCACTCCGTTGAGATAGGTTCCGGTCTTGTCCGCGATTCCTTTTAAAAAACCGAGGCCGAGCGGAAACCCTATATTCTCCTTTCCGTATCCTCGATAAGCTCGGAACACGAATAAGAATAAAAGAAGAATGGTGAGAACGCCGGGGATCCACTTAGCCTGCATCCAATGTGCGACTGGATTGTCTTCGGTCGACACGATAAAGGTCAGATAAAAGCAGGCAAACAAATGAAATAGAATTCCATACCATCGAAATCTCGAAAGGTTTTCCTGTTTTCGAATCCCGAGTTCCAAAACTCCGAGTGCCGCGACCGCAAACGCGACGCTGATCCAAGATTCGCTTACGACGGAATAGGAGATCAAACCCAGAAAGAAAAGACAACCTTCGTTTAACAACGGATATACGATCTGCCAAAAACGGACGTTTTCAGTTTCTCTAATATTGGAAGTCGCCCAATAAATCCAAACGGACATCCCGAGGACCGCGGTCCAATTGGAAGCCGACAAAAATCCAAGATACATATAGGAGGACTGTAAATCCACATAAACGTAATGAACCGTAAACGCGATCAATCCCAGCCAGGAAGCTCGTTTAAGAAAATCGGAAAGGATCGCGATCGAAAGAGAATCCATCTTTCTTCCGAAAAATTGCCCGAATTCCAAAAACGAAATCGACAACAAAGCCCAAGCCGGTCCGACGATGAGATTGGAGATCGGATTCAAAACGTCCTTCGTATAAATATACACACTCAGAACGATTCCGAAAACTCCGAGATAGCCGGGCAATACGTTGTAATACTTTTGAAAGAATCGAAGCGGAGCTTTCCAAATTCCCGTCCAACCGATAAACGAAGTCTCCAATCCTACCAAACCGATTCTCGGAAAAACGAAAAACACGGAACTCAATTGAACGAAAACGGATGCGATCTGAAACCCTCTTTCCTTCCAAGGAAATTCGTTTTGATTCGCAAAGACGGTGGATTCTCCGCCTAAGAAAATTTCCAAATTCGTCCATATGAAAAAGAAATAAACGTACAACGCGAATCGTTCGGTCTTGAGCGTTTTCCGTTTCGATAAAAAGAAAATGACCCAGGTCAGGACCGCCATCGCGAACGAAAGAATTCTTCCGGGTGTTTCGGTATAAATTCCGATGACTACGATCGAAATTAAAAGTTCCCAGAACAAAGGCTGCGCGGACCGCAGCAAATCGAGAGAGGAGAATTCTTCCTCGGGAAAAAGAATCCAGTATAAGAACAAAGAGGCAGCGAGCATCTCGATCCAAAAACGGGCGGGAATCCCGAAAAGAACGGATGCGGATTGAAACTCTACGGTAAAATGTCGTAATAAAAAAATTCCCGTTAATACGAACGACAACACATAAAGAGAGGAGAATAGTTTTCCGTCGTCCGAGGAATCCCCGTTTTCCCGCTTCCGAATCCATCTTCCCAGTTCCAAATAAAGAAGAGAAAGAAGAATCGCGAACGGCCCGAACAAAAGCGAACCCTTCAGATTCAGATAGTAATAAAACGTGAATACCAGGTGCGCCGTAAAACCGAAAATTCCCGGCCAATAAAGCGGTTTTTGTCCGTTTAAAACATTAGAATTCTTTAAATAAACTAAAAACGGCAGTAACCACGGAAGGGATAACGCAAGAACCCGTTCGTGGTTTTCAAACGTTCCAAAAGCGATCGATTTCCACAAACTCAAGGTGACGAGAGGCGCGAGTAAAACGATCGTAAACGAAAGTCTCGTCGAAGACAATTTCTGCCTTAAAACCAGAATTGCGCTTAACAAAATCGATGGGATCCAAACTCCGTAGATCTCGTTCGAAAAGAATAGATAGAATGAAAACAAACCCAATCCGGCAAGCAGACTCATCAACGTGATGAGCAAAGAAGTCAGGGACAATTCTTCCTTTAGAATCGGAAATCGTTTTTCCAAGATTCCGATAAAGCCGACTAACGCAAGTATTAGAACTCCGTAACCTATCTGCGAAACGAGCGCGGACGAAACCGCAACCCCCGGATTTTCCGATTGAAAAAATTGACGATACGAGAAACCGATCAGCGCTCCGAATACGATCGTCGTAAGGGATAGAGAAACGCTTTCCAAAAATCGGCTTTCTTCCCGAAAACAAACCCAGGAAAAGATCAAAATCTCGAACGACAGGATCGCGAGAATCGCAAGCGAATCCAAACTCCAAAGTCGCAGCGAAAAAATTCCAAGGACGATCAAGGATTGGGAAACCAATCGATCCGTAAGAAACAACCAGGAAATTTCTTTTCGTTTTGCGGCCTTGGACAAGAACCAAACGATTCCTGCGCCGACAAACAATACGAATGTGCTGATCTTCGTTTTTTGCGAATAATGAATCAGGCTGATTCCAAGATACGACCAGTTAAGAAGATGACTTGCGAGTGGAAAGAGTTCGAATTCTTTTTTCCCGTACAAAGTTTCCCGGTAATGAACGAGAAGCGCGCCGCAAAATACGGGAAGAATACAAAGAATCGGAAAAACTACCTCGATACCGGCCGGCTTTGCCTGCGAGAAGATCTGATAATGCCAATGGAGATGGGCCGCAAAAAAACCGGTGCTTACCGCCAACAGATGAATTTGTCTTCGTTCCCTGTAATTCCAGATCACGCCCGGTAAACAAATCAACGCAATTACGCCTAACGTAAAACCGGAGGATTGCGGGATCGACACCGCCACCAATCCCAAAATCGTATGCAACGAAGCGAATGTTTCGTTTTTAGACCGATAACCCGCGTAAAGATTCACGATTAGTCCCGCACTCAAAACCGCGAGAGCCGCATAGGAATTCTCCAACCATTTCAACGCATCGATGGAACCGCTTCCCAAAGAAACGAAAAGCAGAACCGCCGCCGCGCTGCTTCGAAGCGCAAGCGATACGTTTTTGAATTCAGGTTTTTTTCCGAGCCAGAACGCAAGAACCGCAAGAACAAAAGAAAATCCGAATATAAGAAGACAACGATATATTGCGGAAAGAATAAAGAGCGCATAAATTCCGAGGAATCCGATTCCCGCAACGAGAATAACCGCTCCCAAAATTCCGGTCCAGTTTTCCGAAAGAGGTTTTTCGATCTTCTTCCAGAGCTGAACCAAAAATCCGGGCTCTTTAGGAACCTGCGGTTCGATCTTTTCCGCCGTCGCAGCCTGCGCAACCGACGCTCGTTTTTCTTTGAATTCGACGGATGTCGTTTTAGCAAGAACCGGAGTTTGGGCTTCGGTCCGCACCTCGATTTTGTCCGTTTTCTTTTCTTGTTGTCGAACGGGCGGAACGGAGGACGGCGGAGGCACGTCCGTAATCGGAACGATCGGTTTTTCCTCCGCAAGCGGTCGTTTACTTTCCTTAGGTTTTTCCTGAGAAAGCATCGATTCCAAAGAACGAATCCGCTCTTTGAGTTCTTCGATTTCCGTTTTTAATCCTTTGGATTGAAAAAAAGTGTATAAACTGAATAAGAATAAAACGAAGATTAAGAATACTTCCAAATGATCGACTCCCCGATCGATACTTCGGATAAATCCTTTTTCGTCAAATCAATCCGAGATCAAAAATTTATTTCGAAAGAATCCGATTCCTAAAAAGGAAGTAACTCCTTCATAGGAATGGTTGCGTTCGGCAACCACATCAGAATTCCGATTCCGAAAATCAACAACAGCAGAACCAGTTTTTTCCCGGAGACGGGGGTTCCGTTCGACTTTTCGGTTCGAACATACCAGAAGATACAACCGAGACTGAATAATAATTCGATCAAAATCGCGACGTGCGGAAAATAATAATACGAATTCAACGAAACGACGGGAGAATCCGGACTCAACAGCTGATGTTCGAAACCCACGATCAAGTCGCATAACACGTGCAATACGGTCAAGAAGCCGCACCAAGCCGAAAACGAAACATCCTTATAGATCGGATAAATTACCGCCGTAACGACTCCTCCCTGAATAAACGCGGGAATCAAATTGTGGCTGTAGGTCATATGAACCTGGAGATTCTGAAACGTCGCTTCGAATAAAGAAGACGGGAAAGCGGGTTCGACCCCGATGAACGCCAGAAAAAGCCAAAAAAACTCCGGAACGTTAGCGCATAAAAGAAGAACCCAGAACGGATAACGTTTGAACTTGGAATAAGGAATCAGCGCGGATGCGTAATGACCTAAAATCATAATTCTTTTTTTGTTACCACGTAATGAACGAGATACATTCCTAAAAGATAGAAAAACACGAGCGTGATCAATAAGGACGGCATAACTTATGCCTTCGTATTGGTATCGAGTTCGGGGGATTGTCAACAAATAATTACGATCGATTCTATCTAAATCTTAATCAGGAAGTCGTAGCCGATTTCGATTTCCTCTTTCGCTTTGATGAACAAAAGCGAAGGTTTTTCTAGTTTAAAATCCGAAAAGGTTATGTTTACCTTACCGAAAACCCGAATTTGTCCCGATTCCTTTTGCTCCACTCTTCCGCGGGATTCAAAGTCGCGGGTCAAACCGCGGATCGTCAGTTTTCCGCGAATCGAATACGAATCTCCGGAAGGCGTCACGGATTCGATCAGTGCAACGATCTCGGGAGTATCAGGATATCCTAATATTTCCATGATATGTGAATCCCTACTTTCGTCCCCCGAATGAATTCTTAAAATAGGAATCTTAATCGCAAAGGGAGAACCCAGTTTATATCCCGTCCCCGAACTTTGAACGTTCGGTGAATCCGCATTCACTTCCTTGCAAACCCCGTGAACTTCTTTCATGGGATGAATCGCCAGAAAGGTGATTTCCTTTTTGAGAATTTCGGAAGCGTACGTTTGAGAAACGAATAGAAGCGAAACTAAGAAAACGATTTGCCGAAGTTTTTTCATCTTTTTTTGAATCCTTAAAATGTGATCACGAGTAAAGACAGCGAGAAGGCTCCGAACCCAGCCCATCCTACCTGCTGCATATCCCTTGCGGCTTCGGGTCCGTGTTTTTCGATTCTTTGGCCCAAGGAAGGAAGAATCAACATGGCGGCCAAGTGAAACGGAATCAACGCCTTATGCGCAAAGATCGGACTGTAGATATTCACGTCCGAATCCTCCGAGTCGACGACCCGTTTGGGAGCGAAAAACGCAAGTCCTGCGGTCAACATATACATTCCAAAAGTTGAATATGCTAATTGTTTGTGAAAATCTCCCGAATGTTTCGCTTCCCATTCCTCCTGGGATTTTAATGCGAAGTAGAGCGGAAAGTTATTGGCGGGATCTTTTAAAAGGAAATACGTTGCGGCGATACTGTTTTGGTTCAAGCCTTGCGCCAAAGCGACCGCGTAGACGGGATCATTGTTCGCGTATTCGGGGTGCGCGAAAAGCAGGACCTTCGCATATTGATCCGAGGTTCGATACAAACTGTCCTTCGCTTTTTCCCCTTCCAAGTTGGTCGCCAACCAAAGCCCCAGAGTGATGAATCCGGAAAGTTGATGAAATTCCAGCATTCTTCGGCGCGTGGAAAGATCGTTCTTGCTGATTTGCGGTTCCGTGTTTTGCGGGGTTTTCACCGCGGGGGCAACCGGCTGCGCGGTCAGCTCGCTCATGAAACCGCTTCCGATAAAAACGTTCGATACCAGGAGAACACAAATCCATTTTCGAAGCATCATACAATCCTCTTTCACTTTGCGATTCGGGAAAGTATAAGTGAAACATTCACATTTACAACAAGAATCCGATTATTTCATGCGCTTCATTGCGATCATAGCGATGTCGTCAGAAAGTTCGGAAAAGCCCGCACTTCCGATGCTTTTGCCCGTGTAGCCGTCCAAATCATTCACGATGGATTGGATTACTTGAGTAGGCGATTGATGTGCGTTTGACACGAGCGTCTGAAACAATCTTTCCTTGCCGTACATTTTGTTTTGAGGATTACGCGCTTCGTCCAAACCGTCCGTGTACTGAAAGAAAAGATCGCCAGGATCCATCTGAAACGATTTCGGTTCGATCGTGGTTTCAAAAAAGGAATTCTCATCCATTCCGATCGGCAATCCTCCGCCCGGAAGTTCCCTGAGTTTTTTTTCGGACGCGTCGTATAACAGCGGTTTGACGTGCCCCGCGGATGCATATCTCATCTTCGCAGTGGTTCGATCGTAGATGGCGATAAAGAAAGTAACGAAGATATGATCGGGCGTATCGGAATACAGATATTCGTTCAGTTCGAGAAGAATTTTTCGGAGATCCCGTTCGCCTTTGCGGAGAATCGAACGCACCTGCGCGCGGAACAATGACATAACGATCGCGGGTCCGACTCCGTGATTGGAAACGTCCCCCACACAAAGAGCGACTTCGTTTTTACTCAACTCGATAAAGTCGTAGTAATCGCCGCCGACTCCGGCCATCGCTTTGTAGAACGCGCCGAACTCCGCAGCATCTCCCAAATTGCTTGGAAGTTTTTCGGGCAGAAGACGTTTTTGAATTTCTTCGGCGGCGAGGAGTTCCCCTTTCATTTCCTCCCGTTCCTTTAAACCGTGCGTCATCCGATTGAGGGATTCGCTCAAAATCCCGATTTCGTCATAACCCGCGGGAGGAAATTCCACATCCAGATTTCCCTTACCGACTTCTTCGGTTTGATGAATGATTTTTTTGATTCTTCTTGCAACCATCCAAGCAAGCAGATACGCGAGAATTACTGCAAAGGCGCCGATCAATGCCGTATAACGTAGAAGTTCCTCCCGATTTTGACGGATCTTTCTCAAACCTTCCGTACGGTCCAAAAGAACCACGTTGTATCCCAGATGATTTTTACGAAGAAGATCGTAACCGAGACCTTTCGGATCCTCGCCGAGTTCGCTTAACAACGGAGTGGAATCGAGAACCCACATCCATTCCTCCGCTTCGCTTCTGCTTCGGATTAAAATTCCCGAATCCAAGATCGGAAGTTTCGACTTGGGAAGTTCGGTTTCTGAAGTTCCCGCAAAGATCCATTCCCGCAGAAGATCCCATTTTTTCTGCGCAAGTTTCCGTTCTTCTTCGTCTTTCCAATATCTCCTCATTAAATTGGAATCGGAACGATACGGTAAAAACGCGAATTCATCCAAGGCAGCATCGCGCAGACCTCCGAAAGATTCGGGGGCTTGAAAAAGATTCAGATGAGTCCAATCTTCTTTGTTTAAATCCATTCGTTCCAACGATTCACGAACCTCTTCGATTTTCGCTTCGAGCAAACGGATCGTCTCTTGGATTTCTTCCGGTGAGATTTTTTGTTCGTCCGATTTTACGGGCATTACCGATTTCTTCTGCCAAAGGAGAAGTTCCTCGTGCAAGGATTTGGATCGGGCTGCAAGAGAATTCTTTTCGGACTTCCAATTCTCTTCCCATTGTTTACGATCCTTCCTATAAGGATTCAATTCTTCTAATTTAGAATCCCTGGCCTTCAGAACCTTACGGTATTGAATATAAAGGTTTTTGAATTCGGCGTCCGAAGCGGGCTTAGCGGTTCCGGCTTTTCTGAGTTCGGCGATTCTTCCCTTTAGCTTTTGGGAAATTTCACCCAAGCCTGCGGAGAATTTTTTGTCCTCCTCGAGATATTCTTTCCAAGAATCCAGATTCTCCGAAATTTCGGATACGATGATTTTGGATCGTTCCGCCGTTCCGGGATTTCTGAAAACGGTCCGATACGAAACCTCGTATTGTCTTCCGCCGACTTCGTAGTTCTCGGATTCCGAATATTCGGAATTCGTTTTTAATACGTCCGAACCTTTGAACAAACCGGAGCGTCTTTCCTCGAATTCTTTCAACGCGAGAAGTTTTTTTCCCGTTCCCGAGGATTGAGGAAACAGCAAACCGGTATCCAAGGTTTGTTTTCCGGAAGTATCGTATTCCAAAATCCGAACCTTATCGGGCAACAAACCGAGCGATGCGATCTTATCTTTATAGGCGCCTTTGAAAAAGTTCTGCAGCGTTTTCGTAAGAGCCGTTTCGCCTAACTCCGATTTGGTTTCAAAATTCGGAATATCTTTTGAAAGACTTTTGTTTTCCTGAACGAGCTTTTCCTTTTCCGCCGCGAGGGAATTTTTCCTTTTAAGATCGTCCTGCGCGGAGGCGATCTCTTCTTCGATCGTTTTGATTTCTTCGGAGATCTGTTCGATTCTTGCATTTGCCGATTCGGCGGAGATTCTCGCCGACGCGGTTTGTTTGGCAAGATTTACGATCTTTTCATAGAGATTTGAATCGATGGAAGCTCCGTTTTCCTTTCTCAATTCTCCCTTTACCTTGGTTTCGAATTCCCGGATTTCCTTTTCGGAAAGATAGCGCGTAAAGTAGGTGTCCACGGATTTGTGATAGTAGTTGTATTTCACTTTTAATCCGATCGAAGCTCCGATGGATTTCAACGCGCCGAAAAGTCCCCCTTCTTTCCGGAGAACCTTTCTTTTGAATTTGCTGAGTTGTTGTTTTTTCTCCTTCACTCGGATTTTGAATTCTTCGATGAGGATCAGACTTCGGCTTAAATTTTCGAGATCGAGAACCGCCGCGTTTACGTATTCCAAAGGCGCTTTCAGCTCGGAGTTCATCTTCTCTTCGAGCGCGGCTTGTTGTTGTCCGTAATAGATCGCGGAAGTCAGCGCGAGAATCGACACGACCAATACGGCCGTGAAAAAGGAAAGTTTGGCTCGGATGCCGGGAAGGAACTTACGAAGAAGTTTGCTTCGGATCATTTTCTATCCTTGTGTGAATGAGTGTGAGTCTGTTTCTTTCAGGACGTTTGAGACGTTTATAACGGACGGTCATGATTTTTTTCAACGATCTTAAACCGAATCCGCCGTCCGCTCCGGTTTCGAAAAGCTCCTTCCAAGTATCGCTTTTTTTCAAGGTGGGATCGAATGGAATTCCTTCGTCGGTGATGGTGAATCTCCAAGTGTCTTTGTTGCGTCTCATTTTGAGTTCAACGTTAGACGCCCTTTGATCGGGAAATCCGTGTTCGATCACGTTCGTAATCGCTTCGTCCACCGCGAACACGAGTCGACCTCGAATCAGATCTCCGCATTCGTTCCCTAAAAAATTACGGACAACTTCCCGGATTTTGGAAAGTTCCGAAAGATCGTTCGGAAACGTATGCGTTAATTCCTTTTTCGAATTCATTTTACGCAGGTTTGGCGATTAAAACGCCGCCAATGCGTCCTTGACCGATTCGAAGATGCGAATTTTTTTCGTAAAATACATAAGGTCCATCGTGTCTCGAACCTCTTTTTTGATATTGGCGAATACGAGTTCTCCGGATTTTTCCTTTAAGAATTTCAGAATGGAGTTGAGAACCCCGATTCCCGCCGAAGCGATGTAAGAAACTCCGGAGAAGTCGCATACGATCTTTGTCGCGCCGTTTCCGATGGAGGATTCCAATTTCAATTTCAAATCCGGCGCGGTTTTCGCGTCGATCTCTCCTTGAATTTGAAGAACCAAAAGATTTCCTTCTTTTTTTTCCTGAATCGTAAGTGTCGCCATTTATATTCCCTTCTTGATGTCTTTCATCATGTCTTTTTCCCGTATGATCGCGTAGAGTTTCCTTTCCAATCCGTCGATTTCGTAATAATATTTCGCGTTCGGATCTCCTTCGAAGATATGCGCGTATTTTCGAATTCCCTGAATCGCCTTTCTCGGATTACCTTCGAGAATTCCCTTGGTAATGAGATAATAGAGTTCTATCGCGAGAGAATCCCGGAGATTCTCCTTAAACGAAACGTCCCGTTTTGCGAGAGCGCCGATCAGATTTTCCACTTCCTGAAGATTGTAATCCTCGGAATCACTGAATTTTATAATATAAGAAGATAATAATTTTTTACACTTCGGAAGATCGTTCGATTTGGTCGCTACGAGAATCATGTTGTAAAGCCGATGAACCTCGGCGTCCAGATAAACCTTCTGACGATGTGTGTCGAGTTTCACCGGTTCCAAAACGTGTTTCAATTCTTCGGGAGAAAAATTCTTGATCGAGTCCTCGAACAGTTTTTCGCTTTTAGTACGGTTGAGCTCCCGGAAATCCGCCAAAGGTTTTTCGATCAGAGAAAAAAATTCGATCGCTTCTTTACTTTCCGCGACCGCTTCCTGTTCCTGAATTTTTTCCAAAAAGAAAATGCAACTGTCCCCTACCGCGGACAAATTCTCCCCAAGAGCGTGCGACACGAGGCGTTTGCAATTCAGACCGATCGTGTGAACATAAGCGGGATCAAGAGAATCGGCCTGAATCTTATCGATAATTTTTGCGGAGGTTTGTGCGGAATGCGACTTCTCCTTTTCCCAACCAGCGTATGTCAGCGGATCGATCAAATAATTGCGAAAATTCTTTTTTCCGGATAAGGCGAGAAGCCGAATCGTTTTGATGAATTCTTGAGCGAGCGGCTGCGGGATGTTATTTCTCGGATTCGGCATTGCGGCTGTTTCGAAAACGGAACTGGTTTTTCCTTGATTCTCGCGCTGCCGTTAGCGTTAGAAGACGCGAAAGATGCCGACTGATTTAAGGCAGTTCCGCAAATTGTAAAGTAAAAAGAACCGAAAATTGTGAAATTCAAACGCCGAAGAAAGTAGACATATTTCCGATTCCCGATCGCGGATCGAAAATACCTCCACTTCGTTTAACAGATCAGCTCGACCAAATATCCGTCCGAATCCTTTTTTTCCAATTTCAGACCGAACTCGTCATTCTTCCTTTTTTTCTCTAAAGAAAAAGCGTGCCGATTCAAAGAACCGGCATCTCTGCGAGACCTTGACGAACGCTGAGCAACGGAGAATAACCTAAATCCTTTTTAGCGTTGTCGATTTTGATCGTACAATCGCGGGACATGATGCTCGCGCTGAATCGAGTCAACGGAGGTTCGTTTTTGATTCCAAAAAGTTTCCAAACGGCTTCGATGATTCTCGCTAAAAAACGAGCGAGCCAACCCGGAACGGACCGATTCGGGGCTACGACTTTTTGAGTGAGCAGAAGCGATCCGAGAAAATTACGAAAATTGAATACTTCGTCGTCTGTAACGAAATACGCCTTACCGCCTTGTCCTTTCGTCAAAGCGAGCTCGATCGCGTGAACCAAGTTGTAAATATGAGTCGTGTTGGTAAGAGCCTTTCCCCCGTCGATCCAAGAGAAATTTCCTTCGGCGATCATTTTCAAAAGAACGGGAAGAACGGTTTTATCGCCCGGTCCCCAAATCAAACGCGGACGGATCGAAATCGTCTGCATTTCGGAGGAATTTCCGGCTAACACGCGTTTTTCGGCTTCCGCCTTTGTGCGTGAATACGGAAACGGAGAATTCTTCGGATATGGATAACTTTCGTCGATGTCGATCATCGGTTGTCCGTAAAACAGAGCCGCTTCGGTTCCGATAAAGATGAATCGTTTTACGCCTGCCTTTCTCGCCGCCTCGAGGAGCTGCGCCGTACCGTCCACGTTGACTTTCCAAAAATCCTGAAACGGTCCCCATTGTTCCACATAGGCAGCGCTATGAATGACGACGTCGATTCCTTTGAGTTGATTCGGGTCTACGGAATTCAATTCGGAACGAACCGGTTCTCCTCCTGCTTTGGTGATCACGGAATCGGTTTTTTCCGAACGGGACATCGCTTTGACTTTGTGTTTTTTAGAAAGAATCCGGGTGGCGGCTTCTCCTACAAAGCCGGATGCCCCTGTGATAAAAAGATTCATTTTCGCCTCCAAACGGGAATGGGATTTAATTTTCGACTAGATAGATCGTTCTACCAAAATTATTATTGCCGATGATTTTGGTCAAGAAATTCTCTTATGCAGGAATCAATACGCTTAAAATCCCTTCTAACTGCTTTTCCACTGCTTTTAGGGGTTGGACGCTTCTGTGGGCTCGACAAAGGATCAGAGCGCCCTCGACGGCGGACAAAAGAAGAATGGCGACAGATTCTACACGCTCTTCTTCCATTCCGGACCGATGCAACAGAGCTTGAATCAGATTTTGCCAATTTTGATAAGTAGTAGAACAGACTTTCTGGATCCGATCGTTGTCGGCAGCGACTTCGAGTACAACCGTAGCGATCGGACATCCTTTTTGAAAACCGGAGTTGATCAGCTCCTCCGCAAGATGATTCGTAAATTCTTGGAGAGCGCCGTAAAGATCGGAATGATTTTCGACAGCGGTTTCGATTTGTTTTTCAAGACGTTCTCCGGCACTTTGAATCGCTTGTGCGGTCAATTCTTCCTTTCCGTTCGGAAAGTGATGATATAAGGAACCGCTCGGGGTTTCGCTTAATTTGAGAATGTCCTTTAACCCGGTACCATGGTAACCCCTTTCCTGGAGAAGTTTGCCGGTCGTTTGTATCAGTCTTTCTCTGGAGCTGGGTTGTTCCATATCTTCCACGATGAGAGTCTGTCGTTTTTTCTGTCAAGGGGAGTTCGAAGACTACAAATCCGTTTTTCGTTGAAAGGAAATTTTGCGTATTTTCCTCTTTTTGCTTTCTTTAAAAGGAAATTAGATTTTTCGAATGTGTTCGATAAAAAAGTGCCGGTTTGTGTTGTTAGGTAGTTGCCGTGAGTAGTAAGTCGAGATTCAGTTTTTCAAGACCTCGTCCACGCATTGAATGTCTTATGCGGAGTCAGGGTGTGCGTTTGATACGCGCGGGCATACTTTGTTATGCTTCGAATTTTGGTTTCAAAGCGGTTGAAGGTTGTTTGTTTTAAATCTTGTTTTTAGGTTGGTGTTTGTCTGTTTGACTAAATGTCGAACCAGTCTCGCGGATCCAAAACGTAAAATATGTGGGTGGGATCGCAGACGAGGGTCCGAGTTATGTTGTTATTTAAAAGATCGAGGTGGAGGATGTATTTGTAATTCCTGTGAAATGTTGGACCTCCTTCATTCATAATTCTCACGATAGAATCCCCAACCCCGGCCTCATCCAACAACAAAAGATATCGAAATAAATAACAGCGGGATACCCCGTGTGCCTGCGCGAACGTTCCGAACAACGCCCAACTTCCCGTACTCAAGCGCACGTTCATCCGAACCATATTCCCCCGACCGGGACTTGGCTGATACAAAGTCTTTCCCGCCCTGTTCCCCAAACGTTTCGCAGCGGTTAAATATTTCCCGTAAATCTTCAGAAGAATAGGAATTCTCTTCGCTAAAATTTTACGATCCTCCTCGCGATACCGAGATAAAGTTTCCTTAGAAACTAAAAGAGTAACGACCTCGGTTTCAATCTCTTGAAGCCTGGAACTGATTTTCTCGTCGGAGTTGAGTGATAAGATTCCCATACAGACATCGGTTCCGAAGTTTTTCCGAATGGACAAAATCCGATCATCGATCCGAAAAAAATTCAGATCATTCTAAAAATTCGGGACACAATCCGAAACTTCAAAACGATTATTTCAGACCGAAAACCGCCCGAAATTTGGAATCCCGCAACAAGGACCGGATTTTATCGGATTGATCCGAAGGAATTAAGAATTTATGTTTACGATACAAAGAAGCATAACGCGGTTCCGCATACTCATCAAACGACTGCGACTTTTCCCGCGCGCATTCCCGGATCGCTTGTAAGGAATGATGGAAGAATTTCAATTCTTTCGGATTCACGATTCACGATTCACGATTCCCAATTCCCGATTCCCGATTCTATAAAACCCTTTGTCTTTCGAGCGCATCGACACGGGTTTTCCTTACGAACCAACCCACATTTCGAATTCATAAACTGATAGAGATCCTTTCTCGCTCTGGATAATCTCTTTCGAAAATTAGTCCTCGATATTCCGAGGATTTCGCTCCCGACCAAGTCGCTTGCGGAAAGAAAATTCTTCCTCATGACTTCCCTCCGATCATTCGAAAGGCGCCCATTCCACGACGATTTCCTCGACTGGTATTTGATTTCTTAGAGACGGCGGTCGAACAACTGTGACAGTTTTTCAAAAAATTCCGAAAAACCGAGCTCTCCGATTTGAGTCCCCGCAAGTCTCCTTACGAATTCTTCCCTTTCAAATTCTCACGCATCCAACGCGCAATCGTCCTTGAATTCTCATCCGTCATCGCTTCTAAGTTAGAAGCAATCCGTTGCTGAATCTCGGTCGACTTATTCTGGCTGAGCTTGAACTTTCCTTCCATCTTCGTGACTTCGATTTGAAACGCCGCAATCCCTTTTTGCACGAGATTTCGGAAGAAAGAATCGTTAAAATCCAATTTCCATTCGGAAGAAGGATTCGTTTCGTAGGAAGCGACTAACTGCCCAATCCGTTTCTGAGAATCCGCTTCATCCAAAAGCGTAAGATTCCCGGTAACGTGAACGGCGGCATAATTCCATGTGGGAACCGTATGAGGTTCTCCCAACCAAGTCGGAGAGACGTAACAGTGCGCACCGGAAAAAACGACCAAAACCCGATCGCGAACCTTCTTCCAGTGATCGTTGACTTTTGCAAAATGTCCGTAGAGAAATAACCTGCCGGATTCGTCCTTTTCCGGATGAAACACGAGATGAGACGCTTCCAAGGAAGTATCGTCGGCGGAAAACAAAATTCCGAACGGATTTTCACGTATAAACGAGATCAACTTATTTTCATCGGTTTCTTCGAACGCTTTTGGAATATACATACTTTCCCTCCCGTTCCGAACTTCAATTTTCCGGGAATTTTTGTAAAGAAAATTCGATCCGTATATTCAATATTTAGAATATATCAAGTCGCATAAAATCCGCTCGCGCGCGAACGAATTTTCATGTTCCAAGCTGTTAAGCCGCATTCCCCTCTTTTAAAAGCAAAAAAGAACGGAAAGAGAACAGAGGAAAATGAAATCGCCGCGATCAGCCGAAACGAATTGGAAAAAATTCCTTGTACCATTTCCTATTTTTTGGAAAAAAGGAAGGATAGAAAGTTCTAAATTCGGACTTTCAGGGTCTAATCAGCAATCTCTGAAAACCCAAACTTTATGGAATCCTACTCTTACGGTATTGAATGGAATTTGAATTCGGCACTCTTGTTTTATCCGGCCTGATCATTCTCAGTATCGGGCTTCTGCGCGTTTCCTCCAAATTCGGGGTTCCCTCTCTTCTCCTCTTTCTTCTGATCGGAATGGCCGCCGGGTCCGATGGACCCGGCGGAATCGACTTCGACAATCCTCTTCTGGCAAGGCAAGTCGGCTCGATCGCGTTGGCATACATTCTCTTCTCCGGCGGTTTGGAAACGGAATGGCAAAAGATAAAACCCGTTCTCTGGAAAGGAATCGTCTTAGGAAACCTGGGCGTTTTGATCACATGGGCGACGATGGGACTCTTTTCCGTTTACGTTCTCGGGTTTTCTCCGATCATCGGCTTCTTATTGGGTGCGGTCGTTTCGTCGACGGACGCCGCCGCGGTTTTCAACGTCCTCAGAACCAGAAACACGGGGATGAAAAAAGGACTTACATCCTTGCTCGAACTCGAATCGGGAAGCAACGATCCGTTAGCTGTTCTTTTAACCGTAAGTATTCTCAGTTTGTTAGGACCGCAACCTCCGAGAGCGGGAGAATTGGCGCTTCACATTCTCATGCAATTCTCCATTGGATCGGCGGCGGGCGTAGCGTTCGGCTACGTGATCTACAAGGGACTCAATCGAATCAAACTCGAATACGAAGGGTTATATCCGGTTTTAATTTCGGCTTCCGTGTTGTTCGTGTATTCTGCGACCGAATTGATCGGAGGAAACCCGTTCTTAGCGGTTTATATCGCGGGGCTCGTTTTAGGAAATCAGTCCTTCGTTCACAAACGAAGTAATCTCCGCTTCTTAGACGGAATCGCTTGGCTCATGCAGATCATCATGTTCTTAACGTTGGGCCTGCTCGTTTATCCGAGCAGAATCCCTCCGTTGTTCGGAACGGGAATTTTGTTTTCCCTCTTTCTCGTTTTTTTTGCGAGACCGATCGCGGTGTTCATCTCACTCTTTCGGTCCGGTTATAATTTTCGGGAGAAGTTATTGGTCTCTTGGATCGGACTTCGAGGAGCGGCCCCGATCATTCTCGCGACATTTCCGTTCGCACAAGGCGTGGAAGGCTCCGATAAGATTTTCCATCTCGTATTCTTTACCGTTTTAATTTCCCTGTTGTTTCAAGGAACGAGCGTTCCTCAAGTCGTCCGCTGGCTCGGATTGGACGCGCCTTTGGAACAAAGAGCTTCGTATCCGTTCGAATTCGAAAATCGGGAACAGAGCGATTCCAATCTTTTGGAATTCATCGTTCCTTACGGTTCGAATTCGGTCGGCAAGTTCGTGTATTCGTTGAACTTTCCGGAAAACTCTCTGATCACCTTGATCTACCGCGGCGACGGACATATCGTTCCAACAGGAAAAACTAAATTAGAAGAAGGTGATGTTCTTTTGATTCTCACTCCGAAAGGAAGCGAAGACAAGATCCGCGAAATTCTTTCCAAGATGGACGCGCCCGCAACTTAGGGAAGATCGGGCGGTTCCTGCGAACGGATTCGTAATTCGATACTGAAATCGAACACGCAGGACCGGGCTTGCTCCGCGCTTCGGCTTTCGCCTTCGGTCGTCTCTAACGAGACGACTGCTTCGCACGCTCCGCATCCCTACCGCAGGTTTTCCGGATCAAAGTCGAAAGCCTTGAATCGTAAAAACGAGACTCAGTTTAGGATTTTACGACCAAGGTCGCGCTTTCCGAAGAAACTCCGATTGTAGCGATCGAACCGGAATTAAACTTAAGATAATCGCTTTCGATTCCGTCGCTGAAAATAACCCCGCCTGCGGGCATCAACGACTCGATCGTCAACGGAAATCTTTCCGTAAGAACGCCCGCGGTGATTCCGATTTGAGTTCGGACGCTTTGAAACGGCTCGCGCACGGCGAACAAAAGCTGATCTTCCTGCAATGCGGGACGTTTGAGCGTTAATTCCTTTTCAAACAGTCCCGTAACTCCATAAGCCATATTGAATATAGAACTGAGCCAACCGGTACTACCAGCAGGAGTGGAAACGATGATCCCGCTCGAAGATTGTTCTTCCAGATTCCGATTGTACGAAATCTTATATCTCGCGGAAGTATGGGAAGAAGGACCGATAAACAAGTCGTTGAACGCGAGCAGCCGTTGACCGTCGTTGAGTTTTGCTTCGGCGAAACGAACCGTCTTGGAAGTAAAATTTCCTTCCATCACGTTTTCGACCGCGTGCATAAAATTATTCTTATCGAACGGAAGCAGAACACCGTCGTATCGTTCCTTATCCGGATTGACGGCGACGATCGGAACTCCTTTCGAATATTTCGCCGTGTTCGCGACCAGGCCGTCCTGACCGATCGTAACGATCACGTTCTTTTGCGAAAAAAGAAACGAAGGAACATACATCCGTTCCACGATTTTGGATTTGATCTTTTTCGAGATCCTCTTCTGAACGAGATCCAAGGATTCGTGAAAGATCTCGTGTTCCGCTTCGTATTCTTCGAACCTTCCACCGAGCCTTTCGATATAAAAACGCGCCTGCTGTTTCGTGTTGAACCGTTCGATCAAAGTTTCCAGGCGCGTTTTGTTCTTAACGATGATCGCGTATTCGACCTTCATTTTTTGGAATCTTTCTTTTCCTGAAGAAGATTTTCCAGCAAATCGGGACTGATGTTCAAGCTTCCGATCTTTTCCGCGTTTTCCGCGAGTTGTCTAAAGGCGAGCGAGATGTTGAATTTCGGATCGGGGTTGTTGTTCAAGGCGACTAACGTTCTCCAGTCGATATCGCGGAACGGTTTCAGAGTCGTTTCCGTAACGAAACCCTGCGCTTCGGCTTCCTTTTTCTGGTTGGCTGTTTTCATCTCGATGAACTTTTTTCTTTGTTCTTCGACGGCGATGTCGGCCTGAACCTGCATCTCTCTGAGTTTTCGTTTGTTGTCCGCTTCGAGAATCTTCGCCTCCATCTGCTTTTCGGAAATTTGTTTTTTCTTTTCCTCGACGGCGATCTCGGTGTTCAATTCGCTTTCTTTGATCTTGCGTTCCTGTTCCACCGCGAAATTTCTTCTTTCATAAATCGCTTGATCCGCTTCCTGCTGAAGACGTTCTCTCGTTTCCGTTTCCAAAGCCCGTTCCATTTCGGGATTCGGACGGATCGCGAGAATGTTCACGTTCAGAATTTCGATCCCCAACGTGGAAATCGCACTCGAAGTCTGCAAGCCCTGAAGAATTTGCGTTTCGATCGTCTTTGCGGAACGGATCGAATCCTTCAGACCGATCCCGTGAATAAAGGAAGAGGTCGAAGTCTGCGCGTAGTTGATGATCCTCTGGTTCAACTTTTCGATCTCGTTCTTCTTGTACGTTCCGTTGGAATCCACCGTGAAGTCCAAAAGTTCGGACAAAGACTTCGGATTGGAAATCTTATACGTAATCTGCCCCTGAATCGAAACGGTTTGATAATCGTTCGTGGATTCGTTGAAGATAAAGGGAAGATCGTTACTTCCCAACGGAATCGCCGCGATCGAACTCGTGGGAGCGAAATAAAAAAATGAAAGACCTCGTCCTTCTTTGGAAACTTTTCCGTTTTTATAAACAATTACATGAGTCATCGAATCGAATTGTATATAATTCCATCCAAACATGATGTTAGATTCTCCCGCATTTCGTTTTCCGGTTTCGGAGAATCGAATCTTTCAGACTTCATCTTTTCGATCAAATCATTTTATAACCTGTTCTTATAATGGAACCGATTCTTTCCGCAGACTTCGTTTGATTCCGTTTTAGCTCCGAAGAAATAATTTCTGTATAACCGTTTTGTTTTTCGCAATAATGAATTGACTTTTTTAAAAACACGTGCAGATTTCTTCCACTCTTTAAGGAGAATACGCAAATGTTTCGAATCATCTCAAGATTTTTCCTCGTTCTTCTGGTGTTCGGTTTTATCTCGACCGCAACCGCTCAGATCGGCCAAATAAACGCTTCTTCCATCAGCGGGAAGTATCGGGTCGCCGGAACCAATCCGGACGGCTCCTCTTACGGCGGAAGCGTGACGATCACCCAATCGAACGGAGAATATCTTTTTACTTGGACCGTTGCCGGACAAACCTTTACGGGAACCGGAACTCTGGATGGAACTACGTTGACCGTGGATTGGGGACAAAACGATCCTGTGATCTACGAAGTGAAAAACGGGGGCAGACTTTTGGAAGGAACCTGGGCAGGCGGAAGCGCCACGGAGACTTTAAGAAAATAAGAATATTCGAATATTCTTTTAAAGCTTCGCCGAGCCGTTCTTTCTCGGCGAAGTCATCGTTTCGTTAAGCGGGAACCGCTTGTTTGGAAGCTCTTTCCAGCTTGATCAGATTCGCGCTGGAAACCGCTATGCTGTCCAAATTATAAGCCTGGGAAATCGCTTTCCGTTTTTCTAATTCTTTTCCGCTCAAAACCTTGAGAGATCTTTCCAAGAGCATTCCGCAGAGAAACCGCGCCGCGATCTCCACCACTTCAAACGCTAAAGAATCCTTCACGCTTCCGTCGTGGATCGATTTAAAAAGAGCGACGGCCGCATCCAGGTCGTTCCAGACTTTTTTCAGATCGTCCGAGGCGGAGAATTTGGAAAGTTCTCCTTCCCCATATTGTCTGAGTTGTCCGGTCGGTGACATTCCCGAAACCACTCCTCCGATCGCCGCGACGACTTGAAGCTGAGTCGTTCCTTCGTAGATCGTAGTGATTCGGCTGTCTCTGTAGATCCGCGCCACGTCGTAGTCTTCGGTGTAACCGCTTCCTCCGTGAATTTGAAGCGCATCCGACGCGATGGAAACGCATCCTTCCGAAGCGTAGTATTTGCTGAGCGGTGTAAAAAGATCGGCGAGTTTTTCCCAACGGCGAATACTTTCATCCTGGCTCACGTCCCGTTCTGATTTGCCCTCCACTTTGATGAGATGTTCTTTCGGCCAATGATATAAATCGATCGCCTTTCCCGTTTCGGCGATGAGAACTCGTGTCGCGAGAATCTCCCGTTCCATACGATCGAGAATCTTTCTGACCGCGGGAATTTGTTCGATCGGTTTTCCGAATTGAATTCTTTCCGATGCGTATTTCTTACCTTCGTAATACGCGGCGGTTGCGATTCCCAAAGACTGGGTTGCGATCGTGAGTCGCGCCGCGTTCATCATTCCCATCGAATACTTTACGAGACCGTATCCGGTTTTACCGATCAATTCTCCCGGTGCGTTGTCGAACACGACTTCGCAAGTGGGAGAACAATGGAGTCCCATCTTGTGTTCCACGCCTGCGATATGAACGTCGCTTCCTTTTACGAGAAAGAAAGACAAACCTCGCGCGCCGCTTTCGGGCGATCCGGTTCTCGCTAACGTAAGAATGACGGAAGGCGCGTTTACGTAACCGCAGGCATGCGTGATAAAACGTTTTGCACCGTTGATTCTCCATACTCCGTTCGCGTCTTGAGTCGCCCTTGTCTGAACGTTCGGAAGATCCGATCCGTAGTTCGGTTCGGTCAATGCCATCGCCGCGCTGTATTTTCCGGCGGAAATATCGGGAAGCCATTTTTCGCACATTTCCGGTGACGCATAACGTTCCATGATCTCCACGATGTTGATGTTTCCGTATGCAAGACAGAAGGCCGCATCGGCTCTCGCCGCGATCTCGCACATGAAGGATTGAACCGTTGCGGGCAAACCCATTCCTCCGTATTTTCTGCTGATCGAAATCGGCATCAAACCGGCGTCACGAAGCGTATTGTAACATTCTTCCTGCGCTTTCGGAAACGTCACTTTTCCGTTTTCATACTTGAGTCCGATCTTATCCATTTCCTTGCTGCGGGGAGCGACGAATTCTCCCATAATCTCGCCCAAGGATTCCAAAACGGACTTATAGTATTCTTTGGCTTCTTCCACGCTCGAAGGAGCGTATGCCAATCTGTCGTTTCCGGATTTCTTATATTCTTCCGCGTCTTCGAATTTATGCTCGTAAGCGTGGACAATTTCATCCCAATCGATCAACTCGTCGAACACGAGTTTGATATCATCATTGTCCTGAAAGTAATTACTGATAATCATGGGGACTTTTACCTCTCAACTATGCCCAATAGTTAAAACCATCGAGAAGAGATGTCAAGCGTACAAAAAGAACTAACCCCCGGTCTTATCCTCTTCTTTCGATTTTTTTAATTTCGGCAGCTCGCCGATCGCAACGGAATACCAAATCGTATTTAAGGAATGTTGATAATACGCTTTTCGATACGCGATTTCCGAATCCAAGAAGGAGGTTTCCGAAACCAGAAGTTCCAAACGGGAAGCGGTTTTAAAACTGAATCCCCTTCTTTGACTGCTGAGATTGGATTCGGCGGAGTTGCGCGCTTTCGAATATAAAGATAGCAAACGGGCCGAGTTCAAAGAACTTTCATACGCCTTTCGAATCTCGTCGCTCGCAACGCGTTTAGCCTGCGACAACTGCAATTCCGCTTGTCGTACCGCGGATTCCGCCTGTTTGACTCCGGCGGTGATCGTACCCGCGGATAATATAGGCACGTTGATCGACAACTGCATCGTGATGTCTTTGTTCGGAGTCGTGTTGTGTTCCGGGATCGTATAATAGTTGTTCAACGTTACCGAAGGCAGGTGCCCTCCCCAGGCTTTTTTCAAATTGAGTTCGGCCATCTTGAGATTCTCTTTTGCGGCGATGACATCGTATCGTTTGGCGATTCTTTCCTCGGGCGTAAGGTTGTGAGGAATCACGATCGCTTCTTTGGGAATCGCAAGCCTAAGTCCCCCTTCTCCCGCGCCGACAAGACTTTCCAAGGCCATCTCCGCTTGTTTGAGCTGATACTTAAAATCCTCCAGACCCGCTTCGGAACGGGAAAAAGCCGCTTCCGATCCGCTCAAATCCGCCCGCGTGATTCTCCCTAAGGAAAAAAGTCTTCTGCGTTCTTGGATGGTTTTACGGACCAATTCCGTCTTTTTCTCCTCCAGAAGAATGATCTCTTTCAACTGGAGAACATTATAATATGCTTGTGCGATTTCCAGATACAGCCGGCCGGATTCGTAACGAGCCTCGTTCATTCTCACGTTAGTAAGAGCGCCCGCCGCTTTGTATGTCGTATATTGACTTACCCCGTTCAGGATCGGAATCGACAACAAAAGTCTCGTCCCGGGGCCGACCGTCGGAGGCAAGCTGCTCGAAGAAGATCCTCCTGTATACGGGTTCGGCTCCGTATAATACGGGTTAAAGTGAGAATTCGGTCCGGGAATCCGATAAAATTTGTTATATACCAGGGACAAAGAAGGGAAGAAGGACGCGAAGGCCGCCGCCTTTTGCGAATCCGCCTGTTGAATCGCCTCTTCTTTGAGCGCGATCCGTTCCGTCCGTTCGACCGCGTATGCGTAGAGTTCGTCGATATTCAATTCTTGTTCGGGAGAAATGTTCCGGATTTTTCCGGTCGTCACTCCTGTGACTTCTTCCAAGCGAGGTTCCACGACTCCGTCGTTGGTTCGGATCGCGGAGTCGTCCGTACAACCCGCAATCAAAACCGAAAACAGAATTGCGGTCAATGCGAAGCTCGAATAATTATATTCTTTTTTTATAATGTTTTTCGAAATCATTTTTTTGTTTTTTTATTTTTAGGAACGGAAGGCGAAGGTTCGGGAAAAACGAACGAAGTCTTTGCAGTCGCTTCTTCTTTTTTCGTTTCACCGAGATAATACGCCGCTGGAACCACCAACAAAGTGATGAGAGTCGAAAGAGTCATCCCTCCCAGGATCGTAACCGCCATCGGAATTCTCGTTTCGGCTCCGGGTCCGAGCGCCAATGCGGGAGGGATCGCCGCCGCGATCGAACTGAAGGAAGTCATCAGAACCGGACGCAAACGAATCGGACAACCTTCCCGAATGGATTCCTGAATGCTTTTACCCGTGGCTCGAACGTGATTGACGAACTCGACAAGAAGAATCGAATTCTTTTTCACCAATCCCAAAAGAAGAATCAATCCGATAAAACTATACATGTTGAACGACTGACCGAACAAATAAAGAGCGACTAACGCGCCCGTAAAACTGAAAGGCATCGCCAAAAGAATGTAAAGAGGCTGTTTCAAACTGTTGAACTGACTTGCAAGAATCATATACGAAAGAAGAATTCCGAAGAGCAACGCAAGAGTCAGACTTTCTCCCGATTCTTTTGCGGTTTTTGCCGAACCTGTCACCGAAACCGAATATCCTTCCGGCAGGATCGATCGCGCGATCTCCAGAGCTTTTTCCGTCGAAGCGGTTTGACCTAGGGCTGGAGTCGGATTTCCGAAAACGCGGATCGCACGTTCGCGGTTGATTCGGGTGATCGTCTTCAGCGCTTCCTTTTCCTGAATGCTTATGACTTCCTTCAGTTTTACGAATTCTCCGAAAGTGTTGCGTACGCTGATGTCCGGGATTACCGCAATCGTTTCTCCCTTATCCTTTTGAATTTTAACGCGCACATCGTAGCTCCGACCATTCTCCGTAAAACGGCTCACGTTCTTACCGCCCATCAGAGTTCCCACCGTGTTTCCGACGTTCGCCATACTCACACCTCGAAGCGCGGCGGCCTCACGATCGGTCACAAGCCTGAGCTCTTTTTGTCCCGCGACGTAATCCGTATCCACGTCCAAAACGGTTTTACTTTCTTTCAATTTTTCTAATATTTGAACCGAAAGGGCGGATAACGTCTGCCAATCGGGACCGGTTAACACGAGTTCGACGGGATATCCCCTTCCCGCGGAGAATCCCCTCTGCGAAAGGTCCTGCACCGAAAACGTGGCTTCCGGAACGAGTTCCTTCAAATCCTTTCGTAAAATTCCGAAAAGACCCGCCTGCGTGATTTCTCTTCCTGTCTTGGGATTTTTCGGTCTGTGTCCCATTTCCTTCATCGTGATAAAGAACATTCCGGCGTTCGCTTCGGTTCCTCCGAAACCTCCCACGTTGGAAATATACTTGTCGATTTCCTTCCTTTGGATGAGATATTGCTCCACTTTCTTCATGGCTTCGTCCGTTCTTTGCAAAGAAGAACCTAGAGGCAAACGCACACGCACGATAAAACGCCCCATGTCCTGCGGAGGAATGAATTCCTTCTTTAAAAGAAAGAAAAAACCGAGCGATATAAGAAACAAAAATGTCGTTCCATACAGAATCGATTTAGGATATTTTAATACGAAGTCGATCGAGCGAGCGTATAAACCCGTGCCGTAATCCAGAAAACGCTCGATCGTAGGGTCCATTCTTTTGAAAATCGAAACCCTTGAAATCCAACGATTCCAAGAATCGCGCGCGTCTACGGAAAACACGGAGGAAAGATAGGATCTCCTTCCATTCTCCTTTTTACCTTCGCTGTACAAAGAAGCGCGCATCGGAGTAAAACTCAACGCTTCGAAAAGGGAAAGAAGCACCGCGACGGAAATGGTGACGCCGAATTCCAAAAAGTATCTTCCTATGATTCCTTTCATAAACGCGACGGGAAGAAAGATCGCAACGACGGCTAACGTGGCCGCCAAAGCGGCAAAACGGATTTCGGAAGCGCCGTCCAAGGCGGAGTCGAACCAAGACTTGCCCATTTCCCGATGTCGCGTAATATTTTCGAGAACCATGATCGCGTCGTCGACCACGATCCCGGTCGCAAGGGACAAACCCAACATCGTGAACGTGTTGATCGTAAAACCGGCGAAGTATAAAAACAAAAACGTCCCGATCACCGAAGTAGGAATCGCAAGAAGCACGTTCCCCGTACTTTTCCAATTCCCCAAAAACAAACGGCAGACGAATCCGGTAAGAATCGCGGAAAAGATCAGAGTGAATTCGAGTTCGTTCACGCTGTCTCGGATATAACCCGTGTTATCGTTGGAAACCGTAAGATCGTAACCTTTCGGAAGTTTCGGCTTTAATTCCTTCACCTTTGCCTTAACAAGATCTCCGACTTGAACCGCATTCGCCCCTTTGAGTTTTTTAATCCCGATTGCGACGGAGGAAATTCCGTTAAAACGGGAAACTCTCCGCACTTCGCCTAACCCGTCTTCTACGATCGCGATGTCCTTCAGACGGATGGATCGAAACAAGGGAGAACCGCTTCTCGAATTCAAAAAGATATTTCCGAATTGCTCTGCGGTCGGAACCTCTCCCACTGCGCGGAGACTGATCTCGCTCGTTTTATTTTCCAGTCGACCGGAGGGAACTTCGAGATTTTGTTCCTTCAACGTGTTGACGATGTCGTCGACGGCGATTTCGTTTCTCGAAAGTTTGATCGGATCCAGATAAACGTTAATCGTCCGATCCACGTAACCGCCGAGAATGATCTCGCCCACTCCGGAAATCTTCTGAAACTTATCCTTCAGAAAATCCTTCACAAAGAGCATCTTTTCTTTTTCGGTTTTATCGACCGCGGTCACCGAAACCCAGATGATCGGGATGTCATCCGGATTGGATTTCGTAATCACAGCCGGATCCATTTCTTCGGGAAGTTTGTTGGAAACCTGCGCGAGTTTGGTTTGAATCTCCTGCACCGCGACATCCACGTCGCGGCTGAGTTCCAATTCTACGGTTACGGTCGCCGATCCGTCCGAGGAAGTCGATCGCACCTCGGTGACTCCTTCGACCGTCATCAGAACCTCTTCGATCGGGTCTACCACGTCGGTTTCCATCACCTGCGCGTTGGCTCCGACCAAGGTAAGAGAAACGTTGACCACGGGAAAGTCCACGTCGGGCATTTGGGAAACGCCCATTCTTGAGAATCCGACCGAACCGAACAGAATGATCGCGGCCATCATCATCCAGGAAAAAATAGGATTGCGTATCGATACTGCGGAAAGCAAGAAAAACCCCTTAGATGAAATCGAACGAAGAAAGGAACGACCTTGATACGCATTCGACCTATTTTTCCGGTCGCAGGTCCGATTTTTTACGGATCCTTCCACTTTCATCCTATAATCTTGAATAATTTTCTGATTATTTCACAGGTTCGAAAATTAGAATACACAATTGTGCTAAAAATAGTAAAACCACACATCTGAAATTCCCGTTCGCTTGAGTAAATTCCAGGACCGGAAAAGGTTAAGCGTCATCCTAGACTAAACGCTGTTAGCAAATCGGAATACAATGACGATAGGTTAATAATTTATGGATCGCCTTCTTACGGAGAATTACCCGAAACTCCTTCGTAAAAAAAATCGAAATTTATTTTAAATCAAATAGGAAATTTCTTTCCATTTCGATCGTTTCGTCCAATACTTTGCAGCCGGCTTCTTCTCTTGGAACGCGACGCATATCGTTATGAAAAAGAGCGACAACCCTTCCAGCGAGCACGATACGAACGGAAATAACGAAAGTTCCCGTCCAGGTTCCCTAAAAAAGAATCTGATCGGCAAAAAACGAAAACTCGGCATTCGCGCCCGTATCTCCATTATCCTCACCGCTTTATTGACCGTGGGCGCGCTTTTAGTGACGACGATCAATTCCATTGTCGCTTATCAAAGACTCAAACAGGAAGCCGAATCGGGAGCGAGACTCGCCTCCGAAAAATATACGAGAGAAATATCACAATTCTTGAATGTAGGACTCGGGGCAGTGCGCAGCTTCAAGGCCGTTCTGGAAAAGACGAGACCGAACCGTCCGATGTTCGTCGATGCCTTAGGACAATTTCTGCACATTCAACCGGACTACTTCGGAGTCTGGGCCGTCTTCGAACCGAACGCGTACGACCGATCGGACAACGCTTATAGAAAC